>JAISGI010000011.1 GCA_031263095.1 Rickettsiales bacterium | reverse complement strand
GTTTCATCTCCTCGAACTCCTCGGCTGTAAGGGCGCCGGGCTTGGAGACTATATCGCCGCGGATGCCGAGCTTGCCTATATCGTGCAGCGCGAATACCGCGCGGAGGCTGCGCGTGTCTATCTTCGCGAGCCGGGCGCGTTCGTCCCTGCCGAACTGCGACGGCGCGTCCTCGAGCGCCCTCCTCATCAAAAACTCGCCAATATTTCCGACAGAGCGGCAGTGGAGCTTGGTCACCTCGTCCATGCGAGAGATCGCATTGAACGCCAGGCTTGCGAAATCCTCGCCATGTGTGGCAGGTCGCGGAACTTTACCATTATGACGAAACACCAGCATATACCCTCCATTTCTAGGCATTATATCATATTTTTACGGGGGGGGGGCAAGCGGAAAAAACTTGCGTCTTTGAAAAATACGCCTTATACTCCCTGCACCAACCAAGGAGTAAAAAATGGTAAAAAAAGTCGAAGCGGGAACAGAGTACGAAGTGCTCCACACCAAGTCCAAGGCGAAGAAAATCGCAAACATATTCTCTATCGTATGGATACTCTGCGCGGCGGTGCCGGCGGCATATTTCATATTCCTGAAATCGGACGTAATCCAGAAATACGCAATCGTGCGCGGAGTCTATGAAACCAACAAATACATGCTTGCCCAGTACGGCGAGCTTGAGCAATATCTGACCTCGAAAATGGACATCAACAAGCTTGCCAACAAAGTAAAGGTGCCCGAGGTGAACGTCGACGGGCTTGTCTCCGGTATCGCGAAAGTAGAGAGCGAAGCGAAGGCGCTCGACGTGCAAGCGGCCAAGATTTCCGCCCAGGCGGCGGACATCGAAAAGGCCGTGAGCTCTGCCTCGGCAAGCTTGGATGTCGGGAAAGCCTCGGCCGCGCTCGGCAAGCTTGGCGTCAAAACTCCGGCTGACCCCTCGGCCAAGCTAAAGGAAGTGCAGGCCAAAGTTTCTGCAACCGCCAAGCAGGCGAGTGAGCAGGCGGCGAAGGTTTCCGCGCAGGTTCGCGGCTTGTCGGACGCGGCAGGCAAGGTCAAAAACGATGCGGCGAAGATGAACGATTCCGTGCGCGAGAGTGTGGACAAGGCGCGCGCGACGCTTGCCACCGACTTCAACAAGCAGGTCAAGGACGAGCTTGCGGGATTCGGAACTTCGCAGATGCAGAAGGCCCTCAACCTTTCCGACACGAGCTTCAAAAAACTTGTCGCGAACCAGTATGGATTCACGGGTGCGGCGCGGGCCAATCTCGAGCAAATCTACGGCGAGTTTTCGAACACCAAGACCATCGCTATCAAGCAAGCCATGGGGTACATCAAGGACTATTGGGGATGGATTTCAATAGGGCTTGTCATCATAGTTTTCGCAATCGCAATCGTGCCGGTCGTGCTTGCACAGAAGCTTGCCAAAACCATAACCGGCCTTATCGAGCGGTGCCCGCATTGCGGAAAATTGTTCGTGCCGAAGCGTGCGAAGTACAACTTTATTAAACTTATAAAATGGTGGTAAAGCAATCAAAGAAAGGAAAATGAAAAATGAAAAGCAGCAATATTCCCTCGTTCGGATTCAAGTTCATCAAAAACCCGGGCGACCCGGAGCAGGCGGCGATGGTAAATATGGCCCTGAATATCCTACTTATCCTTGTCGCAATTTTACTGCTGTCCAACTCGTTCGCGACGCTTGCCGAGGGAGAGGTTGGCGTCAGGACGCGCCTTGGCAAGGCGGCGAGCCAGACCATATCGGCCGGGATGTACTTTAAGATTCCGTTCGTGGACGATATAAAAAAATTCGACATACGGACGCAGAAGCGGCTATACAAAGCCTCGTCCTATACGCGCGACATCCAGACCGCGGAGGGGAACGTGTCGCTCTCGTTTTCCCTTGAGCCGAGTACGGTAATCGAGACCTATAAAACCTATGGCCTAGACTGGGAAAACCGCATTATTCCGCAGAACCTTGAGCAAGTCGTAAAAAGCGAAATCGGCAAGTGGGACGCGGTTTCCCTTATCGCGAATCGCGACGTAGTTACGGAAAAAATCGCCGCGGAACTGAAGCGTCTTTTCAGCGAAAAGTACCCGGTGCGAATCGAGTCGTTCCAGTTGGTCGACCTATCGTACTCGAACAACTTCGAGCGTGCAATCGAGGCGAAAGTCATAGCCATCGAAAAAGCGAAAGAAGCCGAAAACAAGACCAAGCAGATTCAGGAAGAAGCGAATCAAAAGCTTATTTCCGCGAAGGCCGAGGCCGAGTCCATGCGAATCCGCGCGAACGCTCTCGTTCAAAACAAATCGCTTATCGACTATGAGGCGGTGCAAAAATGGGACGGCAAGCTTCCGCAATATATGATGGGCAGCTCGGTTCCGTTCGTGAACCTTGGCGCGAAGTAGGCTTGGATGACCCTCAAGCAAAACATCCGGAACTTTTCCATAGTCGCGCATATCGACCATGGCAAGTCGACGCTTGCCGACCGGCTTATCCAGCTTACCGGCGCGGTGTCGGAGCGCGAGATGAAGGACCAGCTTCTCGACAACATGGAAATCGAGCGCGAGCGCGGGATAACTATCAAGGCGCAGACGGTTCGCCTGAACTACAAAGGGCACGTGCTCAACCTTATCGACACGCCGGGGCATGTGGATTTCGGGTACGAGGTGTCGCGTTCCTTGGCCGCGTGCGAGGGTGCGCTCCTTGTCGTGGACGCGTCGCAGGGAGTCGAGGCACAGACTATCGCGAATGTATATAAAGCAATCGACGCGAACCTTAAAATCGAAGTAGTGCTGAACAAAATCGACCTGCCGGCGGCGGAGCCCGCGCGAATCGCGAAGCAGGTAGAAGAGGTCATCGGCTTAGACGCCTCGGATGCGCTTTTGATTTCGGCCAAGACCGGGCTTGGCGTAGAGGCGGTGCTTGACGCCATAATCACGCGACTACCGCCGCCGGAGGACAGGGACGCGGAGGCGTTGCGCGCGCTCCTCATCGACTCGTGGTATGACGCGTATCTTGGCGTGGTCATGCTTGTGCGCATAAAGGACGGAGTAATCCGGCGCGGCGCGGGAATCAAAATGATGAGCTCGGGCGCGGCGTACAAGGCCGAACAAATCGGCGTGTTCCTGCCGAAAATGAGCGCGGTCGAGTCGCTTGCCTCGGGCGAGGTAGGCTATATAATTTCCGGCGTGAAGCAGCTTTCGGACTGCAAGGTTGGAGACACAATCACGCTTGCCGATGCGCCCGCGAGCGAGGCTTTGCCCGGGTTCAAGCCGTCGGTGCCGGTCGTGTTTTCCTCGATGTTCCCGGTGGATGCGAGCGACTATCCGGCGCTTAAAGACGCAATCGCGAAACTTGCCCTCAACGACGCGAGCTTCACGCACGAGGTCGAATCATCGGCCGCGCTTGGCTTCGGATTCAGGTGCGGATTTTTGGGTCTGTTGCACATGGAGATAATCCAGGAGCGGATTTGGCGCGAGTTCGACCTCGACATCATCAACACTGCGCCGAGCGTAGCCTATCGCCTGACCTTGACGGACGGCAGCGAGGCCATCATCATGAATCCGGCGGATTGGCCCGAAGCGTCGCGAATCGCGAAGATGGAGGAGCCGCTTGTCCGCGCGACAATCATGACGCCGGACGAGCACCTCGGTGGCATATTGAAACTATGCAGCGAGCGGCGCGGAGAACAAGAGAATCTGACCTATGTCGGCAACCGCGCAATGCTTGTGTACAAGCTTCCCTTAAACGAAATCGTGTTCGACTTTTACGATCGGTTGAAGTCGATTTCGAGCGGGTATGCGTCGTTCGATTACGAGCTTGCCGAGTATCAGGACAGCGATCTTGCCAAGGTGTCGATTTTGATAAACGACGAGCCGGTCGAGGCTCTCTCGTTCATCGCGCACAAGACCGAGGTCGAGCGGCGCGGGCGCGCGATATGCGAGAAGCTTAAAGACCTTATCCCGCGGCAGATGTTCAAGATTCCCATCCAAGCCGCAATCGGCGCCAAGATAATCGCGCGCGAGACCATTTCCGCTTTCCGAAAAGACGTCACGGCGAAGTGTTATGGCGGCGACATTACGCGCAAACGCAAGCTCCTCGAAAAGCAAAAAAAGGGCAAGAAGAAAATGCGCATGTTCGGCAAGGTCGAGATTCCGCAGGAGGCTTTCATCAAGGCCCTCAAGGTCGAGTAATACCCAATGAAATACCGTCTTGAAATCGAATATTTCGGCGACGGCTACTCCGGCTGGCAAACACAAGAGGGGCAGCGTTCCATTGCCGGGTCGCTCTCAAACGCCCTATTCGCCTTGTGTGGAGAGCGGCGCGAGTTCGTCGGCGCAGGTCGAACCGACGCCGGCGTACATGCCCTTAAAATGACCGCGCATGTCGAAGTCGAGAAAGCAATTCCTCTTGCGAACATTGTGCCGGGGATGAATTTCTGGCTTCTTAAAAACCATGACAGCATAGTCGTTCTGCGCGCCACGCGGGCGGCGGAAGATTTCCATGCCCGCTTCTCGTGCAAGGGGCGCGAGTATCTTTATCGCATCCTCGCGCGGCCGGTGCGCGGCGCGATTTCCGAGGGGCGAGCATGGTGGGTACGCAAGCCGCTCGACTGGCACGCGATGGAAGATGCGGCGCAAAAGCTTGTCGGACGGCACGACTTCACTTCGCTGCGCGCGGCGGAATGCCAGGCGAAATCGCCCATAAAGACCTTGGATTCCCTGCATGTCCTTAAAAAAGGCGACTTCGTAGAAATACGCGCGAAAGCGAAGTCGTTCCTCCACCACCAGGTGCGCAACATTGCGGGTACGCTGAAACTTGTCGGCGAGGGCAAGCTTGCGGCCGCGGACATGGCGCGCATCTTGGAGGCGAGAGACCGCTCGGCCGCGGGGCCGACCGCGCCCGCTTGCGGACTTTATTTCGTGAAAGCCAGATATTAGCGGCTAGTGCGCGTCTTTCCAATTATCGGCGACGCCGATGTCGACCACTATCGGCACGCTCCAGTCGACCACCCCCTCCATCTCTTTCTTCACAAGCGCGGAGGCGGAGGCTACCTCGGCATCGTCAACCTCGAAGACAAGCTCGTCGTGAACCTGAAGCAGCATGCGGATTTTCGCGTCGAGATTCTGCGCGCGCAGGCGGTCGTAAATCCGCCGCATAGCTATCTTTATTATATCCGCGTTGCCGCCCTGAATCGGCGCGTTTATTGCGGCGCGCTCGGCGTATCCGCGCGTCTTGGGATTGTTTATTCCGGCGATAAAGCACTTGCGTCCGAATGGGGTTTCGACGTATCCGCGCGTGCGCGCGAACTCCTTCGCCTCGTCCATGTAGGTCGCGATTTCAGGAAAGCTTTTGAAGTAGCTGTCGATGTAGGACCTGGCCTCGGTCTGGCTTACTCCGATGTTTTTCGCAAGTCCGAACGGCGAGATTCCGTAGATTATGCCGAAGTTGACAGCCTTGGCCTTGCGCCTTAGCTCGGGTGTGATTTTTTCGAGCGGCACGCCGAAGATTTCGGAGGCGGTGCGTGCGTGAATGTCGACCTTGTCGATGAATGCCTTTTTCAAATTCGGGACACCGGCGATTTGCGCCAAGATGCGAAGCTCGATTTGCGAGTAGTCGGCGGAGAGCAATTTTTTGCCGGGCGCGGCGATGAACGCGCGTCTGACCAGCCCGCCGAGGTCGGTCTTTATCGGGATATTCTGGAGGTTCGGGTCGCTTGAGCTTAGGCGCCCGGTCGAGGTGCCGGCCTGGAAATAGCTTGTGTGCACGCGGTTATCGCGAGGGTTCCGACTTTTCGGCAGGACATCGGCGTAGGTATTTTTGAGTTTGGAAACCTCGCGGAATTTCAAAATTTTGTCGGCGATTTCGTGGCCATCGTTCGCAAGGCCGCGCAGGACATCGACGTCGGTCGAGTACTTTTTCGCGTTTGGCAATTTCAGTTCGTCGAACAGAACCTCGCCTACCTGCTTTGGTGAAAGTATATTGAATTCGCGTCCGGCGAGCGTGAAAACCTCGGCCTGGCGGCGCGTAAGCTCGTGCTCGAGCTCTCGGCTGAGTGTTTCGAGCGCGGAAGAATCTATGGCGACGCCGGCCTCCTCCATATCGAACAAGACCTTGACTATGGGCAGGTCGATATTCGCATAGACGCCGCGGGAATCCTCGGCCTCAAGGCGTTTTGAAAATAGATTATATAGACGGAGCGTGATGTCCGCGTCCTCGGCCGCGTAGTCGAGCGCGGGCGCGAGCGCGACGTCGGCGAAGCCCTCGCCCTTTTTCACAACCTCGGAAAATTCCACCGTCTTGTAGCCCAAGTGTATGCGCGCGAGGTCGTCCATATTGTGCAGGTTGCGCGTGCTGTCGAGGACGTAGCTCATCACCATTGTATCCTCGACGCCCTCGAGTTCGAGCCCTATGCGGCGGAAGATGTGCAGGTCGTATTTTATGTTGTGGCCGATTTTTTTTATGCTTGGGTCGGCCAAGAGCGGACGCAGGATTTCGACCGCTTTTTCGAGCGGGATTTGATCAGGCAACATCTCGTCGTTCGAGTCGAAAAGGCCTTCGCCCACGAAGTTTTTCTTGCGGTGTGCAAGCGGGACGTAGCAGGCTGCACCCTCGTCCGTGGCCATCGAAAAGCCCACGATTTGCGCGGTAAGCGCGTCGAGGCCGGTCGTTTCCGTATCTATCGCGAGGCGGCCCTTTGCGCGGGCGGCGGAGCACCACTTTTCGAGATCCTCTGCCGTCTGGACGAGTTCGTAATGCTTCTCTACCCTGCGGATTTCGACCTTGACCGGGGCGGGGTCGTCGGACGGTTCGCTTGGCATTGCGCCGGTCAAAGTCGTGATTTTGGGGATGAGCGATTTGAACTCCATCTCGTCCAAAAACGTCTTCAAGCGCGCGGGCTCGAAGCAAGGGCGGTGGAAGCTTGAGAGCGGTTCGTCAAGCTCGGCGTCGGCTTTCAATGTTGCCAATTGTTTGGAAATGCGCGCCATGTCGGCGCCCTGCTCTATCATCTCGCGCCGTTTGTCCTGCTTGATGTTCTTGGCCATTTTCAGCAGGTTTTCGAGTGTGCCGTATTGGGCGATAAGCTCGGCCGCGGTTTTGGGCCCGATACCCTTGACGCCGGGAATATTGTCGCTTGAATCGCCGATAAGAGCCTGGACATCGACGACCTTTTCCGGAGCGACGCCGAACTTTTCCAGCACTATCGCGGGCGTTACGTAGCGCGATTTGAGCGGGTCATAAACCGCCACGCGAGGAGATAGAAGCTGCATCAAATCCTTGTCGCTGGAGTACACGACCACCTCGTCTCCCTCGAGCACGGCGGCGCGGGAATAGGACGCTATCAGGTCGTCGGCCTCGAGCCCGAGCTGCTCGACACTCGGCAAGCAAAACGCCTCGACCGCTTTCCTGATATATGCGAATTGAGGCACGAGCTCGGGCGGGGTTTCGAGGCGGTTGGCCTTGTACTCCGGGTAAATATCGTTCCGGAAATTCTTGCGCGCGGCGTCGAAGACGACCACGACTATATCCTCCTTGCCGAGCGTCTGAAGCAGCCTTATCAGCATGGCGCAAAAGCCATAGACGGCGTTCACCGGCAGCTTGTCTGTGCCGCGCGTCATTGCCGGAAGCGCGTAGAACGCCCGGAAAATGTAGCCCGAACCGTCGATAAGAATGTATCTCTTTCCCATGGCGGGTATTGTATTTGGAAATTCGGCAGGGGTCAATCAGAAAAATGCTTGACAATACTGGACGCGTAATATAATTTTGTCTATACAACAAAAGGAGCAAAAAATGAAGAAATCCGTCGCTGGCAAAAGGAGCCTTATCAAGACCCTTTTCTCCGTCCTAGTCTATAAGAACAAGAACGCGATTTACGAGCAGGAGGCCGAAGTAGCCAAACTCCGCACCAAGAACGCCGTGCTTGACAGGAACAACGAGCACCTTTGGGACGAAAAGATGAAGCTTTGGCAAGAGATGGCGACGCTCGACTACGAGATTCAAAGCTCATACACGCTACTCCATGACCTAACCATGAAAAACGAAATGGAAAAGGCCGAGTACGAAAAAAACATTGTGGAATTGGCCAAAAACTATCAGGACGCGCAAGACCGTTATAACAAGGAAAAGGTCACATCGGAGCAGCTTGCCGAGCGGGTGGCGGACTGGGAGAACGAGTTCCTCGACTCGGGTCGCGCGACCGCGACAAGCGAGATAAACAGGGATGAAATCCTCGCCCAAGCCATGACGGCGAGCTATTTGCCGGAGGACTTTATGGAAGTGCCCCATGGCGCCGAGCTGCGCGACTGGGAGAGAGGCAGGAGCGCCAAGCTTTTGCTTGCCGGAAATATGCCCAAGGAGCTTGTCGGTGCGGGTGGATTCATGAACAAGGACGTGAATTTCAACCTTGCGTCTGGTGAAGACTTTCCCGTAGTCATGCCGGCGCGGGGATTCGACATGGTTTCCGACTATGTGTACAATGCGAATGGAACCGGCAGGCTTGTCTACCAATTCTCGGACGGGAAGAGGTTTTTCATCGCGCGGGCGGCCAAATCCAAGGTCGAGAACCCTGCGGAAAAAGTGTGCAGCACTGTGAAGTTCATCGCCGGCAAGCCGGTGGACAAGTACGACAAGCCCCTGCTTGACATGAAGAAATATACTTTCGCAGACGAGGCGATGGCGAAGAAACTTGAAGCTATTGCCCAGGACAAAATGGTGAACCTTGCGAGCATACTTGTGAAAACCGACGCGTGCGAAAAGGGTGGGCGGCAGGGCTGATTTTCCCTTGCAATCGCTTCGCGCGGCGGGTATCATTTTTCTATGAGCTTATCGTTTGAAAATTTGTGTGCGTCGGGCAAGGCGCGGCGTGGAAGGCTTGCCACCGCACACGGAACTATCGAAACGCCATGCTTCATGCCGGTCGGGACGTGTGCGAGTGTCAAGGCCTTGCGGCCCGAGGACGTGGCGGCGACTGGCGCGCAGATTATCCTCGGCAACACGTACCACCTTATGCTGCGGCCGACGGCGGAGCTTGTCGCGCGGCATGGCGGGCTTCACAAATTCATGAACTGGAACGGCCCGATACTGACCGATTCCGGCGGGTTCCAAGTGATGAGCCTATCCGGGCTTAGAAAACTTTCCGAAGAGGGAGTCGAGTTTCAATCGCACATAGACGGCGGTGCGCGGCACATGTTGACGCCCGAGCGGAGCGTGCAGATTCAGCATCTTCTTGACTCCAACATTACCATGTGCCTTGACGAATGCCTGCCGTGGCCGGTGGAGCGGGCGCGCGTCGAAGACTCGATGCGGATGTCGATGAGGTGGGCGGCGAGGTCGAAGGCGGCCTTTGTCGAGCGCTCGGGATACGGGATTTTCGGCATTGTCCAAGGCTCGATGTTCCGCGATTTGCGTCTTGAATCGGTTGACGCACTCAAGCGAATCGGCTTCGACGGATACGCGGTCGGCGGGCTTGCCATAGGCGAGCCGCAGGAGGTAATGTTCGAAGTGCTAGACTACACTTGCGAGGCGTTGCCGGTCGAGCGGCCGCGGTATCTTATGGGCGTTGGCAAGCCGCTCGACATCGTGGGCGCGGTGCTGCGCGGAATCGACATGTTCGACTGCGTAATGCCAACGCGGAGCGGGCGCACGGGGCAAGCTTTTGTGCGGGGCGGGACGCTCAATATCAACAATGCAAAATACGCGGACGACGACGCTCCTTTAGACTCGGAGTGTGCGTGTCCGACGTGCCGGACGTATTCGCGCGCGTACATACACCATCTGTTCAACGCGAAGGAAATCCTCGGTTGCACGCTACTCTCGCACCACAACATCTGGCACTATCAGGATTTGATGAGGTCGATACGCGCGGCAATCGAGGCAGGCGAGTATGAATCCTTTGCCGCTAGCTTTTCCAATTCTTATCAACATCAACGCGAAGATCAAGATTGACTTTCTTTCCAAGCGCGGCCTCTATCGACATGCGTGCGGAGGTGCCGATTTCCTTGAGCTTGCCGCCACGTGCACCGATGATAATCTGCCGGTGCGTGGGGTCGGAAGTGTAAATCGTCTGGCCTATAAGCGCAAGATTTCCGCGGGTTTCGACGCTATCCGTCTCGACCTTTATCATATAGGGAAGCTCGTGGTGGAGGTACCTATACACCTGCTCGCGCGTGAGTTCGGCAAGCTGGACCTCGAGCGGCAAATCGCTTGGCGTGGGGGCGGAGAACAGCCACTTGGCAGCGGGCATTTTGGTGGCGGCCCAGTTCAGCAACCTGTCTATGCCGTCGTTTTTCGCCGCGGAAACCATGAACACTTCGTCGAACAAATCCGGCGCGGCGGCGGTGATTTTTGCGGTCAGTTCGAGGAGCGAATCTTTGCGAACCAGGTCGATTTTATTGAGCGCGAGCGCTATCGGTTTTCCGAGTGTGCGGAGCTTGTCCACTATGCGCGCGAAAGTCGCGGTCATGCCCTTTTTCGCGTCGAGCAAATAGAGCACCGCGTCGGCGGAGTCCATCGCCGTCCAAGCCTCGGACACCATGCGTCTATCGAACGCGCCCTTGGCATCGAAAACTCCGGGCGTGTCGATGAAGACCACCTGCGTGTCGCCGACGTTCCTTGCCCCGCGAATCTGGAAGCGAGTGGTTTGAACCTTGTGTGAGACTATGGCCGAATGCGCGCCAGTAATCGCGTTCAAAAGCGTGGATTTCCCTGCGTTCGTCGCGCCCAGAATCGCTACATAACCGCACTTTTCATTTAATAATTTGACTACCATGGCTTTTTATTATATCATAAAAAAACTATGTGGAAAGGTTTTTTATTTTTGCTGTTCATTCCGCTTGCCGCGGGCGCGCAGACGGCGAAAAACCTTGAGAAAATAAACAAGGCAATCGTGGAGAAAAAGCGCGAGCAGGAAAAGCTTGCGCAGGAATCCAATCGTATAGCAAAGGAAATCCGAGAGGTTCAGGACAAACTCGTCTCGACCACGCGCAATATAAAAAGCTATGAGGGGCGCATTTCCGAGTTCGACCGGCAGCTTGCCAACATGAACATGAAAGAGCGGGAGCTGCGCGAGAAAGCCGACGCGTCGGGCGAGAATCTTGCCCGAATCCTCGCCGCGTTCGAGAGCATAGCCCTTGTGCCCACGGGGTACGCTTTCATGCGCGAGGCGAGCGCGGAGGGGATTTTCAAAAGCTCGGCTCTCTTGAAGGCCCTGACCATGGCGTTGTCGGATGCGCGGGTCGCGTACTCGTCCGACCTGTCCGCCCTTGCCGAACTTAAAGATTCCATACTTCGCGCGAAGCTTGAAATTGTGTCCTTGAACACCAAGGTCAAGGGCGAGAAGTCGAAGATTCAGGGGCTTATCAAGGCCAAGCAGAGCTCGTCCCGCGTGCTTGAATCGCGGAACAAAAAGGCCTCGGCCGAGATTGCCAAGCTTGTCAAAGAATCGAAGACAATCGAGGAATTCCTGAAGCGTGAAGCGGCGTTGCGCGCAAAGCGTACCGTCGTTCCGAGCGGCGAGCCGCGGCGGTTCACCGGGCGAGTATCGCTTCCCGTTTCCGGCTTCATCAGCGCCTATTTCGGCGACAAAATCAAGAGCGGGGTCGTGTCGAAAGGCCTTTACATCAAGCCCAAGCAAGGTGCCTCTATCGTTTCGCCGACCGACGCGGAAGTCGTGTTTGCGGGTAGTTTTTACGGGTACAAGAACCTGCTTATCCTGCACAGCCTGGACAACTATTACATCATAATGGGCGGGCTTGGCTCCACGTATGCGGGCGAGGGGCAGAACCTTTTGGCGGGCGAACCGGTCGGAGAGGCGGGCGGCGAATTCTACCTTGAAATACGCGAGGGGGAGAAGGTTATCAACCCGACAAAATACTTCAAAATATAATCACTCAATTGAAAAAAGGCCGGGGAACCCCGGCTTTTTTTACTGGTTTTTTTACATTATTCCTGATACTTATAAACCGTCAGCGTGTAGTATTTTGGCGAGAGGCTTGAGCCATCGTTCTTTATATCTGCGACCGCAACGTCCGGCGTGGCTATGCCGCCGTAGCCGGAAGTGCCTACGCCGAAGCCTGTACCGTTCATATAAAAGCTTGAGCCGTCGTTGCAGGGCGAATTATAAATCGTCACGTCGTAGGTGCCGTCAAGTTTGGCCGTGAAGCTGCTTCTGGAGGTGGCGGATTGGCAATGGGCGATGTCGAACCGGTATATCCCGTTCAGCTTGCCAAGGTTCTTGTTCGCGGCGTTATTGTCGGTTATCGTCTTTACCAGCTGCCACTTGCCAGTGGAATAGTCGTCGTAGCCGACGCATTCTTTCACTATGCCTATGTTCCACGGCGTATTTACGGGGCAAGTGGTGCAGGTGTAATAATTTGCGGAATATGAGTTGTTTGCTGATATTAGGAGAAGCGCGAATGCTAGATATTTAGCCTTTTGCCCCCCCCCGTACGCACTTTGTTCATATACATTGTCGTCTTTCTCCTTTGGTTAGACTTTAGTATTATACCATGATTCTTGGGCGCGGTCAACAACTTCTTGACACCCTTGCGCGGGCGGTCTATTATTGTTTTGGGATGAGGAAAGTTTTACTTATAGTTTTGTTGTCGGCAAGTGGCGCTTGGGCGTCGAATTGTTCGCTTCCGTTCTGTACGGACGACCCGGTGCAAGCGGATGCGGCGATACGCTGCACCCCTTGTCCGGCGGGGTACTACTGCGACTCCTCGCGTCTGCCGCAGCCATGCAATGGGAAGCCGTCAGCGACCCAGGGAAACAAGGACGGTGGAGGGAGCGCAACGCCTGCGGGAATCTGCCCTATCGGGACGTCGGAGGCGTGCGAGATCAACAGCGTGCTTGACCTTACGGGCGCGAAAAACTGCGCCGGAGAGCCAGCGCTTTCGCGGTGGAGCGTTGTCGGCGGCGGGTGGCCAAAGCCTTTGCCGGCCGGGATTTACCGCGTCGACGCGTTCAAGGACGGTGCGCTTGGCTCGGCTATCGTGGCGCTTGGCTCGTCGGCGAACGCGAGTTTCAACAGCGGCACCGGCGTAGTGTCTATCGGAGCTTTCGGAACCGTGTCGGCGAGCGGAGGAATCGAGGTGCCGAACCTTACCCTCGACGACGTGGATTATGCAGGGTCGGAAGCGGCGATTTATAATCTCAATTGAAAAATGCTTTTATTTTTTGTCTTTTTATGTTATACTGTATAGGTCTAACCAAAGGAGAAGACATAATGACTGTTATGAACAAAGTACGTACGGGGGGGGGCAAAAGGCTAAATATCTAGCGTTTACGCTTCTCTTACTATCTGCCAACCAATCAAACTCTGCTAATTATTACACCTGCTCGGCGTGTACTGTACCGGGCGCTTGCCAAGCTGGTGCGGTGAGCGATTGCCAATACAACAAGCTGCTTTTCTTGGAAGAGGCGACAAAGTGTATAGGTACGCCCGAAAAATCCAAGTGGCAGTTGCAATTTACCATGAATGGAGGCAGTGGTAGTTCATTACCACAGCCGCTTACCAAAGGCGTATGGCGTATAGATGCAAAAAACAGATTGCCAGGCAGCAATCACTGCGGTTCCGATGTGCCATTCTACAACTCGTTCGTGGTCGTGCTTAGCGAGGCTCAAGAAAATAATAATTTTTGCAACAACGACAGCTGCATAGTCTATTTCAAGCCGGGAACCGTTGCTGGAATGGAGAGCTCGTTCGTCGACAACGGCGGGCCGTGGTGCAACGGAGGAGCATTGCTGACGCCTGGAATCGACATGTCGGACCTGGCCGGCCTAAACTTGCATGAAACAAGATACTACAAGCTTCAATAGGCCTTGACGGCGGGCGGGCGGCGGCGTATCATCGCCATATGGACTGCGCGGGATATTTCAACAAGCCGATAGCGAGCCTGGCGGGTGCGGGGGACAAGGTGCTTGGCGGCCTTGTCCGCCTGTGCGGTGGCGAGCGGTTGCGAGACCTTATCTTCCACCTGCCGACGTCGGTCATCGACCGGACTTATTCGCCTACTGTGGCGGACGCGGAGGCGGGGCGAATCGCTACGCTTCGCCTGCGCGTCGAGCGGCATCAGAGCGGGCGTCATCCGCGGGCGCCGCACCGGGTAATCGCCACAGACGGGACGGGCGAAATCGCGCTTGTCTTTTTCCGTCCGGCGCCGTATTTAATCAAGCAGATGCCGGTAGGCGCGGAGATTGCGGCGAGCGGCATGCTTGCGTTTTTCAACGGCTCGCTTACCATGAATCATCCCGACTATATCGTGCCGGCGGCGCAGTTTTCAGAGGTGGCGGCGCACGAGCCGGTGTATCCCCTGACCTATGCAATCACGAACCGGCAGGTGCGGAAGTTCGCGGCGGAGGCGCTTGCTGGCATGCCCGAGGCACCGGAGTGGCAGGAGGACGCGGAGGTCGGATTTTGCGAGGCCTTGCGTAGGTTGCATGCCGACCCTTATGATAATGCGGCGCGGGCGCGGTTGGCGTACGACGAACTGCTTGCGCGGCAGTTGGGTTTGGCTCTCGAGCGGGCGGAGTTCAAGGCACGTTCATGCGGTGCGGCGATTGGGGACGGTGCGCTGCGTGTGGCCTTGGTCGCCTCGCTTGGGTTTAGCTTGACGCGGGCGCAGGAGAGGGTTCTTGGCGAAATATTTTCCGACATGTCGTCGGGCAAGCGAATGCTGCGCCTGCTTCAGGGCGATGTTGGCAGTGGGAAGACTATTGTCGCCCTGCTCTGCCTCCTTGCGATTGTCGAGGCGGGTGCGCAGGGTGCGATGATGGCGCCGACCGAAATTCTCGCCGCGCAGCATTTCGAGACGATTTCCGCACTGCTTGCGCGGGCGGGGATTTGCGCGGGCGTCGTGCTGCTCACCTCGCGCGACAAGGGAAAAGCGCGGCGCGAAAAGCTTGCGCTTATTGCGTCGGGTGTGGCGAAAATCGTCGTCGGGACGCATGCGCTTTTCCAGAGCGATGTCGAGTTTGCAAACCTTGCCCTTGCCATAATAGACGAGCAGCACAAGTTCGGCGTGGCGCAGCGCGGCATGCTTGCCGGCAAGGGGCGCGAGCCCGCGAACATCCTTGCCATGACCGCGACGCCTATACCGCGGACGCTTGCCATGACCAGCTATGGCGACATGGATATTTCCGTCATAGACGAGCTTCCTCCGGGGCGCAAGCCAATCGAGACGCGGGTCATGAGCATGCGGAAAATTCCCGAGCTTATGCGCAATTTGCATGAAAAAATGCTTGGCGAGCCCAGCCTCAAAGCCTATTGGATTTGCCCTTTAGTCAACGAGTCGGACAAGCTTGACCTGTCGGCGGCGATGGCGCGATACGAAGATTTGCGCGAGGTTTTCGGCTCGCTTGCCGCCATTGTCCACGGGCAGATGAAAGCGGAGGAGAAGGATGCGGCGGCGAGCGATTTTGCCTCTGCCGGTGGTGGAGCGCGCCTTCTCTTGGCCACAACCGTAATCGAGGTCGGCATAAACGTTCCGGCTGCGACCGTCATGATTATCGAGCATGCGGAGCGGTTCGGGCTTGCCACTCTGCATCAGCTACGCGGGCGAATCGGACGTGGAGGAGAGAGCTCGGTCTGTCTGCTTTTACACTCCGACCGGGTGAGCGCGACGGCGCGGGAGCGTTTGGAAATCATGCGTGCGACCACCGACGGATTCAAGATTGCGGAAGAGGATTTAAGGTTGCGCGGGGCAGGCGATGTCGCCGGACTAAAGCAGAGCGGGCAGGTCGATTTCCGTTTCGCCGACGTGGAGGCTGCGCCGCTTGACGTCATGCGTGCGAATGAGGAGGCGCGACGAATTATCCTTGACGACCCGAGGCTCGAATCGCCGCGGGGCCTTGCTTTGCGGCAGCTTCTGGCCATATTCGGCGGCAGAACGTTGGCCGAATGACATATTGACACTTGGCGCGGCGGCCTTTATAATACCCGCATGTTTAACGGCAAGATTGACCTTGTATATCTGTGGGTGGACAGCGCGGACAGGCGCTGGCTTTCGCGCAAGAACCAGCATTTGCAGCACTATGGCGAGCTTGACATTCAGGCGACGGCGAAAGGTCGCTGGTTCTCGAACGACGAGCTTAGATACTCTCTGCGTTCGGTCGAAAAATATCTGCCGTGGATAAACCACATCTTCATTGTCACGGACGAGCAGGTGCCGAAGTGGCTCGACACCGCAAACCCGCGCGTGTCTATCGTCGACCACAAGGCCATAATCCCGGCGGAGTATCTGCCCCTATACAACTCGGCCGCGATAGAAATGTTCCTTGCCAATATTCCCGATTTGGCCGAGCATTTCCTTTATGCGAACGACGACATGTTCGTCAATGCGCCGCTTGACTCGTCGTATTTTTTCGAGCCGGACGGAACGCCAATCGTCGATGTCGTGCAGAAACGCTGGCGCAGGAATCTGTTCGAGCGGGGCGACTACGAGCGAGCTCTTGCCGGGAGAAAGCACCAATTCGAGCGTTGGCTTGCCCAGACTTCGCGCGAGCTTTGGCGTGCATACGGGATAAAGACCATGTATCAGCCGGTCCATCAAATCGAGCCGATGCGCAAGTCGTACCTTGCCGATAACGTCGCGAACCCCAAGCTTGCACCCATGTTCGAAAAGATACGGCGCGCGCGGTTCCGCATGGAAGAGTCGGTGCAGAGAATCATATTCCCCCTGCTTGACCGCATGAAGGGGCGCACGAAGCTGCGCGTTGAAAAAAAGCTTTCGCTCGCTCAAAAACTCGTGCGGCTGTTCGTGCCGCGGAGGGCGCGGAACCTGGTCGTTTCGGATCGGCGGCGGGCGGAGGAAATTACCGTGCTGCGCCCTTTTCTATTCTGCATAAACGACGACGAAAACACAACCGATTTGCGGCGCAAGGAGAACAAGGCCTTTCTTGCGCGGCACTTTCCAACACCATCGCAATTCGAAATAAAGGAGCAATGAAATGGCAACCTACTTCATAGTGTCCGGCGGGTTCGACCCCATACACGAGGGACACATAGAAAACATAAAAGAGTCCCGGCTCGAGTCGGACGGAGTAATCGTGCTCCTCAACTCGGACGAGTGGCTGTGCCGGAAAAAGGGCAAGAACTTCATGAGCTTCTACACCCGTTCCGTGATATGCGAGAACGTCAAGGGCGTCGTCGAGGTAATCGCTTTTGACGACTCCGACAACTCGGCCTGCGACGGGCTCAAGAAGGCGCGCGAGCGGCACCCGAACGACAAGCTTGTATTTGCCAAGGGCGGCGACCGGACGGCCGACAACATTCCGGAAATACCCGTCGCGAAAGAGCTTGGCATCGAAATAAAATACAACATCGGGTTCGCCATATCGGGCAAGCAGAAGCCGAACTCGTCCTCGTGGCTCCTCAAAACCTGGGACGAGAGGAGCAAGGCCGAGGCGGGCGGCGACGGCAAAAAATGAGCGAGAGCGAGGGGGCTTCGCCGCACTATCTTGGTCATCGCGAGAGGTTGCGCGACAAGTTGCTTGACAACGGCACGGAGGCTCTTGCCGACTATGAAATACTCGAGCTTCTGCTGGCCTCGGCCATTCCGCGGCGGGACGTGAAGCCGATTGCGAAAGCTCTGCTCGCCAAATTCGGGAACTTTGCCAAAGTCATGCATGCGAGCGTGGCCGAGCTTTGCACGGTCGAGGGAATCGGGCGTACGGCGGCGGGCATAATCAAGGCTGTGGAAGCCTCGACGCGCGCGGCCTTGCGGGTGAAAATCGAGGAGCGCGACGTTATCGCCAACTGGCAGGATCTCTTGGACTATTGCCGCGTAAGTTTCGGCGGGCGCGGAACCGAGGAGTTCCACGTACTATATCTGGACACCAAGTGCAAGCTTGTCAAGGACGAGACGCATTCGATAGGGACGTTGAACCACGCAGGCGTGTACCCCAGGGAAATCCTGAAGCGTGTGCTTGAGCTTGGCGCGGCAAGCGTAATCGTCGCGCACAACCATCCGACGGGCGATGTCAATCCGAGCCCTGCGGATGTGGAGCTTACACTTAAAATCGCGGACACTTTGCGTGCGGCGGATGTCGCGCTTCACGACCACATCATCGTGTCGAGCGGGGCGGTTTTAT
Organism: Rickettsiales bacterium; assembly: GCA_031263095.1. Taxonomy (GTDB): domain Bacteria; phylum Pseudomonadota; class Alphaproteobacteria; order Rs-D84; family CACZYB01; genus WQWV01. The sequence goes on along the minus strand of JAISGI010000011.1, from coordinate 6,794 downwards.
CATTCAAAGCCATGAGCCTTATGTGAGTAAAAAAATCCCGCCGTTTCCGGCGGGACTTATGCTCCGGCGAAATCCTTCATGCTAGTTTAGAGAACGGAGGATACACCGGAGCAAACTTTTACGGTTTCAGGACGTTCAAGTCCTTGAAGCCCGAGGTTTTTATCCACTCGTACAAATCTTTCGTAATCTCGCGGCAAGCTTTTGCTTTATTTATCTGATCGGTAAAGTTGTCGCTCTCAACAGCGTTCCAAATTACACCCGTGGCACCGGCGGCGGCCGATACAAGCCCTGCAGTGCCGACAACTCCGCCGGTATTCTTCTTTATCTTCTCACAATTTGTGGTATCATTACCATTCGCATCTTTTACAAACTTTTCGCACTCACCTTCTTTTCCAGCATATCCGCCAATCGCACTCACGATGCCGCCCAATGCACCTACTCCCTGGGTGAACTGCGTGGCAACCATATAGTTGCCTATGCGGTCGAGGTCGGAAGCTTCTATACCAGCGCAAGCAGCGTTCAGAGAATATTTTTCTTCCTTTCTGTTTATAAAACCACCTAGGCCAAGGCTGACAACATAATCGTCAGCACTATTCCCATAATTATATACACCCCCCGAAATTACTTCCTTCACAGTATGGCCAGCTGCGCAAACGGGCGCAGTTCCCGCATCGAAAGTAACATCTACATTGTTGGTGCATTTGGCTGTGCCTTGTTTCACCCCCTCGTACAACCCTCTTATCCTGGGTTCGACATTGTACTTGTAGTTCCTGTAGTCGGTCAAGAGCGCGTCGTACTTCGCCCTGTATCCGACGTCCGAGATGGAGGAAGAATAAGTTATGTCGTTCGACCCCGGCACGTTCAAGGTCAGCTTCAGGTACGCTATCGCGTGCGCGTTGTTATAGTTGATATTATACGATGGAGTGCCGCCAACGACCAGGTTATCCCAGATGACGAGATACTCGTTCGCCTTGTAGGCGTAGGGAGTTCCGTAATGTATATTGCTGCTGTTGCAAGCGTTTGTGCCTTGTCCAGGGTTATCACCGTTCGCATCGCAATCGTTTATTGCAGTGCCATCGGTGCAGTTAGTCGTCTCCGTCTGCGCGCCGGTGATAATCGCCGGGGCGTACGAAAGTTTTTCCATCGAGGGCAGTATATTGTATGCGTCCACGGTGATAAGCTGGTCGCCTTTCATCCAACCCCACTTGGAGCATTGTCCGTTCGACGCATATCCACCGGTCGAGTTGTTGCCCGTCTTCAAGGTTATCATATATGGATGCTCGAGGTACTGTGCGTACCCCTCGGGCGTCATTATGTTTTCGAGCAACGACTCGAGCAAGACAAGGTCGCCGTATGCAAGCGATACGGACGAGGATTTGAAATACTTTATGTTTGGGAGTACGACCGTACTTGTGCTTGACGAGCCACCCTGGGTCGGCCTTCTTGTAGAGTCGCCCTGATCTGCGGTTATGCCGGCGTTGTTTCCGCGACTGCCCCGCCTGCTTGAGTTCGCTCCAGCTACCGCTTCGTCACGGCTTCCACGAGAACTCCCCCCCCCTGCGGATCCAGTATTTCTGCGCTGTGCAAGGGTGTCGGCACCGAATGCGGCAAGCAAGGCCAGCATGCTTACGCCATAAGAAAATTTCTTGCTCATGATTCTCTCCTTGCTATATTCGAAATCATCATACTACGAATCGGGCGGCATGTAAAGCGTTATTTTTTCGCTTCTATTTTTATGTGCAGCTCTTTCAGCTGTCGTTCGGATACCGTCGAGGGCGCGCCCATCAGCAGGTCTTCGCCGCGGCCGTTGACCGGGAAAAGCGTGACCTCGCGCAGGTTCGGCTCGTCCGCGAGCAGCATGACTATGCGGTCTATGCCCGGTGCGAATCCGGCATGCGGGGGCACACCGTACTTGAACGCCGTCAAGAGGCCGGAAAAGCGCGCGAGCGTTTCCTCGCGGCTGTAGCCGACGTTGCCGAACGCCCTGACCACGCACTCGATATCCGTGTTTCTGACCGCGCCGGAGCACATCTCGAACCCGTTGCAGACGACGTCGTACTGGTGCGCCTTTATGCTTAGCAAATCGGGCGTGTCGAGCGCGGCGATGCCGCCCTTGGGCTTGCTGAACGGATTATGGGCGAAGTCGAGTTTGCCGGTTGCCTCGTCAAGCTCGTAGAACGGGAAGTCGATTATGAAGGCGAACTTGAATATGTCCTTTTCTATCAGGTCGAGGTCGGTGCCGATTTTCGTGCGCGTGAGGCCTGCGAATTTTTGCGCGGGCGCGAGTTTGTCGCAGACGAAGAAGACCGAATCGCCCGGTTTGGTGGCGCAGATTTGCTTTATCTGCTCGATACGCGCGGGTTCGAGGTTCTTGGCAATCGGGCCCTTGGGTTCGCCGGTCGCTTCGTCGAAGACTATATAGCCGAGGCCGGCGGCCTTGTTCGCGCGGGCCCAGTCGTTCAGGCCATCGAACCAGGAGCGTGGGCGGGCGGCAGATTTTGGTGCGCGAATCGCCTTGACCACCGCGCCTTTTTCGATGTTGTTTGCGAAGATTGCGAAGCCGGAGGCGTGGAAAGCCTCGGTTACGTCCTTTATTATCAGCGGGTTCCTTAGATCGGGCTTGTCGCTTCCGTAGTCTTCCATCGCGCGGTCGTATGGTATGGTCTGCCACGGCGCTATTGTGCGGCCGTTCGCGAATTTTCCGAAAGTTGTCTCGAAAATATCCTTGGCGATTACGAACACGTCGTCCTGCTCGGCGAAGCTCATTTCGACGTCGAGCTGATAAAACTCGAGCATTCTATCGGCGCGGCCGTCCTCGTCCCTGAAGCATGGCGCGATTTGGAAATACTTGTCGAAGCCGGCGACCATGGCAAGCTGCTTGAACTGCTGCGGTGCCTGGGGAAGCGCGTAGAATTTGCCGGGGAAAGCCCTTGACGGCACCAAAAAGTCGCGCGCGCCCTCGGGGCTTGAGGCGGTTAAAATCGGCGTTTGAAGCTCGTTGAAGCCAAGCTCCCACATGCGGTCGCGAATCGTCTTTATCACGGCGGAGCGAAGGCCGATTATCTCCTGCATCTTCTTGCGTCGCAGGTCTATATATCTATATTTCAGGCGCAAATCCTCGGGGAACTGCTCGTCCGAGTGAACGAGAATCGGAAGGACGTCGGCCTCGGAGAGTACCTCGAACCTTTCGATTTTAAGCTCGACCCGGCCGGATGGGAGGTCGGGGTTTATCGTATCCTCGGCGCGTCTTACAACCTCGCCCTCGACGCTTATCACAGACTCGATACGGATATGTTCGAGCCGCGGAAAGTCGGGGTGGGTTTCGGCTATCGTGCACTGGGTTATGCCGTAGTGGTCGCGCAGGTCTATAAATACCAGGCCGCCGTGGTCGCGCTTGCTTGCTATCCAGCCGGCGAGCATTATTTTTTTTCCGACGAAAGACTCGTTTATTTCGCCGCAGGTGTTGGTGCGATATGTCATAGTTGGTAGATTATATGGGCCCTTGCCGCGGTTGTCAAGGCATCAGTCGGTTATAGCCTAGTCGCCCTCTTCTCCTTCAAAAATATCGTTCAGGTGCACGACTATAATTTCGCGCGGAATCAGGTCGCAGCGCGTTGCCTCGAGCGCTTTGACCCGATTGAACAGCTCGCCGTCCGAGAACATCTGCGCGGTGCCGGAGATCTTCATATATTTACGAAAATCCTTGTCATAGCTGGCCAAAAACACGTTCGGATTCGCGCGGATATTTTCGGACGTGATCTGCATCTGCATATTGGAAATCACTATGCTGTCCGATTCGACCAGAGAGGGAATTACGATGATGGCGCGCGGCTTGCCCCCCCCCTTGTCCGCAGAGGCGAGGATCAGCTTTTCGTTATCCTCGATAAACTTTATTTGTTGCTGTGCAAGATTCATTTTCTACTCCATTGCGGCCTTGACAAGCGCGTCGAACAGCGGCGCGGGGCGGTAGGGCCTCGACTTGAACTCGGGGTGGAACTGGCCCGCGATGAAGAACTTGTGTGCCGGGATTTCTATTATTTCCGGCAGCGTGCCGTCGGGCGACTTGCCGCTTATTATAACGCCTTTATCGGCGAGGGCCTGCTCATAACTTATGTCCATTTCGTAGCGGTGGCGGTGGCGTTCGGAAATTTCCGTCGCGCCGCCATATATTTTCGAGGCGAGCGTGCCGGAGGCGAGCAATGTCTTGAACGCGCCGAGCCTTAGCGTGCCGCCGATATCGCCGTCCTCGCGTCGTTTTTCGGTGCCGCCGTCCTCGCGCTTCCACTCGTTTATGAACGCTATGATGGGCGTGCAGGTTTTCGTGAACTCGGTCGAGTTGGCGTCCTTTATGCCCAACAAATTGCGAGCCATTTCGATGACCGCTATCTGCATGCCGAGGCAGATTCCGAGGTATGGCACGTTATTCTCGCGCGCGTATTTTGCGGCGACGATTTTACCCTCGACCCCGCGCGCGCCGAAGCCGCCGGGGACTATCATGCCGTTCACCCCCTTAAAAACTGAGGCGATTTCGGAGGGCGATTTGCCCTCGAGCTCCTCGGAGTTTATCCACCTTATATTCACCTTGGCGCCGTTCGAAATGCCGGCGTGGGCCAAGGCCTCGACCAGCGACTTGTACGCGTCGGGGAAGCCCGCGTACTTGGCGACGACCGCGATTTCCGCGGTTTTCTGCGGGTTCGCGACCGCGGCGGCGATGGCGTCCCAAGCCTTCATGTCGAGGGTTTTCGGCTCGGTTTTCAAGTGCGCGAGCACGCGATCGTCCAGTCCTCCTGCATGATAGATTCCCGGTATCGTATAGACATTTCCGACGTCGGGCGCGCTTATCACGTCCTCGGGCGCGACGTTGCAGAACATCGCTATTTTATTGCGTTCCGCCTCGGGTACCGGGCTTTCGCAGCGGCAAAGGATTATGTTCGGGGAGAGGCCTGCCTCGAGCAGGTATCTTACAGACTGCTGCGTCGGTTTGGTTTTCACCTCCTGCGAAGCCTTGAAGAACGGGACGAAAGTCAGGTGCACGAGAATCGCGTTGTCGCGGCCGACCTCGTTTATGAACTGGCGCACGGACTCGAGGTACAACATAGCCTCTATCTCGCCGACGGTGCCGCCGATTTCGTATATCACGAAATCCTCGCCGTGGATGTCGCTTTTTATCCACGATTTTATTTCCCCGCTGACCTCGGGGATAAGCTGGACGTTGCGGCCGTTGTATTCGCCGCGACGCTCCTTTTCAAGCACCCATTTGTAAATCTTGCCCATGGTCAGGCTGTCGGTTTTGTGCCCGGGCATGTCGGCGAAGCGCTCGTAATGTCCGAGGTCGAGGTCGGTTTCCGCACCGTCGTCGGTCACGAATACCTCGCCGTGCTGGAACGGGCTTAGCGTGCCCGGGTCGACGTTGAGGTAGGGGTCGAGCTTCCTATTGCGGACGCTGAACCCGCGCGCCTTGAGCAATGCGCCGATGGAGGCGGAGGCGACACCCTTGCCAAGCGAGGAAATTACTCCGCCGGTAATGAAAATATATTTTGTCATGACTACCTCATTAAAAATTTAAATTACCATCAAAAAAACAAGAAACTATTTTATTCCTTGTTAAATTTTCAATGGGAAAATTTTGAAGCAACAGTGCTTATAAAATTCCGTGCTTCAAAATTTCCTGTTCAATTAGTGTCGAAAACCTACGTACACGCCGCAGGTTTTCGACGGCTTATATTTTTTATAAATGTTTCCCTTTTCCTTTCCAATTCTCATATAAGAGAAACGCCCCCGCGGCGCGGAGGCGTTAGATTTTTACGGGCCGATGACCTTGCGGTGGGCGGTCGCGCCGCCGGTGGTCTGGCTTTTCGCCTTGGCGTCCCTGGCCTTGTTGTCGAAAGTCTGTTTAGCGACCTCGGGCGCGTCGCGTTTGGCCTCGTGCTTTTCGGCGTGTTCCTCGGCCTCGGTTGAGGCAGCCTTCTGCATGGCCAAAATCTGTTTCTGGCGCGTGCCCTTGGCGGATGCGTCGCGGTCGACCAGCTCGATAATCGCCATGGGCGCGGCGTCGCCATAGCGGAAGCCAGACTTTAGCACGCGGGTATAGCCGCCGTTCCTGTCCTTATAGCGGGGACCCAGGGTTGCAAAGAGTTTCTGTACCGCCTCCTCGTTCCTTAGAAAAGCCAGCGCGAGGCGGCGGGTGGCGAGTGTGTTCTTTTTCGCATACGTTACCATACGTTCGACGAACGAGCGCAAATCCTTGGCCTTGGGCAAGGTGGTCGTTATCTGCTCGTGCTCTATCAGCGAGCAGGAGAGGTTCGCGAACAGGCCAAGCCTGTGCGAGGTCGGGCGGTTGAGCTTCCGGCCCTGGAGATTATGACGCATTTTACGCTCCTATATATTTGCGCCGTCGGGCGGCGCGGATTAAACTATTTTCCGCCGATGTCCTTGGCGGTTTGGTGCAGGGTTATGCCGGAGGCGACAGCCTGGGTCGGAGTCAGCGGAATTCCGGCGCCAATCGTCGACAGAATCAGCGCGATGAAGCACAGGAAAAACCCTACTTTCCCGAACCAGATACTGTCTTTCTCTTTCTTGTCCGCCATTTCGCACCTTTATTTATACGGGTTTTCGAACCGCTTGGAGAGCTCCTCGATATTCTCGGGCGGCCAGCCGGAAACCTCCATGCCGAGGTAGAGGCCCATGAGGCCAAGCTGCTCCTTTATCTCGTTCAAGCTCTTGCGGCCGAAGTTCGGCGTCTTGAGCATGTCGTTTTCCGACTTCTGAACAAGCTCGCCAATGTATGTAATATT
>JAISGI010000008.1 GCA_031263095.1 Rickettsiales bacterium | reverse complement strand
CGCGCCCTCCGTCGCCTCCGTTGGGGCCGCCGTACTCGATGAACTTTTCGCGCCGGAAAGACAGGCAACCGCCGCCGCCGTCCCCGGCTTTAAGGTAAATCTTCGCTTGGTCAAGGAATTTCATAATTGCATTTTACTCCAAGACATATAAGTATTCAACAGTTTTTCTTATGTCATTCCCGCGCAGGCGGGAATCCGGTTATGCTAAACAACTATCCTTTTTTCAATCGAAAAAGGCGTAGCATTTTTCGATTGAGTATGTTATAATCAAGCAAAATGAAGAAGCTCGCCATAATAGTCAGCCTACTGCTTTCCGCCTGCGTGACCAAGCGCTACGACCTCGGCGTCGCGATTCGCGAGGATCAGGAGGAGGCCGCCAAAAACGCCTCTACCAAGGCCGAGGTTCAGAAGATTCTAGGGAGCCCGCAATCCATGACCATGATAGGGGAGGAGAAGTGGTTCTACACTACCGCCAAGGGCCGCGTTTTCGCCTTCTCGCGCCCGTACTTCCTCGAGTATAAAATCCTCGCGGTCAGGTTCGACGCGGATAACAATGTCGTTGGCGTCGATACCAGGGACATATCCGATGTCGAGTTTGCTCAGGCCGGGGGCGCGACTCGTATAGACTCCGACCTCAAGCCGGGGTTCTTCGAGGAGCTCTTCGGCAACATCGGCCGGCTGAACATGGGCGGCATGGGTCTGGACAGCACGGCGCGCAGCTCGGGCGCCTCTACTGTGGAGACGGAGTGATGAAACCCGGGAGGATTGGCCTCGGTGCCGTATTGCTAAGCTTGTCCGCACACATGTTTTGCTGCATACTTCCAGCGGTTGTCGCACTTGTCAACCTTACGCTCGGAACCGAGTACGCATTCGGATTCGAGATTATGAGCTATAACGCTGAAACCGTCCTGTTGGTGCTGTCCGGCATAGTGCTCGTCGCGACGTACGTGTGGCAGAAGCGGCATAGGGCGCTCGATTCTCTGCTGTATATAAGCGCCGCTATCTACGCCGCGACCCTGATTTTGCATATTTTCGAGGAATAAGCTTGACAAAAACCCGCGGTATGGGGTATTTTCGTCAATCATGAAAAGTTGTTCTGTTTCTATAAGTAATATGCGGCGCATCATGGCCTCTTCCAAGGCCAAGGATAAGGTAATATCCGGATTGGAGGAAACCATAGAGGATTTGAAAAGGGAAAACGACCGGCTCCACCGCATTATTGGCCGCTCGCCTAAGAAGACTAACGGTGCGCGCCCAAGCCGTCCCGAAATATCGGCCTCCATAAATATAATCACCGGCAGGTGGAACTCGGGCCGCGGTGAGCCTAGATAAGCGGCGCTATCCGCACTTCGATTCTGCTGTTGAGAAGCCGCCCTTCACGGGTCGAGTTGTCGGCAATCCACATGCTCTCGCCCATGCCGGCGATGAATACGCGCTCGCCCGCGACGCCGCGCTCAAGGAAGAATTCCGCGACCTCCTGTGCTTCGGCAAGGCTCCTGCGCAGGTTCGCGCTCTTGTTCCCGACCGAGGAGGTGAAGCCGCGGAATTCCACGAAAGTGCGGTCGTTCTTGACCAGAGTCTTGGCAAAGTTCTCAAGCTGCGGCCGTATGTACTCGCGTATTTTTCCGTCCTCAAGGACAAGGTGCGCCTGTATGGTAAGGATGATGTCGTTCCCCGCCATTTGATAGGTTATGTTTGTTTTTTCAAGGTCGGGCAAAAGCTCGTTGAACACGCTGTTCATGTACCCGCGCGCCTCTTTTGCCTCTAGGGGCTTTAGGCCCATTCGCACAAGCGTCGGCTTGCCGACAATCATCGACTTGCCGGTCATTGCGCTATAGCTCGGCTCCCCGCTCCGCCGCGGCGCTATGGGTTCGTCGGTTTTTTTACCACCGCACGCGGCAAGCGCGGCAAGAAATATAATCGCCCGGAACTTTTTCATTTGAAAATTCCTCCTATATAAAATATAATGGATATTCAAAGTATAAATCAAGGTTAAAATATTATGTCGCCGTCCAGAAAGAGGGTTGTGAAAAAAGTACTGAACTACGCCGGTCTGGCGTTTTTTATAATGGCCGTCGTCGCCATATATTCCCAGCTTTCAAGATACTCGTGGGAGGATATAAGGGCCGCGGTCATGGCGGTTTCTGGCAAAAGCATGCTGCTGGCTGTGCTTGCCTGCACCGCGGGCTACGCGGTCTTGGCCTGCTACGACTGGCTCGCGCTAAAGTATATTGGGCGCCGGCTCGCCGCGTGGAAGTGGCTGCTCGTGGGCTTTCTTGGCTTCGCGATAAGCAACAACGCCGGCACGGCCGTAGTTTCCGGCGGCGCGATAAGGTACCGGCTCTATACAAGGTGGAAATTCCGTATGGCCGAGATTGTCAAGATGGTCACTTTCTCCGGCTTCACTTACCTGGTCGGGTGCCTGTGCCTGGTAAGCATAGGATACTTCATGGTTCCGGACAATATGCGCGAGACTCCCGCGGTAGCGCTTGCGTTCCCGCCTTGCTTCGCCTCGTTCGTGGCATACTTCGCGCTTGCGAAATGGTATAAGAAGGGAATAAGGATAGCAGGCGAGACTTTCAAAATGCCCTCCGTGAAAATGGCCGCGGCGCAGTCCGCCTTGGGCACTATGGACAGCCTGTGCGCATCCCTTGTCCTCTACTCGGTCTTGTACCCGTTCGTACCGGTGCCGTTCGACGTGTATGTGGGCGTGTTCGTGATTTCGCAGGTGCTTGGAGTGTTCACGCCGGTGCCCGGAGCCTTGGGCGTGTTCGAGGGACTCTTCATGCTCCTGCTGCCCGGTGCCAAGGGGAACGAGGCCGCGGTCTTCGGCGCGCTGATAGTCTATAGGGTGATATACTACCTGATTCCGCTCGCGCTCGCGGGACTGGTTATGATGTTCGGCCCCGCGTATGTAAGGTACCACCGCCGGCGCCGGCATAGGAATAAGTCATGATAGTTATGGGCATATAAATCAGCTGCGACGACAGCGCGGTCGCGATAATCAGGGACGGCGAGATTCTCTCGAGCAAGGTCCAGACGCAAACCCTCGACCACCAGGACTTCGGCGGCGTTGTGCCTGAAATCGCCTCGCGCGCTCACCTCCAGGCATTGGACAGGCTGGTCGAGGCCGCTCTTGCCGAAGCTGGACTGACGGCCGAAGACATAGATTTGTTCGCGGCTGGCGCGGGCCCGGGGCTGATAGGCGGGGTGATAGTCGGCCTCAACATGGCCAAGGCTCTGGCGATGTCGACCGGCAAGCATTTCGTCGCCGTCAACCATCTCGAGGCGCACGCGCTTCTGCCGACGTTCTTCGACAAGAAAATCGAAATGCCGTACCTCGCTCTGCTGGCAAGCGGCGGCCATACCCAGATTCTGCGCGTCGGCGGCGTCGGAAGCTATAGGGTTCTCGGCTCGACCCTCGATGACGCGGCTGGCGAGTGCTTCGATAAAGTAGGAAAAATGCTCGGCTATAACTACATGGGCGGCAAGTTGGTCGAGCAGGACGCCGCCTTCGGCAACGCGTTCGCATACGAATTCCCAAGGCCACTGATGAAGGAGGATAACCTCGACTTCAGCTTTTCGGGCCTCAAAACCGCCGTCGCGAACGTGGTCGAGGCCGAGGGGCTCTCGAAGAAGTTCGACATCGCGGCAAGTTTCCAACGCGCGGTCTGCGACGTGGTAGGGGCCAAGGTTCGCCGCGCGATTGTCCACTTCGGCAGCAAATGCTCATGCCTGACCGCGGGCGGCGGAGTTATCGCGAACGGCAAGATAAGGCTGACGCTCGACAACGTTGCGCTCGCGGGCCACCTCCGCCTCTCGCTCGCCCCGGCCGAATTCTGCACCGACAACGGCGTAATGATAGCCCACGTCGGCGCGCTCAAGTACGAGATCGAGGGCGACTCGCCATACTCGATTGGCGCCAAGGCCAAGTGGCCGCTCGGCGACAAGGAGCCAAGCATCGGCCGCGCCGGCAAGGGCAACGGCCTCCACGACAGGGAGCGGTTCCGCAGCGTCGACAGCGAGGGGCGCTATACCGACCGCCCGATATATATGAAAAGGGACGGCACCCAGACCGGTTATGTGAAGAAAGTCCCGCGCAGGCCCCGCGACCACGACGGCACGGGCGAGGAAAAATTCAATTGGAAGAACTAATCTATTCCGTATCCCAATTTTCGATTGCTCTCAAGGGCTTGGTCGAGGGCACGTTCGGCCGCATAAGTATCCGCGGCGAAATCTCGGGCTTGAAACGGCACGCAAGCGGCACGTTCTACTTCGACCTCAAGGAATCCGCGGGCGGCAAGGACTACATCCTCAACTGCGTCCTGTGGAAATTCACGCACATCGACGCCAAGCTCGAGGAGGGGCTCGAGGTCATAATCTCGGGCCGCGCCACGACCTATACGGGCCGCTCAAGCTACCAGCTCACGGTCGAGAATGTCGAGGTCGCGGGGCAGGGCGCCCTGTTCAAGCTGATAGAGGAGCGCAAGAAAAAGCTTGCGGCCGAGGGTCTTTTCGACGCCGCGCGCAAGCGACCGCTGCCGAAATTCCCGCGCGTGATAGGCGTCGTTACCTCTCCGACCGGCGCGGTGATTCGCGATATTATTCATAGGATTGCCGAGCGTTTTCCGTTGCATATAATCGTCGCGCCCGCCGCGGTTCAGGGCGAGGGAGCCGAGCTTGAAATCGCCCGCGGCATAGAGGTCTTGAACGGCCTCGCGACTCCGCCCGATATTATAATCGTCGCGCGCGGCGGCGGCAGTGTCCAGGATTTGATGGCTTTCAATTCCGAGGAGGTTGCTCGCGCCGTCGCTGCCTCGCGTGTTCCGGTAATGTCCGCGGTGGGACACGAAACCGACGTGACGATATGCGACTTCGCGGCCGACCTGCGCGCGCCCAGATATTCCTTGCGCGCAGGGATTTATTCTCGAGCGTGCG
>JAISGI010000027.1 GCA_031263095.1 Rickettsiales bacterium | reverse complement strand
TCCCCGCGCGTTTCGGGCGCAAAGACGGTGGCGTCTGCGGAGAAGGCGCCGATAGTGCGTCCCTCTCCTGTTGTTGCGGAGCCTGCGGTGGCTTCCGTTGCTCCTGCTCCCTCCCAATCCGTAGCGGTGCCTGTGGCGGTCAAGGCGGCCGAGCCTCTGCCCGTGCCGCGTGAAATCGGCTTTGCGGAGGTTATGGCGGTCGAGAAGCAGATTGCCAAAATGCGCGAGGCATGTGATGCGCTTGACGAATCGGCGATTGCGGAGCTTGTCGATTCAATCAAGACTGCGAAGAACGCCTCTATCGCGAGCACGATAGGCAGCGGTGTGAACCTTGCGACCGGCGTTACCGGCAAGATTATGAGCGCAAAGGGCGTGAGTGCGCCGGGCGGGGTGAATATAGCCCTCAACGTTGCGGCGGCGGCGGGTTCGGTCACTACCACCGTAGCTTCGACCGTTTCGGCCGTTTCCAATCTTGGCATAGGCGGCAAGGTCGATACAATCGTGGCGCAGATAAACGCCTGCAAGGAAGTAATGCCCTCGGCCGCCCCTGAAAAAGTTCCGGACGACGGCATGGTCGCGACGCGGCGGTACAACGAGGCCGCGGGGCAAATCGAATCGGCGCGGGCGGCGTGTTCGGGCTTGGATGCGGGCGCGCTTGAGAAGCTCAAGGGTGCGGCGACTGCTAATCTGGCGGCGGGCGCGGTTGGCGCGCTTTCGGGGGTGTCGGGGATAACCTCGCAGATGGGGATAAACCCGCTTGCCAAGGGCGGCGGACGGGCGGTGCTTGGGATGACTACGAAGATGGTAAGAGGGGATATGACCGAAGCGGCGTCAGGACAGCTTTCAGGATTGAATGACAGTAAGAAGGAGCTTGACGACCAAATTCTTGCAGAGAAAGACAGCTCAAAACTTGCAATACTTAAAGAGCGGCAAGATACCATTACAAGCAATATTGACAAACTCAAAAGCAACAAAGACAGTTACGGTGAAAAGGAGGCGGCCAAGACTTTCGGCGAGAAGGCCAAGGACGCGGGCGGGCGGCTTATTGACAAGGAGAAGGTCAACTCGGCAAGCATAACCTCGATGGTGTCTGCGGGCGTAGGAGTCGCGGCGGGCGCGGTCGGAATCGGGATTTCCTCGGACATGCTTTCCAAAGCCGAGGGTGTAGCGGCGCAGATTCGCGCGTGCAAGGCGGGGTTCTCTGTTTCCCCTAGCCTTTTAACTGCGTTCTGAAAAATGTGCGTTGGCGTTTGGCGTACTGGCGCGTTTCGAGGAATATCTGCGCTTTCATTTCCTCTAGGCTCAGGTTGCCGTCTAAGTGTTCGCGAATCGCGGTTGCGCCTATCACTCTCCATATCGGCGCGTCGGGCGGGCATGCGAGTTTTTCTACTTCCTCCACTACGCCTTGGGCTATCATCTGGTCGAGGCGGAGCGCTATGCGAGTTTCGAGCATCTCTATCGGCATGTCCATTATTTCGAGTTCGAAATCTGCTTGTATGGGGCGTTCAAGTGGCAGGGATTGGAAGTATGACAGAGGCCTACTCGTTGCGCGGAAGACGGCGACGGCGCGGTTGATACGTTGCGAATCGCCGGGCTTTATTACTTTTGCGAGGGCGAGGTCGCACGTTTGCAGCTCCTCGAACGTAGCGTTGCGAATCGTGGGAACCTCTGGGATTGGGGAAAGTCCGTGGGTCAGCGCCTTGATATAAAAACCTGTGCCGCCGGTCAGAATCGGCGTCTTGCCGTCCGCGAATGCTTGTTCGATTTCCCTGGCGGCGAGGAGGGCGTATTTTTCGGCGTCCATCTGTTCCGTATCGTCCGCGAACATATAGAGTTTGTGCGGTGTGGCGGCCATATCCTCGGCGGTAGGGCATGCTGTCAAAACGGGCAAGTTTTTATAAATCTGCTGACTGTCGGCGTTTATGACAACACCGTTTTCGCGCGCGGCGCGTTCGATTGCGCGGGCAGATTTTCCGCATGCGGTAGGGCCGCAGACCACTACGATTTTCCTTGATTCGTCTTGCATAACCTATATAATACATGTGATGTTCTCAAAACTCAAATCGTTTTTTGCGGGGCGAAAGCTTGACGTAAGCGGTATAGCCGAGCTTGAGGAGACTCTCGTTTCCTCGGACGTTTCGCACGACATTGCGGCGGAGCTTGTCAAGGCGGCGGGCAAGCACAGCGACGCCTCTGGTGTGCGCGAAGCGCTCAAGGCGAAAATGCTTGAGATTCTTGCGCCGGCGGAGGCGGAATTCGCGGTTGAGGGAGCTCCATTTTCGCTTGTCCTTGTCGGTGTGAACGGCGGGGGCAAGACGACGACCGCGGGCAAGCTTGCGCACAAATTCACGGCCGAGGGCAAGCAGGTTTCGCTTGTTGCGTGCGACACTTTCCGCGCGTCGGCAATTGAGCAGCTTGGCGAGTGGGCGGAGCGTGCTGGCGCGCGGTTCGTATCCAAGCCGCATGCCGACCCGTCGGGGCTTGCCTATGACGGGATGAAGCAGGCTGTGGCGGCCGGGGACGACATCGTGATTTTCGACACGGCGGGGCGGCTTGCCAACAACGGCTCGCTTATGGACGAGCTTGGCAAGACCGTGCGTTCGATTGGCAAGGTGCAGGAGGGCGCGCCGTCGCTTGTGCTCCTTGTCCTTGACGCGGGCGGAGGGCAGAACAGCATTGCGCAGTATGAGAAATTCTCGGCCGCGCTGCCGTTTGACGGCGTAATAATAACCAAGACCGACGGGACGGCGAAGGGCGGGTTCCTGCTTGCTCTTTCGCGGTCGGGTGCGAAGATATTCTTTGAGGCGTACGGAGAGGGAGCGGCGGACATCCGTACTTTCTCGGCCAAAAAACTTGTGGAAAAAATCTTCGCATGATGATATAATAACATGATAAACTAAAAGGAAAACATTTATGTTTGGACTATTCAAAAAGAAAAAAACAGACGCCCCGGAGGTAAAATCCAAGGGGCAGAAAAAGCGCGAGCGCTCGCGGCACAATCGTGCCAAGCACTCGCGCCCGGAGGAGGGCCAGGCGTCCTCGCACAACCGGAACGGTCGCGGCGGGCGGCCCATGCAGCGTGAGAAGGCGGTTGTGTTGCCGGTCAATGCGCCCAAGCAAATCCTTACCCAGATGAACCTCGACGTGAACGACGCGGGCGTGTATTTCGGCGCGCTTGGCGGCATGGAGGAAATCGGCTGCAATCTGTATCTATACGGCACGGGCGGGGACTGGATTATCGTCGACCTTGGCATAGGGTTCGCGGACGAGCGGATTTCTGGTGCGGACAAGCTTATCCCGGATATTTCTTTCCTAAAAGCTATAAAAGGGCGTATCCTTGGCATACTACTCACCCACTCTCACTACGACCATTTCGCGGCGATTGCGGATGTGTGGAACGAGATACGCTGTCCTATCTACGGCATGCCTTTCGCGCTTGAAATGTGCAAGAACATGTTTGGCGAGTACGGGCTTCTTGGCAAGGTTCCGCTCAATGCCATATCGGAAGAGGGGCGGCGTTTCACGCTCGGCGCGTTCGACATCGAGTTCATGCACTGCACGCACTCTACCCTGCAGAGCAATTTCATCATTTTGCGCACGCCGCAGGGCACAATGATTCACACCGGCGACTTTACTTTCGACCCCACTCCCCTCATCGACGAGCCGACGGACATGGACAAGCTTGCCGAGCTTGGGCGCGAGGGTGTGGCGGCGCTTATGTGCGACTCGACCAACGCGCTTTTCGACAGGCCGAAGCTTAGCGAAGCGGACGCGGCGGCGGAGCTTGAGCGTGTGATTGGCGGAATCAAGTCGGGCAAGATTGTTTGCACGTGCTTTTCCACCAGCATCGTGCGGGTGCAGACAATTTCGCGCATTGCGGAAAAGCTTGGCCGTCGGCTTGTCATCTGTGGCCGGTCGCTCGAGTCGAATATAGCTTGCGCGAAGAACGTTGGCTATCTGCGCGAGCTTGACTATATCGGCGCGGAGGATGCGGCCAAGATGGGCGAGGACAAGGTGCTTTACCTTTGCACCGGGACGCAGGGCGAGCCGCGTTCGACCATATCGCGAATCGCGGCGGAGACTTATAACTCGCTTCAGGTGGGTGAGGGGGACACCGTGCTTTTTTCCAGCCGAATCATACCCGGGCGCGAGAAGTCGATTTTTGCAATCCAGAATGCGTTCGCGCGGCGGGGCGTGAATATAATTTCCATCCTTACGCACCCGAAAATCCATGCGAGCGGGCATGCGTATGCGGGGGAAATCGAGCTTCTTTTCCGCACGCTTATGCCGCGCGTGGTGGTGCCTATCCATGGCGAGCCTATGCATATTGCGGCGACGGGGCAGATTGCCTGGCGTTGCGGGCTCAAGGAACAAACCCTTAGGAACGGCGAGTTCGTGGTGTTCGACGGCGAGCTTGGCGGATTGCCGCGAATTGTGGAATCGGTTCAGACGGGCGAGGTGGCGATTGACGGTAAGCGCAAGCTTTCGCCTGACTCGGACGAGTTTTCCAACCGGAGCAAGATGGGCAACAACGGCGTCTTGTTCGTAAGCCTTACGCTTTCGAAAAACGGGCTGGTGGGCAAGCCGGAGGTATCCTCGTTCGGCCTATTCGAATCGGACGAGACGGGGCTTATCAAATCGCAGATTTCGAAGAGCATAAAGGACGGGGTCAGCAAGCTTGCCGCCAAGGAGTTTGCCCGCGACGGGTCGGTCAAGGACGCGATAAGCTCGGCCGTGGCGAAAGCCGTGCGTTCGAATCTGGACAAAAAGCCTATGGTGGAGATACACATAGGGCGCATCAACTAAAAAGTCGCTTCGCTCTTTTTTAGTTGGGGAATATGTCAAAAAATTCCGGGGAAACCCCGGAATTTTTTGCGCCCTAACGTTAGAGTGTAGGCGGGCGCCCGCGGCAATAGTTTCCCTTGATTTTTCCATAACTTCTGCTATAATATTTGGAGAGAGAAAAGTATGGAAATTGCAAGGCTTGGTTTTTCGGCTTTCGTCTTGGCAATGTTTGCCAGTTTTTCCGCATATTCGCAGCAGTACTATTATTCCGACCAGTCCGCTCAAGCGCAGGCTTCGCCCTACCAATCCGCGCAGTATTATCCCAACCGGCCTTTGCCCAAGCCCTATACCGACTATACCCGATCGCCCGTCATGAGCGACGACATGGCCTATTCGCTCAAGGGCTATCGCACGCCGAACAAGTATTATATCCCTCCGTCGGTGCCAAAGGTGGTCTATGCTCCGAACGGGCTTGCCATTCCGGACTATGCGGTGCAGGACAACCGTGACGACCCGGGCGTGAAGTACTTCATGTCGGTTGCGTACTCGCAGAACAAGTTCACGGGCACGGGGATGGCCAACGACTATATCGACTATCCCATGAACAACGAATCGGGGCGCTCGCTTGGCGACGGAATCACCACCTCGTTCGCGTTCGGCGCAATATCGCGCAGCGGGATACGGGCGGAGGTGTTCTTTTCCAACCTGACCGGGCTTAGGTACGGCTTCAACGGCATTGCCGCG
>JAISGI010000036.1 GCA_031263095.1 Rickettsiales bacterium | reverse complement strand
GCGTCTTGAGCGAGGAGAGGCGCGGGTGGTATTTGCCGATCAGAACCTTGGCGAGCGCGCGCAAGGCCGTGTCTTCGGGTGCGGATTTCAGGCGTTCGACAGTCAGCGGTGCGGCCAGCAGCTCGTCCGCGTAGAATTCCAATGCCTCCTTTGCGCGGGCCATATTCTCGACCGTCAGGGCGATACGCTCGGGTGAGAGTTCGAGCCGTTTCAGGAGGCCGCGCATGCGCACGCGCTTGAACCTTTCGTCCCGGTTCATCGGGTCTTCTATCCATTCCTGGTGCTTGGTGCGGAGGAAGCGTTGCAGGTCGGCTTTCTTGAACTCCAAAAGCGGGCGCAGGACGGGAATGCCGCCTATTCCTGCGCGTTCGGACATGGCGGCGAGGCCGGAAACACCGCTGCCGCGCGAAAGGTTCATTAAAAACGTCTCGGCCTGCTCGTCCGAGTTATGCGCGACAAGAAGTGCGTCCACGGCGTTCGCCCTGCACCAGTCGCAGAGGAGTTTGTATCTATATTCCCTTGCGGCGGCCTCTATATTTTTCGTGGGCAGGCGGCCTTTATATGTAAGGATTTCGTGCCGTATGCCGCGGGCGGACATCTGCGTGCCGACCCATTTTGCCTCGTGTGCGCTTTCCGCGCGTAGGCGGTGGTCAACGGTGAGCGTAATAACCTCGACGTCGCGCGTTTTCGCCCAATTCGCGGCAAGAAGTGCCAAGGCCATCGAATCGGAGCCGCCGGAAAGCGCTATCGCGAACCTATGCCCGTCCGCCAGAATATCCATTTTTGTATTGAACTTTGCCTGCATAAAGTATAGACTAAACCGTATGAGAAATTTTCGCAACTTCTATATCATCGCAATTGCGCTGGCCCTTGCAATCGGGATTTTCCGCGCGGATTCAACCCCAAAGCCCAAGGCGGAGGAGGAAATAGCCTATTCCGACCTCCTTTCGAAAGCCCGCGCGAAGGAAATATCGGAAATAGTCATCCGCGGCGAGTATGTGGAGGGGAAACTCAAGGACGGAAAACCATTTTCGGCCCGCATAATCCCCACGAACCGGATGTTCGAGCTTCTCGAGGAATCGGGCGCGAAGACCGAGGTCAAGCTTGCCGACGGGGGAATGACATTCGGGCGCGTGATAGACCTTTTGGGCACCCTATTATGGATAGCGGTGCTTGTCATGATATTCAAGAGCGTTCGCGGCGGCGGTGCTGGCGGTGGCGGGTTCCAGTTCTTCAAGAATCAGGCGCGAATCCTTGAGCCGAATTACGGTCGCGTTACGTTCAAGGATGTGCTTGGCATTGACGAAGCGAAAAAGGAGGTCGAGGAGGTTGTGGACTTTCTCTCGGATCCTGAAAAATACTCGCGAATCGGGGCGCGCATTCCAAAGGGCGTGTTGCTTGTCGGCCCTCCTGGTACTGGAAAAACGTTGCTTGCGCGGGCGATTGCGGGTGAGGCCGGAGTGCCGTTCCTGTCCATGAGCGGGTCGGATTTTGTGGAAATGTTCGTGGGTGTGGGCGCTTCGCGTGTACGTTCGCTGTTCGAATCGGCCAAGAAGCGGGCGCCGTGCCTTATCTTCATCGACGAAATCGACGCGGTTGGGCGGCACCGCGGTTCGGGATATGGCGGCGGGAACGACGAGCGTGAGCAGACGCTGAACCAACTTCTTGTCGAAATGGACGGGTTCGAGACGAACGAAGGCATAATCCTGGTCGCGGCGACGAATCGGGCGGATGTGCTTGACGAAGCGCTTTTGCGTCCAGGGCGGTTCGACCGGCAAGTTTATATCAGCCTGCCGGACATAAAGGGGCGCGAGGCCATACTTAAAAAGTACATAAGCGAGATTAAAATCGCCTCCTCGGTCGATGCGGGGGCGGTGGCGCGCGGGACGCCGGGGTTTTCGGGCGCGGAGCTTGCCAACCTTGTGAACGAGGCGGCGCTTGCGGCTGCCCGATTCTCGCGCAAGACTGTCACGCAGGAGGATTTCGAGTATGCGCGGGACAAGATTCTTATGGGAATGGAGCGTTCGTCCCTTACCCAAACCAAAGAAGAGATAAAGATGACCGCGTACCACGAGGCGGGGCATGCGATATGCTCGGCTCTGCTCCCGGAGGTCGACCCAATCCACAAGGTCACAATCGTGCCGCGCGGGGCGGCCTTGGGCATGGTGCAGAACCTGCCGGAGCGGGACAAGGTAAGCCGGAACATTACCGCTATCCGTTCGGACATCGCGGTATCCATGGCCGGGCGCGCGGCGGAGGAGATATTCTTCGGTGTGGGCAAGATTACTACGGGCGCCGAGTCGGACATCTACAATGCGACCAATTTGGCGCGCAATTCCATTACCCGTTGGGGGCTATCGGACAAGCTTGGCCATGTATTTTATGGGGAAATGTCGCCGTCGTTCGAGGGAATCGAATCGCGCGCGAACATTTCGGACGAGACGGCGCGGCTTATCGACGCGGAGGTCAAGGCCATGGTCGAGACAGGGTACAAGCTTGCACACGACACCATTATCAAGAACAAGGCCTCGCTTGAGAAGCTTGCGTCCGCGCTTTTGGAATACGAGACCTTGACCGGCGAGGAGGTAAAGGCCATAATCGGCGGGAAAAAGGTTGCTATCAAAAAGGACTCGGCGAAGAAGAAAAAGGCTATCGAGAGAACCTCGACCTTCGAGCCGACGCTTGCGGGCATATAGACATGGAAAAAGCCAAGAATCCAAAGATACTGCGCCGGATATGGCGCGAACACACGCGGAAGTATATTCCCCAGCTTGTCGCGGCAATCGTGCTTACCTCGCTTATCGCGATGTCGGAGGCGTATGCGGTGTCGCTCCTCCAACCGATATTTGACAAGGGGTTTGCGGATCAGAACTCGAAAATGCTGCGTTTCCTGTGCGCGCAGATAACGGGCGTGTATTTCCTTAAAGGCGGGCTTTACTATGCCCAGACGCTTATCATGTCCTATATTACGCAGAAGACAATCATGTCCATACGGTCGCAGGTGTTCTCGCACCTTTTGACCTTGGACATGGCTTTCTTCAACAAGAATTCGTCGGGGCAGATGTTATCCAAGGTAGTGAATGAGACGAACTCGATTTCCCAAATCGCAATCACTTTCATCACGACCGTATTCAAGGACTTCATCACCACAATCGCCATGTTCGGGATAATGATATTTTACTCATGGCGGACGTTCTTGTTCGTGGTCGTAATATTCCCAATCGGTGCGCTACTCATCAAGCGGGCGAGCCGCAAGATAAAGTCCGTAATGACCGCCAACACCCAGCAGAGCGCGGACTTCATGTCCAAAATATCGGAGTCGTTCCAGAACATCAAAATCATAAAATCCTATGGCATGGAGCATTACGAGGCGGAGTATCTTAAAGGGACGCTCAAGACCATGTTCGACACGGGGATAGGCATAACCAAGGTGCAATCCTCGATGAACCCGATAATCGAGGGGCTTTCCGGCATAGTGATTTCGGGCATAATCATATTCGGCGGGTGGCAGGTGACCCAGGGCACGCTTACCACCGGCGGGTTCGTGACATTCCTCGGCGCGTGGGTAAGCGTATATAAGCCCTTGAAATCCCTTGTGAACTTTCGCGTGCAGTTCCAGATGGCCATGGTCGCGGCCGTACGTGTGTACGAGCTTTTGGATACCAAGCCGGAGATTGCCGACGCGCCCAAGGCCGTGGAGCTTAAAAAGCCCAAGGGGAACATAGAGTTCAAGGACGTGAGCTTTGCGTACGAGGCGGGCAAGTCTGTGCTAAAGGACATAAACCTCTCAATCCCTGCTGGAAAGACGGTCGCGCTGGTCGGTGCGTCGGGCGGCGGGAAGAGCACTATCGCAAGCCTTATCCCGCGGTTCTTCGACATATCGGCCGGCTCGATAACGCTCGACGGCATGGACATCCGGAAAATCAAGCAGAAGTCGCTTCGCGCGGCGATATCGCTTGTCAGCCAGGACGTGATACTTTTCGACGACACGATACGCAACAACATCCTTTACGGCCGGGGCGAGAACGCGAAGAAAGAGGTAAGCCAGGCTGAAATAGTGCGGGCGGCCAAGATGGCGAACGCGGACGGCTTTATCATGGAGGCGCCGCAGGGATACGACACCAAGATAGGCGAGCGGGGCGTGCTCCTGTCCGGCGGGCAGAAGCAGCGGATTTCCATTGCGCGGGCGATAATCAAGGACGCTCCGATACTCCTCCTGGACGAGGCGACGTCGGCCCTTGACACCGAATCGGAGGCGGCGGTGCAGGCGGCCCTTGACAACCTTATGAAGAACCGCACCACGCTTGTGATTGCGCACAGGCTTTCGACAATCGTGAACGCGGACAAAATCTATGTCATCGCGCGCGGAAAGGTGGTCGAATCGGGCACTCACAAAACCCTGCTTGCCAAAAAGGGCGAGTATGCGAAACTATACAACATGCAGTTCAAGGGGGGCAAATGAGACGGGTGCTGATACTTTTGCTGGTCTTGGGCGCATGCGGGGTAAAGGGGCAGCTTGACAAGCCTGCCGAGGCGCGCTATCCGCGGACTTACCCTGCAAACTAAGGAGAGGAAAATGAAATCCACCAACGTACTTCTGTTCCTTGCGCTCATATATGTATTGCATGTGGGCAAGGCGATATTTTTGCCGTTCGTGATGGCTCTGTTCCTGTGGGTACTTATATGGCTTCTCGAGAGCTCGTTCAAGGGGCTTGTAGCGCGGACGAAGGCGCCGGCGGCACTTGGCCTTATCGCGCGTCCGCTTTCAATCCTCTTTATCGGCGGGATTGCGTGGGCGGTTATGGCCGTAATAGTTTCGAACCTTGCCGAGGCGTCGCACAGCTTTGCCAAGTATCAGCCGAATCTTGAGAGCATAGTCGCGCGGTTTAATGCTTGGGCCGGGACAAGCTTTAACATAGATAAAATCCTTGGCGAAGTAGATCTGAAAAAACTTGCCAACTCGGTGCTTGCCGAGGGGGCGGGGCTTATCCGCGGCATAGTCATGGTCATCATATACCTTGCGTTCCTTTTGCTTGAAGAAAAGTCGATGTATAAAAAACTCCCGCTGGTATTCAAGGGGAAGAAGGCATTCGACAAGGCGATGGTCGAGAAGATACTCTCTAAAATACGCACGTATCTGTTCATAAAGACCGGCTCGGGCATTTTGACCGCGGTGCTTGCGTATGCGGTGATGAAGCATGTAGGGCTCGACTTCGCGCTGTTTTGGGCAATGCTTATGTTCGCGTTCAACTATATGCCCACCATAGGCTCTGCCGTCGCGTCCATTCCGCCCATCGTGCTTGCCGTGTTGCAGTTCGACGGGCAGATTGCGCCGATTGCAATTGTCGCTGGCGGGATAACCGCAATTCAGGTCGGGCTTGGCAACTTTTTGGAGCCGCGCATACTGGGCGCGTCGGTCGGGATAAGCCCCTTGGCCCTAATATTCTCTCTCGTAATATGGGGATGGATTTGGGGATTCGCGGGCATGTTCCTGTGCGTGCCAATCATGATAATCGCGCTTATCGTGCTATATAATATTCCGAGTACCAAAAAGGTGGCAATTCTTTTAAGTCAGGACGGGGAAAACATCTAGCTCTATTTTCGACAAAAATATATTGACATTTGTATAAAAAATGGATATTTTTGGCTATCAAAGAACTTAAAAGGAGTCCTGATATGGAAAAAAAAGAGCCCACGCTTTCGCCCGCGACCGAGCCTAACCGTGCACAAGCGACGCAGCCGAACCGCCTTCCGGAGGCGATAAAGCGCGACCGTTTCGGCCGTTTCTGCAAGGACAAGAAGAGCGTGGCAATCGCCCTTGGCGCGATTATCGTAATCGCGGGTCTTTGCTTTCTTGTTTCCTCAATCCTTAAAAATGACAAGCCGAACGAAGTGAATGTCGCGGATTCTTCCGTCAAGGCGGTTCCCGACACAATTGCGCCGTCGTTCGACGTCGTGCGCATGGAGAACGGCGAAATCGTAGTCTCGGGCCGCGCGGCGCCGAAGGACGTGGTTCACATCCTTGATAACGAGCGCGAGATTGGTACCGAAACTGCGGACGAGAACGGGCAATGGGTGTTCCTGCCAAAGAAAGCCCTGCCGGTAGGCGACCGCAAACTTTCGCTTTTCGTAATCGCGGCGGACGGCACAAAAATCCGCAGCAAGCAGAGCGCGCTCCTACACGTTTCCAAAAAACCGGGCGAAGAGGTTGGCGTAGTGATGGGCGGCAAGAATGCTTCGCGCGTTATCAAAGCCCCCAAGGGCCAGAACATCGGCGCGCTTCGGGTCGAGAAAATCGACTATGCCGAGGACGGCGCTTTCAAAGCTTCGGGTTTCGTGCTTAAAAACTCGAAGGTCAACCTTTATATAGAGGGCGTGTTGTTGGCCTCGGCCGACTCCGACGAAACCGGCGCTTGGTCGGTCGACAAGGAGTACAAGCTTGAGGCAGGGAAGAAATATTCCGTGCGTGCGGACATGCTTGGCGCGAACGGCAAGGTTGCGAAGCGCGTAGTGTACAAGTTTGCGCCGGCTTTCATAGACGAGAAGAACACCGCGGTCGTAATCAAGCGCGGGGACAACCTGTGGAACATCGCGCTCAAGGAATACGGGCGCGGCGCCGACTATGTGGTAATATTCGAGGCGAACCGGTCGCAGATTGCCGACCCGGATAAAATCTATGAACGGCAGGCGTTCACTCTGCCCTCCAAATCCAGCGCGAAGTACGGCGATTTGAAGAAGAACGGGCGCGCGGGCGCGAAGGCCGTCAAAGAGTCGAAGAAGAAATAAAAAAATCCCGGGAAGAACCCGGGATTTTTTTGGTTGATTATCATCCCAATAGCTGTTATCATGAAAAACGTGGCGTAGAGATACGACGCAGGGCTCAGCACCCTATTTCTAACACAACTTCCAGCTTTGGCTGGAGAATTGGGAAATATCCAAATACCTAATGCTGTATAAGTTGTGTTACAGTGCTGAGCTCCAGCCGTAAATGATGCGGCTTTTGTGGAGGAGCTTGGGTGTTGAGAATTTTCCTTATAACAAACTTTTTCGTCATGTTTGGCGCCTCCACATTATTTTCCCAGGACGCCATGCGGGCGGGCAAGAAAAAGGGAAACGGCGGGAACGCGAAGGTCAAGCTTCAGAAAAAGGCCGCGGGCAAGCTTGCCCTTGCCAAGCGCGCGGCGGAAGCTTCTGCTGCCTCGGCCTTTGCGCCTGCGGAAGAAGAGCCCGCCGTTGTCGCCCGTCCGCCTCCGATGCTGCCCGTGGTGGAAACCGAGGACTTTGCCGATTTCAAGGTCTGCATGTCAGGCTTTTGCGGCGACGGGCGCGGGCGACCTCCGAACGTTCTATGCTATTACGACGAAGCATTGGCCAACAAAGCCTTCGCCGAGTGCAAGGTTCATATCGCCGACGAATCGCGCGCAAAAGAGTATTCGGCCTATTTCAGCGGCGATTTCCTTTTCGCCGAGCAGAAGGATTGGTGCAACAAGAAAGGCGGGCTTTGGGACACTGCGCGGGCGGCGTGCGCAATCAAAATCACTTTCAAGCGGTATGCGGACAGGCCGAGCGGAGGCAGCGGCGTCAAAATCGCCGCGAACGTCGGGTGCGAGGACAACGAATCGAAGACCCTGTACCTTGGCGAGCGGGGCTTTGTCTGTCTTGCCTCGGTCTTTGGCAAAGAAGACTGCATGGAGGACAGGGACGGCGAAGCGGCGGCTGCCAAGAACAATTTCAAGACAAATCTTGCGAGCACGCTTGGCGGTGCGGCAATCGGCGCGCTTGGCGGATTTTTCGGAGCGGCGTCGGGCTCCACCACAGGCCAAAAAATCGGCGGAGCGTTCGTGGGAGCCGCCTCGGACGGGCTTGCCGGCGGAATCGGGCTTATGGCAAGCTCGTACGAGGTGCGCGGCTCGCCCGTGTATGGAAAATGCTATTATCCGGATGGAGAGTTCGTGAACGAGGGCGGTACCGTTAGCTTGGAGTGGTAGGAAACCTTATTTGTCCGCTTCATATTCCTATATCGCCGCGAAGGCCATCGACCGCGTCTTGGACAGTGGCGAGCCGGTCGGCCATTTTGTCGGCGGAGCGGTCGGAGTGCGAGGATTGTCTTGCGGCGGCCTTGTCGAAGAGCTTGATACGCTGCTCGGCGGACTTGAGGGCCGCGATGTTGCGTTTTTGCTCGTTTATCTGTTTTACCGCCTGGTTGTAGCGTTCGACCTCGGCCTTGACGGCTGTATATTCCGCCGAAGATTTCCCGCCCGTGCGGTTCAGGGCGCCGTATCTGCGTTTGATGTTCTGGCCTGTTCTTGAAAGCTCGCGGTTCAGTTTTTTCCTATCCTTGCCGATACCCCGTTTCTTGTTTTTCAGCTCGGCTATGGAATTCTTTATGGATTTAAGTTTTTCGGCGTAGGCGAGTTGGGCGGCCTTGAAATTCTCGGAGGCCTGTCTGACGGCCGCGACCTGGGCTTTCAGCTGTTCGTCAATCTTTACTTCCTGGGCGCGCGAGCCGGTTATCGACCTAGCAAGCTCGGCCGGGGAAAACGTCGCCTGCGGCTTGACGCTTGCGCGGGCGACCAAGGAGATCAGGCAGAGAATCGCGGCGACGAATGGGGGGGGGTAGTTTTGAAGTTCGCATATCACTCTTTCCTGAAGAACACTATAACCTCGTTATTGTCCCTGTCGCAGCGGGAAGTGGCGGTGCCGATTTCCCTTATGCAGTCGGTTTCGGACACCGCTACCGCGTTGTTGACCGAAACGCAGGCGGCGACGGAGGATTGCGAAGTGGCGACCCAGATGCAGCTTGGCCGTGGCAGGTTCTTGACGTGCACGGCGAAGTGGGGCATGCGAATCGCGCTATTGCTGCTTATCCCGTCGCTTGTCGAGACGGTCATGTTGCCGAGGAGCTTCCTGCCGTTCGCGCCCGTGCCATAGTCCTGCATGCCGGATTTCCACGGCGAGGTGAGGCTTACGCCGCGCTCGAGCAGGTACTTTGCCCGCTCCCCCTCGGTCATCGTACCCCAGGGGCGGCCGAGGTAGAGCTCGTTTATCTTTTTCTCGGCGTCGGAAAGGGTCATCTGGAGCTCGGCCTGGCGTGTCTTTTCTATGGCCTGGCTTTGGAACTTGACGCCGGCGAGCGTCACGGTGATTATTATGCCGATGTAGAGCAAAAGCTCGACCATGCTGGCGCCGCGTATGTCTTTTCTTGTCATGGGCCTGATTATATCATAAATATTGCAATGTTGCAAGGGTTGGGGTATCCTTGCCCGTATGGATTACGACGGGTTGCCGCAGGTTGCGGACTTTATAGAGCGGTACGGGCTCAGGGCTTTGAAAACCATGGGGCAGAATTTCATCTGCGACCTCAATATTACCGACCGAATCGCGCGGGCGGTGCCGGGTTTGGCCGGTTCCGTGGTGGTCGAGGTCGGGCCGGGGCCGGCGGGGCTTACGCGTTCTTTGCTTGCCAATGGTGCGGCGAAAGTAGTGGCAATCGAGCTTGACGCTCGCGCGATTGGCATTTTGGAGGAGATTCGCGGTGTTTATGGTGAGCGGCTTGAAATCATACAGGCGGACGCGATGGAGGTGGACTTTTCTGCCTTTGGAGAGGAGGTGCGGATTTGCGCCAATCTGCCGTACAACATAAGTGTGCCGTTGCTTGTGCGGTGGGTTTTTATGGCCGAGCGCGTGCCGTCGATGACCCTTATGTTCCAGAAAGAGGTGGCGCGGCGGATTTGCGCGCGGCCGCACAGCAGGGACTATGGCCGGATTTCGGTTCTGGCGCAGCTTGCCTATTCATGCCGCGTTTTGTTCGACGTAGCGCCAAGGTGTTTTGTGCCGGCGCCGAAAGTGGTCTCGTCCGTGGTGGGATTTACGCGTTTGGCCGAGAGGCCGAGTGTTGCGGAACTCGCGAGGGTCGAAGAGATTGCAAAGGCCGCGTTCGGGCAGCGGCGCAAAATGCTTAGGCAGTCGCTTAAAGGTATTTTTACTGAGCAGGCTCTTCTGTCGGCTGGTCTTCGGCCGGAGTTGCGGGCTGAGCAGCTGTCCCCTCAGGATTTTCTCCGTCTTGCGCGTCTGTAGTGGCGGCGGGAACTTCGGGGCGTTCGGTCTCCTTTGTCGCGGCATCCAATTTTGCCTGGGTTTCCGCGGCCTTGGCTTTGGCGGCGGCGATACTATCGTCGTTTGCGGCCTCGGCCTTTTTCTCGATACTTTCCTTTAAGGCCTTGTTCTCGAGCGCCTTTTGCTTGGCCTTCAGTATTATCTCCTCGGCATTGTTATTCGCGCCGACGCGTTGGAGCAGAGCGTCGTAGATTTCCTTTTCGTGGCGCAGGGCCTCGACCTTTTTATCGCCTGCGCGTTTGGCCAAGGCGGCCTCGTAGGCAAGGCATGAGGAGTCTATTTTTGCATGGGCCTCCTGCGAGGTGTTGG
Source organism: Rickettsiales bacterium (assembly GCA_031263095.1). Lineage (GTDB taxonomy): Bacteria > Pseudomonadota > Alphaproteobacteria > Rs-D84 > CACZYB01 > WQWV01. The sequence continues at coordinate 52,156 of JAISGI010000036.1, read as the reverse complement.
CGCCGCAGTCCTCGGCAATCTTGTCCGCGGCCTCCTGGCACCTTGTAATATCGCCCCTTGCAATGTCGAGCGAGATTTGGACGGATTCGATATTCTTGGCGTCGATGTATTTCGTCGCGTCAAGGGGCGCGTCCATGTGCTCGGTCACGGTTTCGGTGATTTCGTCGAATATCTTGTTTTCCTTGAGGTCGCCCTTTTTAATCTCGTCAAGCAGGTATTCGTAGTATTTATATAGCCCCTTGTTCTTGTACTTGAGGTCGACGACAGAGCTGTCGGCCTTGACGCGGGACTCGGACACTCCGTAATTCTGCTGGGTATAGTATTCGTACACGCTTTCGGCATTGGTGGAGGAGCTTGAGTTATAGACGCAGAGGAACGGCTCTTTCAGGCTTTTCTGCAAATCCTCGGGCACAAGGAATTCGCAGGGGCCGGTCGCAAGTTCGGGCAGGCCGGTTTGCAGGCAGGCTATGGCCGGGTCGGGCGCCTCGACGGAAGATGATGAGGAAGATTTTTTGTTTTTCTTGCTTGCGTCTGGTTTGGGCGCACCCTTGCCCATGGACGCGGCGCCCTTGGAGGAGCCGCCCTTTTTGCCGCCTCCGCCCCCTTTGGCCGAGGATTTAGCGCCGGACTTGCCGCCGCTTGCCGCGCGTTTGGCGCCCTTTTCGCCCTTTTTCGCCGCGCTTGCTGGCAGGGCGAGCAGGAGGGTCAGCAGTATGGCAAGAGCTTTTCTCATCAGAACGCTCCCCTTAGATCCGTTGCGGTCGGATAGCCGTCGATACGCCAGCCCTTGGCCGCGTAGGGCTTGTTGTCCTTCATGCATTTACCCTCGATTATCGAGGCGCCCTCGACCGTGCAGTTCATGGCGAGGTCGTCCTTTCGCACTTCGCGTTTGACGTAGTTTTTCATCTCGAGCATTATGACGGCCTTGGTATCCTCGCACTTGCCGGCGTTGAGGGCGTCGCATTTCTTTATGGCCATATCCTCGAGGTGGTCCTGGCGGCAATTATGGAAGTTGAGGCCGCATTCCATTTTGAGGCAGCTTTCGTATTCTATGCGGCAGGTGCCGAGATCGAGCATGTTTCGTTTCTTATGCTCCTGCTCGTTGAACATTTCCTGATTCTTTTGCGCCTGGGCCAAGAGGTCGGACACGGCGTCGGCCTTTTCCTTGAGAATCGTGGTGTAGGCGCCGCAGTCCTTTTCGACCGCGGTCATGTATTCCTTTTTGCGCCCTTCCTGTTCGTCCTCGGAAGCGGAGGCGAGCGAGGGCGTGCATTTATCCTCGGCATAATTATAAAGCGCGGCGCCCTCGGCCACGTTCGACCTGGCGTCGATACGCGCGGCGGCCATGGTCTTGGCCTTGTTCTCTATCCCTGCGATATTGTCGGCGATTGAGCCCATAGCACCCTCGACCGCCGCTGTATTCTCGACGTTCATCCTTACGGCCAATTTGCGGCCCATTTCGTCCGCCTCGTTCTGCGCGCGCTCGATGTCACGCAGGACTTTTTCGATTTTGGGCAGCTGCGAGCTGCAGCGGCAGCGGCCCTTGTCCGGGAACATCTCGGACTTGCACCAGTTATCCATGCAGGCGGAGAAGTCCGCGGAATTTGCGGCGGGCATGACGGGTGCGCTTTCGGCTTGGGCGTCTCCCTCGACCCTTGCGGCGCGGCTTGCCGTCCTTGCGGGTGTCTTTTTCGCACCACCGGCGGCGCGCTTGGCCTTGGGCCTTTTCTCAGGCGGGGCGGCAGAGAGCGCGAACGAAAGCGCAAGCAGCAATAGCAGAAGTTTCCTCATGCCCAATAGTATAGCACATTAAATTTATTCTTGCAATCTGGTTTTGCCCCGTGTTATAAACATTCCTATAAATAACAAAAAAGGAGAAAAATATGGCGTCGATAAAAGGCACTAAGACTGAAGTAAATATACTTACCGCTTTCGCGGGCGAGGCGCAGGCGAGGAACCGTTATACATTCTTCGCTTCGCAGGCCAAAAAGGACGGATATGTCCAAGTACAGCACCTGTTCGAAGAAACCGCAAGCCAGGAGAAAGAGCATGCCGAGCGTCTGTTCAAGTTCCTTGAGGGCGGGGCGGTCGAGATAAAGGCCTCCTATCCCGCGGGCGTAATCGGCTCGACAATCGAGAACCTGGTCGAGGCGGCCAACGGCGAGCGCGAAGAATACTCGCACATGTATCCCTCGTTCGCCGATGTTGCCGAGCAAGAGGGCTTCGCCGCGGTCGCGTCCGCCATGCGGCACATAGCAATCGCGGAAAAGCACCACGAGCAGCGCTATCTTGAGCTCTTGAACGAAATCAAGACCGGCACCATGTTCAGCAAGCCCGAGGAAATCGTTTGGGAGTGTCTGAACTGCGGCTATCTGCATGTCGGGAAAGAGGCGCCGGCGGCGTGTCCGGCGTGTGCGCATCCGCAGGCGTATTTTGCTCCCAACCGTTCGTGGGTCTAGTAGGAACTTCGTATTTCGGCGCATCTGCGTCGGCTTTTCAAAAAATTACGTCCGCACGTAGCTCAAGTACGCTTGCGGCGTAATTTTTATGAAAGCGCCTAGCACCTGCACCAAACTCCGAAGTTCGCCGGGCTGGGTCAGGTCAGACTTTTTGTAATTTAACTTTTCATTGCGGAGAGGGAGGCGGAGACGCAGAGCTTGCCGTCGACGTAGATTTCGGCCTTCCACTTCTCGAACGTGCTGCGGGCGGCGGTTTTTTCGACCTTGATATGAAGCTGGTCGCCGGGGACGACCTGGGCCTTGAACCTTGCCTCGTCTATGCCAGTCAGGTACACCATGCGCCCCTCCTGTCCGTAGGAGCCGACAAGCACCGCGGTCTGGGCTATGGCCTCGAGCATCAAAACGCCCGGCATGACCGGTTTGGTTGGAAAATGGCCGTTGAAGAATTCCTCGTTCACGGTCACGTTCTTTATTCCGGTGCCGCGCACGCCGTCCTCGACGTCTATCACCCTGTCCACAAGCAGGAACGGATAGCGGTGGGGAAGAATCCTCTTGATGTCTTCTATGTAAAGAGTTTTGCTCATAATTTGCAATATTACACCAAAGCCGAAGCGTCTGTCAAGCGTCGATATTGTATTGACTTTGGCGCGGTCGCGGGTTAAAATGAGCACGACATGTATTTCAACAAGGAAAAAGTCAAGGCCAACGCCAAAATGGTTCGCATAGGCATGCCGGATACGCTTGCCGAGAGGATGATTCCCGAGCTTGAGAGCGTCCTCGAATGGATAAAAGTGCTTGACGAAGTGGATGTTTCCGGCGTCGAGCCTATATCGACCACGGCGGAATTTCCCCTGCCGCGGCGTGCGGACGTGATAAACGACGGGGACATTGCCTCGGAAATCCTTGCCAATGCGCCGGCGCCCGACCCGTCCCACGAATTCTTCACTGTACCAAAGATAATCGAGGGGGAATAGCGATGTTCAAGCTTGTCAACCTTATCCCCATAGAGACGCACTTCAAGATTATGAAGCATACCCGGTTTTTCCTGGCCATTACGGCCGCGATGTGCATTGCGGCGTGCGCGATAATCTTCACCAAATCGTTCGCGTATGGCATAGACTTTTCCGGCGGCGTTCTTGTGGAAGCAAAAACCCGCGGGCCGGCGGATGTCGAAGAAATGCGCAAGCAGTTGGCCGAGCTTGCCCCGCGGATACAGGCGCTTGGGAATACAGGCGACCTTGTGTCGATTTACCTTGCCAAAGGGGACAAGGACGAAGGGCTTATGCTTGGCGAGCTGAACCAGCTCAAATCCATTCTCGGGGACAGTGTGGAGTACCGCAATACGCAGATTGTCGGGCCAAAGGTGGGTGCGGATCTTATACGCGACGGGATTATCGCGGTCATCCTCTCTATCCTTGTCATTTCCCTTTATATAGGCATGAGGTTCGAGTTGCCGTTCGCGGTCGGCTCTCTGCTGTCCATAGCGCATGACGTTCTTTTGGCGCTTGCGCTTATGAGCATTATGCGCATAGGGTTCGAGCTTACGACGCTTGCCGCGCTTCTCACCCTTGCGGGATATTCAATCAACGACACGGTGGTCATATACGACCGGATACGCGAGAATCTTAAAAAGCACAGGGCGATGCCGATTGCCGAGGTCATCGACATGTCGATAAACGAGACGTTCAGCCGCACGGTTCTGACCGGGCTTACGACGCTTTTGGCGCTTGTCGCGATATACATGTTCGGCGGAGAAGTGCTCCGCGGATTTTCGGCCATAATGATTTTCGGCGTAATTGTCGGCACGTGGTCGAGCGTATTCATATCGACCTCGACGCTTTTGATGTTCAAGAAGCTGAAGGAATGAGAAGAGGGGGAGGGAAAATGAGGAGAGTCCTTGGCCTTATCGCGGTTGCGGTGCTTGCCTGTCTGCCACTTTCGGCGGCGCAGCAGAACGTGATAATCAACAGCATAGATTCCGAGGGCGAAGTCAGGGTCAAGCCCCTGCCTCGCGCCGAGCTTGACAAACACACATACAAAGAGGGCGAGTACTGGACAAAGGGCTCGGACAAGCTTGGCGGGTTTCCAATCGAAGCCTCGCGCGCGTTCTATGAGAAGCTTTTCGAAGTCGTGCACGACAATTTCGTGGTGCCGGTAAAGTACGAGGACATGGCCGGGCGGATTATAGAATCGCTTGATCCATTCACCAGCGAGGTGCAGCTTACGACCACGGACACGCGCATACTTTTACATACGAAGAAGCTCAAGCTTCTGGGTAATTTCGCGCGGCCGGCGGCGAACAGCCCGACCGAGTGGGCGAACGCAATTGTCAATATAATCGCTACTTTGCGCGACAGCAACCGCGAGCTTGCCGAGATGTCGCCGGAGCGGCTCTATCACATAAGCGCCTTATACATGCTCAAATCGCTTGATTCCAACGCGAAGTACAGCGAGCGCGGCGTGCTTGAAGACGACGGAGCAACGGGTGCGACCACGCTTGGCATTACGTGGCGGCGGCTGCCGTTCGGGGCACAAGTGCTTAGCATCCTTGCCGGTTCGCCAATCTCGATGTCTCAAATAGCAGAGGGGGACGCCATAACCCATGTCGATACCATGCCTGTTTCCGACATGACGGACGAGGAGTTCGAGGCGGCGATAGGCGGCGGAGGCGAGGCGATTACCGGACTCAACTATGTATCCTACATCTCGGGCAGGCCGGGCGAGACTTTCGTGCGCAAGAACAAGGCGGAGTTCCGTTCGGTCTCGGTCTTAAAAAAGAACGGGATTCCGGTCGTCGTCGTACACAACTTCAAGAAGGGCTCGGCCAAGGAAATCTCGAACGCGCTTGTGAACGTTTCGTCCGACAAGGGCATTATCATCGACGTGCGCGCGGTAGTGAACGGCGAGGGCGAGGAGGCTGTGGAGGCCGCGAACCTCTTCATCGACGGCGGGGACATCATGCTTACGGTAGGTGCTGACGGCAAGCCGAGCCAGGCCTATACCGCGAAATCCGGCGACGCCGCGAACGGCAAGCCCATAGTCGTAATCGCCAACAACACCACGCGCGGCGCGGCCGAGGCTTTCGCTTTCATCCTCGACAACAAAAAGCGTGCGGTCAGCGTGGGCAGTCCGACCTTCGGCAACGGCAACATAGAGCAGACTTTCGATATTTCCGACGGGCGCAAGGCGAGCTTCGCGGTCAAGTCCATATACTCCATGGACGGCTATCCGTTATCCAAAGTCGGGTTGTCGCCGCTTGTATGCCTTTACTATATGGTCTCGGCCGACGACATTACAAGCTTTCTCGACAGCGTGAAGCTTGGCAAGTTTCAGGACAACCGTCCTCGCATAAAATCGCCCGTGGCGCCGGATGTAGAGCGGGTGCGGGCGGCCTGTCCGGCCTCTTATCCGTTCGCGCGGGTGAGCGAGCTTGCGCTTGATGCGGCGGCGTCAATCCTTACTGAGGAGGGGGCATACTCCCAGCTTATCGAGGCGTCGCGCGCGGGCAAGTAATATGTTGAAATTACAGGATAAACATAAGGGGGGGGCAATATGGTCTATAGAATTCCTCCGGATCCTGTTCACAATACTTATAATACTTAGGCACGGGGTATTCGACAGGTGGTGGGAAGCCCGATACCTGCGCCCGACCGATATAATAGTAGATTTTTTCTTTATAATAGGCGGATACCTGCTGTACGACGGGTTTATCCGGCGGCCGCTTACGTTCAAGGAGTTCGCGTTGCGGCGGTTCTGGCGGCTGTGGCCAGCCTATGCGGCAAGCATAATCCTTTTGCTGGCGCTTGGCCAGGATTGGAACAAAGACATCATATCGAGCCTGCTTATGCTTGTGAACGTAGGACTGCCTGGCCGTAGCGTGAATTTCTTCGCGTGGTTTGTGTGTGCGTATTTCTGGACAAGTATGCTGTTCTATTTCGCGCTTTTGCATTTCGAACGGAGGAAACTTCTGTTCCTTACGGCCGTTGTTGCTTGGCTTTGCTATACGGCGTTAGAAGCGAATTTCGGCAGCTTGGGCGTGCATGCCGGCGTGATGTTCAATGCCTTTCCCAGGTCGATTGCGCGCGCCGTCGCCGGCATGGGACTTGGCATAATCCTGCGCGAAATAGCGGTGCACATCAAACCCGCGCGGGGCGGATATTGGGTATGGACAGCGGCGAGCGTCCTTGGTCTTGGCTTTATCTTCAACGCGTTGATTTTCTCGAAAAGCGCAGGCAGTTTGGACATACAGCTTGTCGCCGTATTCTCCATTCTTTTGCTTGGCATGGCGACGTCGGCGGGGGCGATATTTTCATGGCTGAACAGATTTTCGTGGGTTGGGCATGTATCGAAATACTGCTATGGCGCGTATGTGTTCCAAGCGGCGGCGTTTGCCATACTCGGCCATTTCACGATTGGCAAGCGGCATTACGCCGTGTACTGCGTGCTATTGTCCTTTGCGCTTGCCGCTGCGTGGGAGCAAATCATGAAGTTGCAATCGCTTCGGAAAAATGCTAAAATAGCCGAATGAAGAAAATCTTCATCATAGCCGGGGAGGCCTCGGGCGATATTTTGGGTGCCGGGATTATGGCCAACATGGACGGCGTGCGGTTCGTCGGCGTCGGCGGCGAGGAGATGTCGCGGTTTCGCGGTTTCAAGTCCCTTTTCAACATACGCGACATCGCGGTCATGGGATTGTTCGAAGTGCTTGCGCGGTTCTTTACCATTTGGCGGCGGGTAAGGCAGACTGTGGCCGCCGTTGTCGCGGAGAAGCCTGATATGCTCCTGAGCGTCGACTCGCCGGGGTTTTGCACTGCGGTTGTCAAGCGCGTGAAGCGGGTTATGCCCGGGTTGGTGTGCGTGCACTATGTGGCGCCGCAGGTGTGGGCGTGGAAGCCCAAGCGGGCGCGGAAATTCGCGCGGATTTTTAACTATCTGCTTTGCTTTTTCCCGTTCGAGCGGAAGTATTTTACGCGCCACGGGCTTAGGACTTTTGCGGTCGGGCACCCTATAGCCGAGCTTGCCGTGAAGCGTGCGGCGGGGAGCTCTATCGTCATGCTGCCGGGTTCGCGCGCGGCTATGGCGCGGCGCCTGCTGCCTGTTTTCGAGCGCGCGGCGGAGATTATCCAAGCGGCGCGGCCGGGCGTGCGAATCGTCATGCCTGTGGTCGCTACGTCCGAGAAATTCGTACGTTCGGAGACGGCGCGGTGGTGTGTGAAACCCAAGATTGTCGCTGGGCGTGAGGCGCGTATCAAGGCATTTGCCGAGTGTGCGGGCGCGATTTCGATTTCGGGCACTGCCGTCTTGGAGCTTGCGGCCTTGGGAGTGCCGTGCGTGGCGACTTATAAAACCTCGCCGCTTACGTACTTCATTGCGAAAAGGCTTGTGAAAATACGGGATGTGACTTTGCCGAACATAATACTTGGCCGGCGGATGGTTGCGGAGCTTATCCAAGGCGATGCTATGGGCGATAAGCTTGCGGGTGCGCTGCTTGACCTTATCAGGTCGCCGAAGAAGATGGCGGAGTACAGGCGGGACGTCTTGGCCCTGCGGCAAGCTATTGCACCGAAAGGCGGGCTTTCGCCGTCGGCGCGGGCGGCGGAAATTTTGCATGGGATACTAAACTAAAAAATCGCGCATTTCGGCCTGCCCGAACAGCCGGGGGCTGTTCGGGACTTAAATGTATATGGCTTATTTTACCCCGCAGGGCAATTTGCAAATAAACCCCGCAGGGGCCCGGACGCTTACTCGCCTTTGGCTCGCCGCGTCTTCCCTACGGAGTTTATTCAACTTGTTTAGGAGATTTCAGCGGTACATGTTGACTTTCGTCCGCGGATTGGGGCGCGTGCGGAACGGGTTCTTGCCTTTCTTGTAATTCGGCATCTGGCCGCGTTTGGCCAGAATGGTTTTCGTCCTGCGCGGCCGGGTGTCGCGGCGAGCCTCGGGCCGCTTGGTCGGCTTGCCGTGCGGCTTTGGGTGGCGCCTGGCCTCGAGCGGCGCGGTCAGGGCGAGAAAAACCAAAAGTATCATGAATTTCTTCATCATGTCCTATATTTTAGACAAATGAATATAAAATGTCAAGAAATAAAAAAACTGGAATTCAAAGAGCGTATTTTTCCGGTTTTTTTATTTGATATTTTCCAGAGTTCGGCTATAATGTCGAGATTATACAAAACAGGTGAAATCATGACAGTTAAAGAAGTCTTGGATAATGCGACGAATTGCGCCAATCGGTTCAAAGAATATTGCGCCCCTTGCAAGCCGGTCGCCGAAGATACTCTCGCTTGCAAGGAAACCAAGTGCAAGCACTATCCCAACCTGCAGAAATTCATACGTCTTGCCGAGGCGATACAGTCTGGAATAGGCTCGCGTTAGTCTTGGAAAACGGCGGGCAAGCGAGCCGCGCCAGGATGACGGGTGCGTGGCCATGCGGAGAGCCGTTATGATAAAATCCTTGACCATACCCTCAAAACAAACTATAATTTCCCTCGTTTGAAAATAAAAAGAGGTCCGAATGGACGAAATTTTCGCTGGGCCCATCAAGGGCCATGGCCTTAAAGGTCTTATATCTCGCATTTGGTATTCCATAAAGCGCAGGATAATCAACCCCGAGAACATATACAACCGGAAGATTGACGCCTCGAACCTCGAGTTCGTGATACTTGCCGCCGGGAAATCGACGCGCAACTATCCGCATTCCAAGGGGTTGCCGCACAAGTCGCTTGTCCCCTTTGGTTCGCGCAAGGTCATAGACGAGGTTATGCGTCAGATTATCGTCGCGGGCGGCAAGCACATCACAATCGTAGTTTCGGACGACAGCGTTATCACCGCGTTCGAGGCGTGCTTCAAGCGCGAGCCGGAAATCGAGAACAAGTTCATGAGAAAGGGCGACACCACGCGCCTCGAGCTTCTACAAAGCCTATACATACCGGAAGACGTCGAAATAAAGTACGTGGTGCAGCGTCAGCCGCTTGGCACCGGGCATGCGACTGCGGTCGCCTATGAGCCGATACGCGAGAGTGGCAGGAACGTCGTCATGATCTGGCCGGACGACATATTCGTTGCAGACCGCTTTGCCAAGTATCCGGAGGACAGGGTGCCGATGTATCGGCGTGCGGTGGCCAGGTACGTGCTTGAGGGAGGCAGGGGCAACATGGCCATCACCCGGTACGTGAAAGATCCGTCGCGGTGGGGCGTAATAAGCAAGGGCTATTATGTGGAAAAGCCCGTCGACATGGTATCGCACGAGGCGGTGAACGGTTTCTTCATCTTCGACAAGGAGGTGTGCGAGGAGCTTCTTTCCGAGGCGAAGCGGGCCGAGGCGGGCGAGAAAATCGAGGGGCTTATCGGCGGCGAGCATACTTTCATACCCGCGCTCAACCGTATAATCGAGAAGAATCCGCGCAAGATGAAAGTGCGCACGGTGCAGATGAAAGATTCGGACATATATCTTGACTGCGGCTCAATCGAAGGGTACGAGAAGGCGCTTATCTATACCCTGCTTGCCGAGAGCAGGTTCGCGCGGGACAACTTCAAGTTCATCAAGCTTATCCTGCCGCGCGTGGAGAACAACATCCGGCGCGAGGAGGGCGCGAAATGAGCCCGTCGGATATAGAATTCGTAATCTTGGCCGCGGGGAAATCGACGCGCAATTACCCTCATTCCAAGGGGATTCCTCATAAATCCCTTGTCCCGTTCGGCTCGCGCAAGGTTATCGACTATATCATCAAGGAGCCGATTGCGGCGGGCCTTAAACACATAACAATCGTGGTGTCGGACGAGCGTGCGAAGGAGTCTTTTGAAACCTGCTTTGCGCGGGAAAAGGACATCGAGGACAAGTTCGAGCGGTCGGGGAACATTATCGGGCTTGAGCTTCTCCAGAGCCTTTACCTGCCCGCGGACGTCGAGGTGCGCTATGTCATCCAGTCGGCGCCGCTTGGCATTGGCCACGCAATCGGGTTGGTGGCGAAGTCCTCGCCTGGGCGGCACCTGGCGGTGCGGCTTCCGGACGACATGGTGCTTTCGAAGGGCAAGCCTGCGATTACCCGTGCTCTTGAGAAATATATTTCCGACGGGCGGGGCGGCAACCTTATCATTACGCGCGAAGTCGAAGACCCGCGGCGCTGGGGCATAATCGAAAACGGCGTGTTCCGCGAGAAGCCCGAGAGCTCAACTTCGCGCGAGGCGTACCATTCGCTTGCCATACTTGATGCGCGGGTGGGCGAGGCGTTGGCGCTTGCCATGGACAAGCCCTTTGCCGGCGAGCTGCATTTCGCGGACTCGCTCAACTCCATTGTGCGTGAAGACTCCGCCATGGCGATACGGACTTTCCCAATCGGGCGGGAGGAAACGTACCTTGACTGCGGCACCCTTCAAGGCTACGAGGAGGCGCTTATCTACATGCTGCTTTCCGAATCGCCGTACCGCGAGAAGAACAGGGCGGTTGCGCGGAAGCTTGCCGATGGATAAGAACGGGCCGATACAGGAGCTTATTTCCGTACTCTCGAAAATCCAGGGGTTCGGCGCGCGCGGGGCGACGCGGGCCACAATCAGTCTTATCTCCCACCGCGAAGACAAGCTTTTGCCTCTTATCGAGGCGCTTGCCAAGGTTGCGGCGGACATAACGAAGTGTCCGGTGTGCGGGAACTTCGACACCTGCTCGCCATGCTCGATATGCCGGGACGCGAGCCGGGACAGTCGGATTTTGTGCGTGGTTGCGGACATAACCTCGCTTTGGGCGTTCGAGAGAGGTGGGTTCTTCAAGGGGCGCTATCACGTTATCGGCGGCGTTTTGTCCGCCATAAGCGGGGTGGAGCCCAAGGACTTGAACCTTTCGGGTCTTGCGGAGCGAATCGCGGGCGAGGGAATCGAAGAGGTCGTGCTTGCCCTGCCCGCCACTATTGACGCCAAGATTACCGCACATTACATTGCCCAACTTGTGCAGGATACGGGCGTGAAGATTACCGAGCTTGCGCACGGGGTGCCCATCGGCGGGGAGCTTGACTATCTCGACTCGGGCACAATCGAAGAGGCTCTTAGGGGGCGCAAGAATATTTAGGGTTGTACGGGCGGCGTTTTGGTGGTATAGTACTTTTATGAATATCAGGAATATATGGGGGGGGGTGGAAGATTGGCGGATAGCCTGGTCTTTCTGGCTATCTTCACCCTTGTATCCGCAGGCGCGTCGGCCGGAAGAGCGCAACGCGCGCGCGGGTCGCCCGGGAGCTCCGGCGCAAGCCAACCAATAGTCCAGCCCTCGGCCGACTCCGGCGAAATCCTAAGGCTTCAGCAGCAGGCGATAGACAGGGACGCCGAAATCGCCCGGCTAAGGCGAAGCCTGTCGGACTCGGAGGCCAAGCTTGCCCAAGCTCAGCAATCTTCCGGAGAGGCAAAATCCGCGTGCGGCAAAATCGACCTTAGGCAAATTAAAGGCCTTATGATTGGCGGGGTCGCGGGCGGCGGCGTTTCGACCCTTGCGGGCGGCCTCAACTTCGTCGGGCAGGTGAAGAACAGGTTTGACGAGAAGAAGGCCGAGGAGGAGGGAGGCGACGCCGAGGGGCTTGGATTTGACGCCGAATACTTGGCATACTATATAAATAGGTATTTCTATGATGATAGTGATTATGATTACTACGACATCAGATTTTTCTCCTACTACATAGCCAATAATTGCGAGGAGATTACTATCGATGAGTGTCTTGCCTCTGTCCGCGATATTAGAATGGATGTCAATGAGGAAGCCAATAAGATCAGAGGAATTGTTGGTAATGAGATGGATTGCGGTAAAGTTTATAAATCACTAAGAGAAGCTTTGGATAGTTATGACGAGACTTTAACATATGGCATACTTGTAACAGCTTCGATACGGGTCAAGTACTCCGCCTCATGCGTGTACAATAGTTCGAATTCTGAGCTTACGGGTACGCTACCCGAAGGTTTCTTCCAAAATTTCAAGGAGGATGATATCGTCGAAAGCAAAGTACAGTTCGATACATTAAAACAGGGTGTTGTCGAAAGACTGTCCGAGCTGGCCAAAAAAGACGGCATAATAAAGGCCGGCGGCAGGCCAGAGCCAAAGGGTCTTGGCAAGCTTGCGACCGGGACGGGCGGCATTATAACCGCTGGCCTTGCGACTGCTGGCGGGTTGGCATCGGCCATCACCGGAGGCATAGGCATTGCCCAATTCTCGCAGCTTGAGAAAGAGATAGAAGAGTGTCAGAAAGCGGCGAAGGCCCTATAGCCATTATACCCCGGCGGGAAGCTGGAGGCCGCCGGTGGCCTCTTCCATGGTGGCGGTCGAGATTTCCTCGGCCTTTTCCTTGGCGTTGTTGAACGCGGCGACCAAAAGATCCTCGAGGTTTTCCTTTTGCTCGACAGCAATGAGGGACGGGTCTATGGATACGCGCTTGGCAACCTTGAGGCAGCTCATCGTGACCTTGACCAAGGCGGTGGCGGGGCCGACAGCGACGCCCTCGACGTCTATCTTTTCCAGCTCCTCCTGCGCCAAGCGCACCTTTTCCTGCATCGCGCGCGCCTGCTCGACCAGCTCGTTCAAATTTACCATGTGGAATCTCCTTTTTTCGGTATTCTAGACCGCGGTTTCTATTTTTGCAACATAAGAATTGGGGAAAATTTCCAGAATCTCCTTGAGTATCGGGTTTGACGCAAACTCGGCCACCTGTGTGTTGAACAGGGTTTCGGCGGCCTCGGCAACCGTGGGAGCGCCCGGCTCGTCCGACTTTTCCACCTTTATGTTCATATGGTTTTCGGCGAAGAAGGCGTTGAGGTTCGAGACAATCTCTCGGGGCGCGGAGGGCGCGAAATTCAGGCGCAGGGCGCCGCCGTCAAATCCTACAAACCTTGCGTACTTTTCGACGTCTTGGGAAAGGAGGAAGCTGCGCTTGGATTTCAAAAGCGCGGAGAGGGCTTCGGATGTTTCGAGCGAGAGCGGAGTGGGTGCGGCGTCATCCTGCGACAGAGCTAATTTTTTTTTTTGTTCCTCAGCCGAGGAAGCGCCGGATTCGATTTTTGCTATGACCTCGGCGGGAGAGGGCAGGGTGCCGATGTGCGCTATCCTTATCACCGCCATTTCAAGCGCGGCGGCGGGCGAGGGAGCTATGGCCATTTCGTCGAAGGCTTTTATCAACATCTGCCATGTGCGGGCGAGCGTGGCTATCGAGAGCTTGGCCGCCATTTCGCGGAGGCGTTCCTGCTCGGCCCCGGTCATGGGAAGCGAGGAGAGGGAGTCGGGCTGGACCTTGGTCCTGGTCAGAAAATGCACAACCTCGAGCAAGTCGCCAAGCAGCATTACCGGGTCGGCGCCTGCTTTCTGCGCGTTTTCAAGTATCACGAGAGCGCCCTTGGTATCGGCGGCGGCGATTGCGTCGAACAGGTCGAGCGTTGCTCCGCGTGCCGAGAGGCCCAGGATTTTGGCGACGTCGGCGGCGGTTATGGCCTTGTCATCCTCGATAGAATTGGCGATGATTTGATCGAGGAAAGAGAGCCCGTCCCTGACCGAGCCGTCGGCGACCTTGGCGACAATCGAGAGTGCGTCGTCGTCTATGCTTATCCCCTCCAAGCTGGCGATTTTCTTGAAGTGGGCGGAGAGCGTCTCCGGCTCGACCGCGGCCAAATCGAACCGCTGGCACCTTGATAGCACGGTCGGCGGAACCTTGCGAATTTCGGTCGTGGCGAATATGAACTTGACGTAGGGCGGCGGCTCCTCGAGCGTTTTCAGTATAGCGTTGAAAGCGGATTTCGAGAGCATGTGCACTTCGTCTATAATGTACACCTTATAGCGGGCCATGGTGGGCTTGTACTGCGCTCCGTCGATAATCTCGCGTATGTCGTCGACCGAGGTATGGGAGGCGGCGTCCATTTCGATTACGTCCATGTGGCGGTCTTCTTTAATCGCCTGGCAATTCTCGCACTTGCCGCAGGGTTCGACGCTTGGCCCGTCCTGGGCGGAGCAGTTGAGGGACTTGGCCAGAATGCGGGCGGTCGAGGTTTTACCTACTCCCCTTATCCCTGTGAAAATATAGGCGTGGTGGAGGCGGTTTTGGGCTATGGCGTTGGTAAGCGTCCTTACCAGAACCTCCTGCCCGATAAGCTCGGGCAGGGAGGACGGCCGATATTTGCGCGCCAGAACCTTGTACTTTTCCTCCGCCACCCCTGCTATTCCTTTTTATCCAGTCTTCCCGCGTACTCTAGCAGCAAGTCGCCGGATTCCTTGACGTGGTTCAGGTTGACCATGCCTTGGGCGTGATAGCCGCAATCGACGTGCAGGACTTCGCCCGTAATGCCGGAGGACAGGTCGGAGAGCATGAACATGCCGGCCTTGCTTACATCCTCCATAGTCATGTTGCGGCCGAGGAAGGAATTATACTCGTTCCATTTCATCATGAGCTTGAAGTCGTCTATGCCCGAGCTTGCCAGCGTCTTGATTGGCCCGGCGGAAATGGCGTTCACGCGGATGCCCTTGGCGCCCAAGTCGCTTGCCAGATATTTGACCGAGCAGTCGAGCGCGGCCTTGGCAACGCCCATGACGTTATAGTTCGGGATATAGGTTTCGCCGCCCAGATAGGTCAGCGTCAAGATAGATCCGCCCTCGTTCATAATGCGGCTTGCGCGCCTTGCAAGGTCGGTGAAGGAATAGACGGAAATATCCATAGTATTCTTGAAATTCTCGCGCGTGGTATTCTCGACATACAGTCCGGAAAGCTCGGCCTTGTCGGAAAAGGCAATCGCGTGGAGGAGGAAGTCGATTTTGCCGAACTTCTTTTGAACCTCTGCGAAAAACTCGTCAAGGCTCTTGTCGTCCTGGACGTTGGCAGGCAGGATTATCGGCGCGTCGATAGACTCGGCAAGCGGGCGCACGCGCTTTTCCATAATCTCGCCCATGTAGTTGACAGCGACGGTCGCGCCCTGCTCGTGCACGGCCTGGGCAATGCCCCAAGCCATCGACATATTGTTGGCTATACCGAAGATTATGCCTTTTTTCCCTTGCATAAACCCGTTCATAATAGAAACTCCTGTTAGTTAAACTTTTAGAATTATACGGTGCGAACGGAGAGAGGTCAAGGATAAAACTTATTTTTCTTGACAAATAGGGGCTTTGTGGTAAGATTTGGAGACTTGAACGGCGCGTCGGGCTTAAATTGGCTGCCTTGCCGCCATTATGATCGGAGATGAAAATGCCAAAACTGAAGACAAAAAGTGCCTTAAAGCTGCGCTTCCGCCTTACCGCCAAGGGCAAGATAAAAGCCTCGCGCGCCGGGCACAACCACTTTATGCGGCGCAAGTCGCACCGCTCTCTAACCGAAGCAGTCCACCCGCAATACCTTTCCAAAGGCGATGCGAAGCTTGTCGGAATGCTTATGCCCTACGGGCTGAAATAGGAGGCGGAAAATGGCACGTGTAAAAAGAGGGCTGACCAAAAAAGCCCGCCACAAAAAAGTTCTGGAGCTTGCCAAGGGGTACCGCGGCCGGGCTTCGTCTTGCTATCGCATTGCGCACGAGCGGGTCGAAAAGGGCCTGCAGTATGCCTATCGCGACCGCAAGAAGAAAAAGTCGAATTTCCGCTCGCTTTGGATTGCGCGAATCAACGCGGCTGTGCGCGAGCGCGGGCTTGTCTATTCCGACTTCATGCATGCGCTTGCGGCGGCGAAGGTCGAGCTTGACCGCAAGGTGCTTGCCGACATGGCAGTTTCCGAACCCTCGGCGTTCGACGCGGTGGTCGAGAATGTGAAGCGATTTATAATCAGGAAAGCATAACACTTGCGCCTGATGCAGATTTATATTATAATAAAGGGGGCGCACGCTCCCTTTTTTATTGGAGGAAGAACATGTTTGACAAAGATAAAATACTTTCCGATTTTTATTGGAGGAAGAACATGTTTGACAAAGATAAAATACTTTCCGAAGTTGCGCTTGCGAAAACTGTGCGCGAAGTCGAGGATTTGCGTGTCGGAGTGCTTGGGAAGTCGGGCGCGTTGACGCTTGAACTCAAGACTCTTGGCGGGTTGCCGGAGGAGGAGCGCAAGGCCGCTGGTGCGACCTTAAACCTTGCTCGCGAGGAAATAACCTCGGCGCTTGAATCCCGGCGCGAGGAGCTTGAGGCCGTCGAAATAAACGCTCGGCTTGCGGCCTCGCCTATGGACGTTTCGCTTTCATACGAGAACACTGCGGGCGGGCGGATTCATCCGCTTTCGCAGGTCAGGGACGAGATTGTTCAAATCTTCGGCGCAATGGGATTCAAGATGGCGGACGGGCCGGACATCGAGGACGATTTCCACAATTTCGCCGCGCTAAACTTTCCGCCCGAGCATCCGGCGCGGGACACGCAGGATACGTTCTTTATCGAGGGTGGGAACCTCTTGCGCACGCAGACTTCGGACGTGCAAATCCGCGCGATGGAGGAGCATGGCGCGCCTATCAAAATCATCACCATGGGGCGGGTGTATCGGCGCGACTGGGACGCCACGCATTCCCCTATGTTCCAGCAAATCGAGGGACTATACATCGACCGCGGAGTGAACATGTCGCACCTGAAGGGTTGTCTTATCGACTTCCTCAAGGCGTTTTTCGAGACGGACGATGTGCCGGTGCAGTTCAGGCCGCACTTTTTCCCCTTTACCGAGCCGTCGGCCGAGATGGACATACGCTGCACTTTCGAGAACGGCGAGCTTAAAATCGGGCGCGAGGGCAAGCGGTGGCTCGAGATTCTCGGCTGCGGGATGGTGCACCCTAACGTCCTTCGCGCGGTGGGGGTTGACCCGGAGGTGTACCAGGGTTTCGCGTTCGGCACGGGGATAGAGCGAATCGCCATGCTCAAGTACGGCATAAACGACATGCGGCGGTTCTTCGAGAACGATGTGCGCTGGCTTGCCCACTATGGATTCGAGCCCGGCGATGTGCCGACTATGGCAGCCGGTTTGAGCAGGAGATAAGACATGAAATTCACACTTAGCGCGCTTAAAAAATATTTGCGGACGGAGGCGAGCGCGGCGGAAATTCGCGACGGGCTTACGCTCCTCGGCCTTGAAATCGAGGAAATGGAGGATAAGGCCGCGCCGCTTGCCCCGTTTATAGTTGGCGAGATTGTTTCGTGCGAGATGCATCCGGATTCGGATCATCTGCACCTTTTGAAAGTTTCGACGGGCACGGCTGAGCTGCAAATCGTATGCGGTGCGCCGAACGTGCGCGTCGGCCTTAAAGGTGTTTTGTCGCGGCCGGGGGACATTATTCCCTCGACTGGCGAGCGGCTCAAGGCCGGGAAGATTCGCGGGGTGGAATCGCAAGGCATGATGTGCTCGATACGCGAGCTTGGGCTTGGGGATGAGCATGACGGGATTTTGGAGCTTGCGCCGTCGGCGAAGGCTGGCGAGGCGGTGGCAAAATATCTGCCTGCGGATGTGATTTATGATGCGGAGGTGACGTCCAATCGGCCGGACTATTTGGGCGTAATCGGGATTGCGCGCGACTTGGCCGCCGGCGGGTATGGGGAGTTCATTCCCTTGGATGTCAAGCCGGTTGCGGGTGCGTTTGTTTCGCCTATAAAAGTGCGCAATGAGGCGCTTGATGTTGCCAAGGAATTCAATATCCGGCACATACGCGGCGTTGCGAATGGTGCTTCTCCTGAATGGCTTGCCGCATACTTGGCGGCAATCGGGAATCGCAGCATTTCGGCGCTTGTCGATATAACGAATTATGCTCTGAACGAATGGTGTCGGCCTGTGCATGTGTTTGATGCGGACAAGATAAAAGGCTCGTTGGTGGTTGCGCATGCCAAGGGTGGCGAGAAGTTCCTTGCCTTGGACGGGAACGAATATACTTTGGCGGCGGGCGACGTTGTGATACGGGATGACGTTGGTGTGCAATCGCTTGCCGGTGTAATGGGTGGAGCGGCGTCGGCGTGCGGCCTCGACACGCGCAACATCCTCCTCGAGTCGGCGTATTTCGAGCCGGTGGCGATACGTGCGACGGCGCGGCGGCTTGGCCTTTCGTCCGAGTCGAAATACCGGTTCGAGCGGGGTATCGACCCGTCTTCCACCGACTGGGGCATGGAGGCGGCGAGTGCGCTTGTTTTGTCCGTTGCGGGCGGGGAGGCGAGCGAGGTCATACGGACTGGTGCCAATCCTTACAAGCCCTATGTGGTCGAGTTTCCGGTGGCGCATTTCGCGCAGCGAATCGGGCTTGACATGCCTGTTCCGGAGATGGCCTCGATTTTGAAGCGGCTTGGGTGCGAGGTGAAGGAAAAGGGCGCCGCGCTCCTCATCACTCCTCCGTCGTGGCGGGCGGACATTGCCATAAAAGAAGACATAACCGAGGAGCTTATCCGCGTGTATGGGTATGACAAGTTGCCTGCGGTGTCGGTCGTTGCGGAGGGGGCTCCCGCGCCGGTGCTTGCGGCCTCTCAATCGCGGCTTGCGCGGGCGAGGCGGGAGTTGGCCATGCGCGGCCTTGTCGAAGCGTACACCTGGAGCTTCACCAATTCCTTGAAGCAGTTTGGGGGCGCGGGTGTGCGGGTTGCGAATCCTATAACCTCCGAGCTTGACGAAATGCGTACTTCTATTTTACCGAATTTGCTTGACGCGGTGGCGGCGAACAATGCGCGCGGAGTGCGGTCGGTCTCTCTCTTCGAAATCGGGCCGGTGTTTCATGGCGCCAATCCGGGCGAGCAGAAGACCTATGCGAGCGCGGTGCGTTTTGGGCCGGTCGCGGAGGGTGCGTGGGAGGTCGGCGCGCGCGAATTCTCGATTTACGACATGAAGGCGGATATGGCGGCGGTTCTTGCCCTGTACGGTCTTTCGTTCGAGAGGCTCAAGCTTGCGCGCGAGGGGGTGCCCGAATGGGCGAACCCGCATGCCTCGGCGCGGGTGCTACTTGGCCCTGTGCAGGTCGGGATTTTCGGCGAAGTCCACCCCATTGCGGCCAAGAAATTCGATCTTCGCGGCAAGGCGGTGTTTTTCGAGCTTGACCTTGGTGCGTTGCCGGTCAAAGAAGCGAAAGGGACGGCGAAGAAGCCCGCCCAGATTTCGGAATTTCCCGCAAGCACGCGCGAGTTTTCCATGCTTTTCGGGCCAACGGTCGGCGCGGGCGAAGTCAAGGCCTCAATAGTTGCACTCAAGAACCCGCTTGTCCGCGGGGTGTCGATATTCGATGTCTATACCGGTGCGGAGCTTGGCGAGCGGCGGGCGATAGGAGTTCGGCTTGTCATTGGTTCGACGGAGAAGACCCTTGATGATGCGGAGATTGCGGCGGTGTTCAATGCGGCCGTTGCGGCGGGCGTAAAACTTGGCGGCGAACTTCGTTCTTGACTCACGGACGTTTTTGTGGTATAATATCCTAGTCTAATGAAAAGGAGAAGACGATGACGAACAAACTGTGCACGGGGGGGGGCGTATAGTCTTTCCCTTTTAGTTTTAATCTCGGCAATCGGCGGTGAAGCCGGAGCGCAGAGGCGGGACAACCGGCCAAAGGCTCCTGTTTCCAGGCGCTCCAGTGGCGCGGTTGCAGCCGGCGGCGGCGCTATACACAACAATCCTGCGGCTGTTCCCACGGCGGAAAGCGTTGCGGCGGAGCCTGTGGCTTCGACCTACGAAGCTCCGGCCGGGGATGTCGGAATAGCCGTTGCAAGCGTGGGTGCGGGCGCGGAGACTTGGGCCCTTATCAACAAAGCGAAAACCGCGTGCGGGAAAATACGCGACAAGCAGACGCTTCAGGTTGCGCTTGGCTTTTCAATAGGCGGCGGTGCGGCGTCCCTTATCGGCGGCGGCCTGAACCTTGCCGGGCAGATTAAAAACTCGAGCGATCTTAAAAAGGCGAAAGAGGAGCATGCGAAAGCCTCGATTGCCAGAGAGGACGCTTTCATAAAAGAGGGCAACAACGCCGATATGGGCGCGGCGCTCGGTTCGCTTCCCGAAACAATGAAGGGCGCGGTAATGGCCAACTACAAAAGTAAAGCGGACATAGACAGGGATATGGACAGTCTTCTTGACGACCAAGTCGAGCTTGCCGCCCAGATACTCGACGCGCACGACAGCATAGAGGGCTGCTCGTCCGATGACATAACCTTTACCGAGACCTCCGTCAAGTTCGCGCCCATTGCTTCCACCACCTGCACGAGCGACAAGCCGGTGCTTTATGGCTCGACCTTGGGCAACCTGATAGCTACTTACAACGACAACTCGAGACTGGCGGTGGACATGGCTTCGTGGACTTGGGACGATGACGCGTATGCGAAGTATCTGCAAGACGCGGATTATAATCGCGGCAAGAACTATGCCTTGGCCGATGCCGAGGTCAAGAGCAAGCTCGCCCATCAGGAAGCAAAGGGCATAGGCAAGCTTGGCTCGGGCGTCGGGGGAATGA
Organism: Rickettsiales bacterium; assembly: GCA_031263095.1. Lineage (GTDB taxonomy): Bacteria > Pseudomonadota > Alphaproteobacteria > Rs-D84 > CACZYB01 > WQWV01. Next base: position 31,328 of record JAISGI010000036.1, on the reverse strand, counting down.
TAACCTCGGGCGTGGCGGCGGTCGGCGGACTTGCCTCGGGCGCGGCGGGCGTTGTCGGCATGCTTGAGGTGGACAAGCTTTTCAAGGAAATCGACGAGTGCGTAAATGCCGTCAGGGCGATACAATAGCCATACGGGGCGCTACCACCCAAATCCGCCGCGGATGCGGACGTAGATGCGGGTGTTGGCGCCCTCCTTGTACAATGCGTCATCCGAGGAGGCGCCCGCGAAAGTCGAGGTTTGCGCGCTTATGCTTTGCCGGCTGTTCGTGAAGTTGCGGCCGTTGCCTTGGGCCGCACTTATTATCGGGTGGGTGCAGTCGTGCGCGGCGCCGAGGACGATATTTCGCCATTTGAACTCGGCTCCGAAAGCGTAGATTCCCTCGTACGGCATGAAGCCGCCGCCGCCGTAGTCCTCGAACGTTTCGATACTTGTGAAAATCCTGAACATGCCGTAAAACTTGACGTCGAGGCCGATGAAAGCGCCGAAAGTGTTCACGTGTTCGGACAAATACACGGTTTCGAGGTCGCCCACGTTCTTGACCCCGGTCTGCTTGAGGCTATAGTAGCTTGGCGAGAGCTCCCACCCGAAAGAGACCGGCTGGGTGGCCGGCGGTTCGGCTTGCAGGGCAGTCGGGAACAGGCACAAGGCTATGACGAATACCAGTTTTTTCATTTTACCCCTCTTGTTTAGACAAAATATAGGGTACGGCAACGATTTTGTCAATAGTTATTTGCGGAAAATGGGAAATTGTCTAAAATAAAGGGTCGGCATTTTACAGGGATGCCGACCCATAGAGGGTTGGAGGTTTTTTTGAGCCGATTGTGGGCGGCCTGCGGAGTATTGGGTATTCCTCCGCTCTCCAACCAAAAAAGCCGCTCTTACTGAAACGGCTGGAGGTATCAAACTATTAGCTAGAATAGCGCGGGTATTCAATATATTTCCCACCCTCCAGCCTAGGCTGGAGTCTTTAGCTAAGAGGTTGATATCCTCAGCGGCGAATCTCTTCGCCACGGGGATATAATAGCAGGGGTTGGGAATATTGGCAACAAAAAAAGCCAGGGCATTTAAGGATTTATTGTCATTTCCGCGGAGGCGGAAATCCGATTGCTTATTCTAAATATTCAGGCACTGTTGGCAACCGGATTTCCGCCTGCGCGGGGATGACAAGAGGAGGTGCGGGAATGACAAAAGTGCGTGCGGGGATGACAAGGTGAGTGCAGGGATGACAGAGGATTTATTTTTCTCTTGACATTGTTCTATGTTTGTGCTATATAGTATGTCAGCTTTAGAAAAGCGAAGGAAAGTGTACCCACACTGCTTCAGGCGAAAAGGTTTATACTACAGTGCTATTGCTGTCTTTCTACTCCCTCCTTGAATAAGAGGGTTTTACGCCTCCCAGACCGTAAAATAGTGGCTCTCGGTAGAGAGTCGCCAGGCGGAGGCTCCAGCTGGATGCGACTCGCATTCTTTTGGCCGAAGGGCGGCTTCGTCACCTCCCAAGGGGCGACTTGGTTAGGGTTTGCGCATGCTTACCCTTGTCCTTGTGGACTAAACCTTTACGCGGACTTCTTCCCGAAAGAATTTCCGCGGCTGGCGCCTTTGGCTTTCCCGGAACCAATTACCCGTTCCAGGATTCCCTCTGGTAGCACTTATCTACCCTTTGCCTCAAGCGTGGGTACTGAAATGGAGAAAAAAATGAAAAACAAAAACCTATTTTTTCGCGCGTTCGATGTAGCTCAAATCGTCGGTGGAGATGACAAGCTCGTCTCCGGCGTCGATGAACTGCGGCACCATGACGCGGATGCCGTTCTCGGTCATGGCGGGCTTGAAGCTTCCCGTGGCTGTCTGGCCCTTGACGACCGGTTCGGTTTCGGCCACTTTGACGGTTGCGTTCTTGGGCAGTTTGACCGAGACGGGGCGGCCCTCGACAAAGCTTATGACGACTATCATTCCGTCGCTCAAGAGCTTGGCCCGGTCGTCGCCGATGATGTCGGTTGCGACTGTTATCTGCTCGAACGTTTCGGAGTCCATGAAGACGGCGCCCGCGCCCTCGTTATATAGGAACTGGAAGTCCTTGTCCTCGGCCAGGAGCTTCTCGACCGTGTCGGCGGTGCGCCAGCGTTCGGAGGTTTTAAGGCCGGTTTCAAGGTCTCGCATTTCGACCTGTATGAACGCCCCGCCCTTGCCGGGCTGGACTATCTGTATGTTCATGACGGTATATTGCTTGCCGTTGTTGCGGATTACCCAGCCGGGCCTTATCAGGTTCGCGTTTTCCTTGGACACTTTGGCACCTCATTAGTAGGATTTTTGGGTATTGTATCCATTTATCGCTTGAAAATCAAGCATAATAACTCAATTGAAATTATTGTTTGGCGGCGCTTAGTCTGCCGTTTATGACCGAGACCTGGCGGGCGAGGCGCTTTGCAAGCGTGGGGTTATGGGTCGCCACAAGCGCTGCCATTCCCTCCTCGTTTGCAAGGGATATGAGCATTTCGAAGACGTGTTCGGAGTTCTTGGGGTCGAGGTTTCCCGTCGGCTCGTCCGCAAGCAGAATTTTGGGTTTCAAGACAAGCGCGCGGGCTATGGCCACCCTTTGCGCTTCGCCGCCGGAAAGCTCGGTAGCGCGGCCATTCTCGCGGTGGGAGAGCCCAAGTTTTTTAAGGTATTTGGCGGCTGTGGCGCGCGCCTCCTCGTGCGGGCGTCCGGCTATCATCAGCGGGATGGCCACATTCTCGAGCGCGGTGAAATCCGCGAAAAGGTTATGCTGTTGGTACACGAAGCCCAGCTTCTCGCGCCTTAGGAGCGTGCGGGCGGTATCGTCAAGCTTGGCGCAGTCGGCGCCGTCTATTATAATGTCGCCCTTGTCCGCGTTGTCGAGCAGGCCTGCTATGTAGAGGAGCGTCGACTTGCCGGAGCCGCTTGGGCCCGTAAGCGCCACGGCTTCACCCTGTTTCAGCTCGAGCGAGGCGTTGTCGAGGATTGTCGCCTTGGACTCGCCTTTGCCGAAGGATTTGTGGATACCGCGGAGCTCCAATATATTACTCATATCTAAGCACCTCCACTGAATACTCAATCGAAAAATCAGCGCTGTGCTCGCTTTTTCGAGTGGGGAATAGGTGTGCGAAACCTACGTACACGCCGCAGGTTTCGCACGGCTTGTTTTGTATGGTTTGCTTGGAGCTACTCATATCTAAGCACCTCCACGGGCAGGAGTTTCGCGGCTTTGCGGGATGGGTAGATTGTGGCCAAGAACGAAATCAAGAGTGACATGGCGCCGACGCCCATGACCTCGGCGTAGTCGACGCGGCTTGGCAGTTCGGAGAGGAAGTACACGTCGTCGGGGAACAATTTCGTGCCGGTCAGGGTTTGGAAAAGCTGGCGTACCCACTCTATATTATAGCTTACCACAAGGCCCAAGGAGAGGCCTAGGATTGTGCCCGCAACGCCTATGGCTCCGCCTGCGATTATGAATATCCGCATTACCGAGCCGCGCGTGGCGCCGAGAGTGCGGAAGACGGCTATGTCCCTTGACTTGTCCTTGACCAGCATGACAAGGCTTGAGATTATATTGAAGCTTGCGACCAAGATTATAAGCGTCAGAATTATGAACATGACGTTGCGCTCGACGTTCAGGGCGCTTACAAAGCTTGAGTTTTGCTCCTGCCAGGTATAGAGCCGATAGCCGGGGAGGTTAGCTGCCAACGCTTGTGCGGCGGTGCGTGAGGCGTCGGGGTTCTTCAGGAACACCTCGATATGGGAGACCTTGCCCTCCATGTCGAGGAAGTTCTGCATAAGCGCCAATGGTGCGAAGACGAATGTGCTGTCGTATATGGACATGCCGCTTTTGAACGTTGCTCCTATGGCGAAGGCTTTCATGCGCGGGATGGTGCCGAACGCGGTCTGGTTCCCCCTTGGCGAGGTTATGGTTATGTTGTCACCGGCGAGGAGGCCAAGCTTGTTGCCGAGCTGGTAGCCTATCAGCACCTCGTCCGCGGTGATTTGGGAAATGTTGGTTTCGAGCAGTCCCTTGGCCAAGGGTTTTATGGAGGCCATATCGTCAAGCGCAATGCCGCGCATAATCGCGCCGCCGGAGGCGTTAGCGCTGCTTACCATTACCTGCGCCTCGACCATAGGAACCGGAGGTTGGGAGATGTGGGAGGGCAGCAGACTTTCTATTTTTGCCTTGATTTCCTTATACTCCGGCATGGAGACCTTGCCGTACTTTGGCATGACAATCACGTGGCCGTTCATGCCCATTATCTTGGCCATCATCTCCTCGCGGAAGCCGTTCATTACGGACATCACTATCACCAATGTCGCGACGCCAAGCATTATGCCTATAAGCGAGAGCCAGGTTATTATCGAGATAAACCCGTCCTTGCGTTTGGATTTGAGGTACTTGAAAGCGACTAGGGATTCGAAGCTCATTTAGCCTCCGGCTTTACTATGCGGATTATGCGCGGGCTTATCAGGACTATAAGTTCGGTCGTCGGGGGAAGCTCGGTTGTAGTGCCGGACGCGAAGTACTGGGTCGGGATTCCGATTATCAGTATGTTGTTGCCGAGGCGCACGGGGGTGGAATATTTGGCTATGTCTCCGGCGGCAGTCCTTAGCACCACTGTCGCGTCTATGCGTCCGACCGTATCCTTGTCTGCGGTAAAGCGAGCCTCGGCCAGTACGCCCAAGTCGGTCTCGTACTCGACATCGCGCGTGCAGCGCCCTATGTCGAAGCGGCCCTGCCACCGTTCTGGCATAACGAACGTTCCGGCGGAGATTAGCGCTGTGTCGGCCCTAGGGTACAAAAACTCGGCCAGCGAGCTTGCGTTGAAGTTAGGCCCCACGACCAGCGCGCGGCCGATGACCCCCTTTTGCGAGAGCTTGACCGAGCCTTTATCGAACGCTTTCAGGATATGCTGCCACTCTATCGACCCGCCGGTTTTGGGATAGGCGCGGAAGACGTTGACGTCGTAGGCTATCAGATAATTCTCTAGCGAGAGTTTGGCTATGGTGTTCCTTGCCCTATCCTCGACCACCGAATCGCCGTTAAATATCAGCGTCCTATCCTCCCAGTCCACAACTATACCGTCGATGTCGGCGCCGCGGAGTGCGTCTTCGACCGCCAAGACAGCCTCGTCCGAAAGGGGCACCTGAAGATTGAAAGACGCGTGGCGCTTCAGTTCGAGGCTTTTCGTGCGACTGTCGTATGTATAATATACGCTGCCCATTGAGGCTACGAGGTCGAGGACTTGGGCCAGGTTGCCTCCGATGCCCGTTGCCTCAAGCCTTTTGGTAAATATATCGGTTGCGTTCAGGCGGATACCGGTATTCTTGAGAAGCATACCCATTACCTCGGACGCGGTCTTGTCCTTGAACGACAGGTTTTCCACATTCAGCGTGGGCAGGGGATCGCCCTTGTCCGTACGCTCGAGCTTGAAGCTATCGCGTGAGAACGGCTCGGACGAGATCAGGTGCTGGCTTGCCCAATCAACGCGGCAGCGCGCCTCGATTTCCAGATTGAACTTCTCAACATTCTCGAACGTGCGCGGGATTTTACGCTCGTATATCGGGACGACAGGCACCTTGGGCACGGGGCGCTGGGCGGGCGCGGCGGGACTCCCCGGCTGTATCTGCGTATATTCGACCACGTATTCGCCCGTGTCCTCGCAGGAGGAGAAAAAGGTAAGCAACAGCAGGAATTTGAGAGCTTTCATTTCACCATCATCCTATACGTCATTTTCCTTGGGCGCAACAGAAATCTCGCCTTTCATTTCGGCTTCGAGCCCTGCTATTATCCCGCCGAGCTCCTCCTTGCCACCGGGGAAGTAGCGGGCGAGCGTTTGGGCGGGCTTTGCCAGGATTTCGCGCGCTTTGGCTATGGCGGCAGCGTAGGCGTCCAGCACAAAGCCGTAGCTTTGATATTCCTCGAGCGACTTGGCGCCGGAGGAGAGTACTATCGCGGGCATGATTTCGCGTGAGGACTCCACAAAATTTTTCAATCTGATGAAATTCTCTATGTCCCAATCGGAGATTTCCTGATTGACGGATTTGATGATTGGCGAATTTACCGGTTTTTGTTCGGGTGTGGGTTTCAGCTCGACCTTGTGGAGAATCGGCTCGGGTTCGGGCATAGGCTCTGATTCCTGCTCGGGCTCGGATTGCGGTTCCGGCTTGAATTTCGCGTGCAGCTTTTCTAGGAGGCGGGAGCCCTCGAGTCCGAACTTGGGCAGATACTCCCCGAACTCTTTCATCTTGGCGTCCATAGCTACGGGCAGGTCGATGCCACGGAGCAGCCGCTCGGCCGAGCGCCAGAGGCCGACCGCCCGGTCATACTCGGCCGCCTCGTCCAGCTTGGCAAGTAACGCCGTCCTGTCCGTGTCTGGAAGCGTCAATATATACGTCTTTAGGTGGGACTGCCAGCTTGAGCCGAAAAGTGCGGTTGCGGCGGACTTCAGAGTGTTCAAGCTTTCCATGTTGCCCTTGAACGCCAAGAGCGCCGTGCCAACGTCGGGGTCTTGTGCCTTTTTGTCAAACAGCCTGCCAAATAGCCCTTTCAAATTCATTTAAGGCCTTTCAGCTTGTTCAGCAGTTCGGTTCCGGCGGGGCCGAACATGGGCAGATACTTCTCATACTCGACCATATTGGCGCCAGCCTTGGCCAGGCCGGGGGCGGTCGGAGTCTTGACCACGGATGCGGCCTCCTGCCACAGGGAGAGAGCGGTGTCGAATGTTTTCAGGCCATCGAATGTCTTTACAAGCTCATCCTTGTCCTTTGCAGTCGAAACGGCAAGGACATCATCTATACCTTGGCGCCAGTTCGCACCGAATTTCGACATTTTCTGCTTGAACGCCTCGAGCCCCTCGGGCGTGTTTTTGTATGAGCGCAGGGCGTCCAGAACATCCTTGTCCCCCTTGGCCGAATCGGGCGCGGAGACGATGAACGCGGGCGCCGTTTCAGCCTTGTCCGCGGCGTGCGTGTATTCGGTATAGAGGGCGAGCTTTTTCTTGTCCGTGAATACCTCTCCTCCGAACGGAAGCAGCATGGCGTCGATTTTGTCCATAGGCGTGCTGCCGTCTTTCAAATTCTTTATATGCTGCCATAGCTTTTGGCCGCCGGAGACCTCGGGCAGGAGGTCGATCACCTCGTTCGGGAGTGTCACGAATTCGGAGTTTAGAGTCGGCAGTCCGGCGTCTATCACGTGAAGTTGCCGAAATATATTCAGGTAAGTCTTGGCTATGATGCGGTTCTTTTCCCGAATCTGATAATCAGCGAAGCTAAGCCCGTCTTTTTTTTCTTCAGCCATTTTTTCCTCCCCTCAGCGCACGGCGTTTAGTTCATAGAGACAAGCACGACGCGGTGGAGGCCGGCAAGCTCGGCGCCAGAGAGTGGCTTCTTGTCGTCAGGGTTATAGGAAACGCCATAAAACTTGCCGTCTATATCCTCGCGCACGCTTATAAGCCTAAGCACCGCCCTGTCATCGGAATCGCTTATTACCTGGGCGGCGATGTCCCCGCTCCTTACCGCCTGGTTCGGGTCGAGGAACAGAATCGAGCGCATGGGCAGGATGTTGCCAAGCCGACGGCTCGATAGCTCGATAGCGTATATTCCGTCAACCTTTTTGTCAGAGACAGGATAGGTCGCATAGTCGCGGCGGCTCTTTTCCACTAGGACGTCGCCGTTCTCGAGCGTCTTGGAGTACATAAGAACCTTATGGAACTTGACCACGCCACCGGGCGTATAGACGGATTCCGTCGTTTTCAGTATATCGCTCATCTTGGCAATCGACTCTATCGGGCTTGCCACGCTGTTCATGAACCTGTCCAAGGAGCCGTCCTCCTTGAGCTCGTATATCTTGGACAGCACATCGCGAGAGGTCATGCCGAGCGAGCGAGCGATGGAATCAAGCTCGGGCTCGTAAATCTCCCTTTGACCAATCTCTATCCTGTGATAGACCGAGAGCGTGAGGCCCGCGGCGTCGGCGACGTCCATAAGGGTCAGATCCTTGCTCGAGCGCAGGAAGCGAAGGCCGGCACCGAAAATCTTGAGGCCCTTGTTCTGGTTCTGGTTGACGCGGCGCTCTATCTCTTTCTTCCATATGCCCAGTATCGCCTCGTCGTCCTGGTCTTCGGATATGAATATGTCGGTCATGGCGCAGCCCAAGAAGTCCGCGACCGTCATCATCTGCTCCTGGTTTATCTTTCTATATCCCTTTTCTATCTTGGATATGGCGGAGAGGGAGACGTCCAGACGGTCGGCCAAGTCCTGCATCGACTTGCCGGACATCTTACGCAAAATCCTTATCTTGTTCGGAAAAATGATTTCTTCCATCTGACGCTCCTTATTTATCCGTTTGCAAGCATATAGGCCTTTTTGCAATATTTCCACAAAAATTTTCCACTTTTTTATAAAAAAAATTTAGTTGTGAAAATACAACATCTTGAGCCGTGGGAAGTAAAGCATATCCGCGCGATTTCGGTCGTTTGTCCGTCTTTTTGTGGACAAAAAAGAATTACCGCTTGACTGATTGCCCGTCGGAGGATAAACTCCCACCCAAGGCTTTAACAACAAACAAGGAGAAAAGCTATGAACAAGAAATTCGCAACGCTTGCCGTGATGGCTGTGCTCGCCTCGACCGGAGCGTCGGCGGGAATGAGCTATATGGGATTCAGCGTCGGCTCGTCGAGCGGAAAAGTCGATCCGTCCGGCCTGCCCAGCTCAGATCTCGACACCGGCGCGGCTTGGTCGATATACGGCGGCTTCGCGCTTCCCGTGCCCCTATTCCCCGTACGGGCCGAGGTCGAGTACATACAATACGGGTTCAAGGACGCGGACAAGATTACCGGGTTCGGCGTGAACGCCTATGTCGGACTTCCGCTTATACCGGTCGTAAAGCCCTATCTAGGCTTGGGTGCGACCAACCTGAAACCCTCGGGTGTAGAGTCGAACACGAGCATGCAATACATGATCGGGCTTGATCTGGACATTCCCATGATGCCGCTTGCCGGTGGAGTCGAGTACCGTTATATCCCCGCCTCGTTCGAGGGCGACCTGGACATAAAAATACATTCGTTCCTTGTCAAGGGCCGCGTATATTTTTAACGAATCGAGACGATTCAATGGAGAGGCCGGGGCCAACCCCGGCCTTTTTGGATAAAAATGGAAAACGTAGAAGTTCATACCCTTTCAAACGGTCTTGCGGTTGCGGCGGACTATATACCCTCGGCCCTGTCGGCGTTCGCGGGCGTATGGGTCTCGGCAGGGTCGGCCAGCGAATCGCCCAAGCAGGCCGGAATTTCCCACTTTCTTGAGCATATGGCGTTTAAGGGTACTTCCGAGCGCACCTATCTTGACATAGCCGAGCAGGTCGAGGACAGGGGAGCGGAGCTCAATGCTTATACCGCCAAAGACCGTACATTCTATTATATCCGCAGCCTGAAGGAGCATTTCGAGTTCGACCTCGAGCTTTTGTCCGATATAATCTTCAATTCGGTTTTTTCCGAAGAGGAGGCGGCCAAGGAGTGCGAGGTGATACTTCAGGAATACCTGGCCGCGCAGGACGATCCGGACGATTTGACCGGCGAGCTGTTTTACGAGGCGGCGTTCGGGGACTCTCCGCTTGGTCGCCCGGTAATAGGACGGCCGGAGACCATACGCGCAACTACTGGCGCTTCGCTTCGCGCATATATGCTAGACAAGTACAAGGCGGAGAATATGTGTCTTGTAGTATCTGGCAATGTCAGGCCAGAGGAGGTTTTCCGCTTGGCCGAGAAATACTTTGCGCGGGCGGAGCAGGGGTTCTCGTCGATGCCCTCCTCCTCATATACCGGAGGCGCGCGAATCGTCCACAAAGACCTTGAGCAGACGAACATAATGCTTGGCTTTCCGACCTCGAACGCGCTTATGCGGCGCGAGGCCATGGCCGAGGCGGTCGCGCTTGCCATACTTGGCGGCGGGATGTCGAGCCGGCTTTTCCAGTCGATACGCGAGAGGGACAACCTTGTCTATAACATAGGCGCGTATGCCGACGTATATGCGGATGCGGGCGCGGCATACATCTATGCTTCGACCGAGCCCGGCAAGCTTGCCACAGTAATTATGCGCACGGCGGAGGAGATGCGACGGTTCCTGCTTGGCGTGAGCGACAAGGAAATAGCGCGGGCCAAGGCTACGTACAAATCCTCGCTTCTAATGTCGCTTGAGAATTCGTCGGCTCGGGCAAAGCATATCGCGCGGTGCATGCAGCTTTTCAAGCGGGTCGTGCCGGCGGCCGAGACCGTTTCCCTTATCGACTCAATCGGTCCGGGCGACATAGCGCAGGCGTCGGCACGGATTTTTTCCGGACGGATGAGCATAACCCTTTTGGGCCGTGCAAAGGGCATGCCGGACGAAGCGGGCGTGCGGGCAATCTTTTCCTAAGAAGCTTTTATTCTTGTTTCCTTTTAATTCTATGCTATATATTATCGTATAGAAGGAGAAAAAGATGGATTTGCCGAAAGACTTCAACTTCAACCCGGGGTTCGCGACCGAGAAGTCCATAGAAAAGGATTTCGACGGTAAGGGGGATGAGAACGCCACCTATCCCTTTCCCAAGGAAGATGCGAACGTGGAGGCTCTTGAAACCTCGGTCGAGCCGCCTCCGGACGAGCCGAGGGCCAAGATTGCCAGGGCCGTCAACACCGCCCGGCGCGACAGCATGTTTAGAAAAGGGCGGGACGAGCTTGCCAAGCGCACCAGGACGCTTCAAGTGCAAGAGGCTGTAAAGGGCAGGATAGGCGCGGCAAAAGAAATCGGTTGACTAGGCTTTTTTCCCAAGCTAAAATTTCCTTTGGTTTAACCAAACCAGAAAGGAAAAAAATATGAATAAACTTCTTACAGCGGGGCTTTTGCTGGCTTCCGTTTCCGCCAATGCGGGCGTAGGAATCGAAAATCCGTTCTACCGTCCGTCGGAAGGCAAGTTCTATTCCATAACGGATCTGAACAAATCGGACGACAGGCTGCAGGCGCTCGAGACATTCGGATACGGATTCTCCAACAAGTTTGCGATGTCGTTCGGATTCGACCTCGACCGCTGGAGCAAGAACTCGGGTCGCGACGACGGAGTAGGCAACTGGGACTTGGGCGCGAACTATAGTGCCTTGAACCGCGGCGGGCAACTTCTCGATGTACTTGCCCATGTAGGCGGCGCCATAAGCGACGACGTTTCGGCTACCGGAGATACGAGCGTCTGGGGAATCGGCGTACGTGGCGGCAAGGTGAAAGACAAGTACACCTATGACGGAAAGATTACGTTCGACCGCTTGTCAGCGTCGGGGTATCATGATTCGATAATCCATTTCGTGCTTGAGGGCCTGTACCAATTCACGCCCAAGTTTTCGGGCTATCTTGCCCTTGACGACGAGCAGCACACGCAGAAGGGAATTGACGACAGCTTCTGGTTCGTGGTGCAGGGCAACCTCGTAATCAGCGCGAACTCGGCCGCGAGCGTCTATTACAAGACCGACATCGGGAACGATGATAACGACGATGTGTTCGGCGTTAAATACGGAGTGCAGTTCTAGAAAATTCAATCAAAAGTTGCCCCTTTGGGGTACTTTTGATTGGTGGAATATGTGTAAAAAATCCCGGGGAAATCCCGGGATTTTTTTGGTCTGTATATTACTAGATTTCGCCACCTTCATCGGCGACTTTGCGGCCGTCAATGTAGCAAGCTTTCTTATATCCTTTGGCTGGGTCGCCGAAGGTCGCGTTGTTGCAGGCACTTCCCATCGGTACGGATTTCGACGTCAGCTTGCCATATAATACTGCCGTGCAGCAGTCCGGGCGAGTGAAACCTTTGCCCTCGCTGGCTATTTTTTCACCCAGGCCGCTGTAGCATTCCTTATTTACGCCTCTGGCCGGGTCGCCGAATGTGGCATTATTGCATGAACCTTTCGCACCGAAGTCGAATTCCTTGCTTACTACTATACCGTACTTGACGGTTACGGTTTTGGCTGGCGCATTAGTCGGCCTGCCTGATTTATTTACCGCCCATGCTCCGCTTGAAACCGCTATGGCAGCAACCGCCGCAAGCATTATCTTATTATACATTTCTTTCCTTTCGTTTTGTTATACATTGCATCCAATTTTTCTGGACAAACCGCATTCTACCCCCCCCATGATTTGTCAAGGGATAAAAAAATCCCCCGGTTTCCCGGGGGATTTTCCCTTTGGTGTCAAGCGATCGGGGCAATCTTTGCAACGGTTGGCCGAACGCTTGCGGGACGGTTTTGAAGAGTCCTATTTTTTTCCGTGTTCCCGCATTCTCTCCATCTTGTCTTTCATAGCCTTCTCCATATCTATGTCCAAGACTTTCGCCAAGAGCAGAGAATTTATCACGAGGCCCGCAAGCTTGCGGTCGGCGCACATCGGCTCCTTCAAAGCCTCCTTGTGGCAGAAGCCAAACTCCTTGGCCACCTCCTTGTCCAGGTCGCCCAGCTTTTTGCCGAGCTTGCCGAGGATTACGAACGCCTCGGTGCTTTTTTCCTGATGCTTGAACATGTCGTTCCAAGCCTTGTAGTCTTCTTCGACAAACTTTGTCAGCTCCTTGATGTCCATTCGTACCTCCTTATCGTTAGACCAGCGAATCATACCACATTGCAAGCCATTTGTAAGTAAGTATATAGTCAAAGGCATTTAGTCTTTGCCAAGTTGCGTCTTGACACTGTGCCTTGGCTGTGCTATTCTATATGGTAATAAGGAGATAGAGATGAAAAAGAATCTTTGGTTTATAGCTTTGTTCGTCCTTGCCGCGTGCGCCGAATACCGTGGAAGCGAAGTGCCGATACGTTCGGCGACCAAACCCGCGCCCGCTGCGGCCGAGCCCTCTTACAACGATATGCAGAGCTATGACGACAACTTCGCCCAGCCGACCGAGGATGAGTTCAGCTCGGTTCCACAGGCGGCCGAGCCAGTAGAATCTGCGCCGACCCAGGCACCCGTTCCTGCAGCACCCGCGGCTCCTGCGGCTCCGCTTGCCTCGGGCGGGACTTATAAAATCGGTAATCCTTACCTTATCGACGGAGTTCCCTATTATCCGCATGAGAACTACGAGTACAGCGAGGTTGGAATCGCCTCGTGGTACGGGCCGGACTTCCACGGCAAGTCAACCAGCAATGGCGAAGTCTTCGATACCACAAAATACACTGCTGCGCACAGGACGCTTCCCTTGCCCTCGCTTGTGCGTGTGACGAACCTTGAGAACGGTGCTTCGCTTACTATCAAAATCAACGACCGCGGGCCGTTTGCGCGCGACCGAATCATCGACCTGTCGTCCGCTGCGGCGGATGTGCTCGGCGTCAAGCAGAAGGGCTCGGCGCGCGTGAAGGTCGAGATACTGCCCGAGCAGAGCCGGAACCTGAAAGAGCTTGCCCTTGCGGGTGGCAACACCGACATATACTCGCCGGACATAACGCTTGCCAGAACCGAGAGCGCGGTGCCCGACCCAGCTGCTGCGGAGGTCAGACCTCTGCCTGCGTCCGATGGCGGCGTGGTCGAGATGCAGCCGAACTATACACGCGAGAGCCATGTCGGGCATGACAACTTTACCGCGACTCCGGTCGCTCCAGTGCCAGCTCCGACACCTGTAATAGAGGAGGTTGCGGCCGTTGTGGCTCCTGCATCCGCTGCTCGGCGTTCGCCGGAGGAGGGGGAATATTTCGTGCAGGTTGCGGCGTACTCCAGCTATGAAAAGGCCGAGGCGATGAAGAACAAGCTTGTCGGTGTGGCGCCGGTCAAGATATTCAAGGCGGTGCAGAACGGCAACACGCTCTACAAAGTCCGGCTTGGCGAATTTCCGTCCAAGACCGAGGCCGAGCGTGTCCAGAAAGCAATCGGTGCCAAGGGTATAGATGGTTCGCGTGTTATCCTAAAGGATGGCAACGAGCTCAAGTGGAATGTGAACTAGCTCAATCGAAAAGTCGCTAAGCTCTTTTTCGATTGGAAATATGTGAAAAAATCCCACGGAGACCGCGGGATTTTTTCGCTTTTTATGTTTGGCTGGGCAAAATCTGAATTTTTACTTTCTTTTATCTTTATAATGCGGTATAATATATAAGTCTAACCAAAGGAGAAAGACAATAATGACATATATGAACAAAAAGCGTACGGGGGGGGGCAAATAGAGTAATAGTACTCGCAACGCTTCTCCTACTATCTGCCAACAACTCTCAATCATCTAATTATTATACCTGCACAGCTTGCGCCGTGCCGGGGGCTTGTGTCAATGCTGGACGCAGCGCGGACTGCAAGCTCAATGCCGTGCTTAGCATTGAGGAGTTCACGGATTGTCTTGGCAGTCCGGCCTTTTCCAGATGGACGAAAGTTCGCGAGAATAAAAAGGATATAGGCGCGCTTGGCAGAATGGACATTCCGGACATCGCGCCCGGGATATACATGCTTGTCTCGACAATAGACGGTTCCAATTTCCATATAGAGGGAGTCGTGCTTGAAAATCCGGTCAATTCTCTCATATTGCACTATTTCCAAGATTCTACTGGTTATGGATACAATTCCTGGATATACGAAACGGGCAAAGGAGGCTATAACATGCTCGTGCAGGCGCGTGCAACTTCCGATATAATCAACGTTCCCAATATAAGCAAGGCGGACTTTCAGGTTGGGAATGCGGCGTATGGAGCACTGTATAAACTCAATTGAAAAATCCGCAAGCGGCTTTTTCAATTGGAATAGTGAGAAGAAATCCCACGGAGACCGCGGGATTTCTTCGCTTTGATTTTTGTGGTAGGCGGTGCGTCCTAGGCTTATGTTCTACTTGGCAATGCGGCCTTGAAACGCTACAATTTATTCCGGCGCCGACGGCGTTTGGACACAAAAAAGAAAGGAAGGAAGATGAAGAAACTATCCCTTATAGCGTTTGCGGCGGCGTTCTTTTCCACTGCGGTTTCGGCCGAAGTGAAACAGTATGTCGGCGCGCGCCTGCCTTATAATTGGGCCAGGTATGGCGACCAGCCCATCAGGCTTGATGACCTTGGCATAAGCATTGCCTATGGCGTCAAGACGGGCGAGTTCAGGAGCGAGTTCGAGTTTGGGTACGGCTTCACCACCAGCAATACCTACTCGTACGACGACGGGACGACGAACGAGCAGGACAAGTTCAAGGCACACTATCTGTCCTATATGGTGAACGGGTACTGGGACATTCCGACAGGGCTCAATTTCACTCCGTTCATAGGCATAGGGCTTGGCTTGGTCGACACATATATGAAGCTCGACGTCACGGAAACCGATGATGCGAGCGGGAACGTAGTGTTTGAAGCCAGCGACGAAGTGGCTCACGGAGCCAAGTTCGCGTGGAGCGTAATGGCCGGGCTTGCCTTCGACGTATCTGAGAACTTGAACGTCGATATAGCATACAAATTCCTCGACACCAAGGGAAGCGCCTCGCAGTCCGGCGCCGACGACATGAAGATCAGGAAGAGCGTAGCGGAGGTCGGCTTGCGCTATGCATTCTAAAGTTCGGAAGCCGCGTTAGTGCAGGGAGGTGCAAATCGCGCCTCCCTTTTATTTTTCTATTGAAATTATTCAAAACAAGTGCTAAAGTGCCTACATCTGTAAATTTACAGGGCAACAATAGATTAGGGGCTATCAAATGAAAATGAAAAAAATAGCGATGTTTATTGCGGCGTTCGCACTTGCCGCGTGCTCGAGCACTTCGGACACCTTGTTCGGAAGCGAGGCTTCATCGAAGCCGGCGGCCAGCGCTCCGGCTGCGAGCGAGGGCGCTTTCGGCGGCACTTTCGTCAAGAACAAAATCGCCAACTTCAAGGCCGAGCAGGGGCAGATGCGCTCGGTAATCGAAGGGCGGCGCTCGACTTTGCAATCCATGCGGGCCGAGACGAACACTGCGGTTTCCGACTATCGCACCACTGTCGCGCAAATCAGCGCGAAGCTTCAGATGGGCACGACGCCCGGCAATCCCGAGCTTATGGATCAGTGGCGTTCCGCGCGTTCCAAGCTTGAGCGCATAAACGAGATTGCTTTCGACATCAAGCGTTTGGTCGCAGACATCGAATCGGACACCTCTATGGTCGATTACATGGTCGGCTCAATCCAAGCGTCCTACAAAATCCGCGGCGCGACCGAGGACGACCACAAGCAGCTTCGCGCGCTTGAAGAAGAGGCCAAGTCCCTTGGCGGGGAAATCGCCACTTTCGCGCGTCAGGCAGACAAGGAAGCCGAGCGGCAGATGGCTTATGTCGACGGGGAAAAGTCCAATCTCAACGACCTTGCCCTCAACATCAAGAACGGCAAGCTTTACGGCGCCGGGTCGAGCCGCGACTTCTTCGCCGACGGCGGCTCGATGTTCTCGAGCGACGAGTCGTACGGTGCTTTCGTAGAGGATGCGGCGCGGGACTATAATCCCTCGGCGGCGCCCTCGACCCCGGTTTCGCGGCGCGATTCCCCGGTCGGACTTCGGCGTCCTGCGGGTGGACCCGTTTCCTTGACTCCTGCGGCTGGCGCGGCTTCTGTCGGTTCGGCGCGTCCCATTGTTTCAATCAAGTTCGACAGGCCGGATGTGGAATTCGAGGAGCCGCTTTACCAGGCTCTTTCCCGCGCGCTTGAGCGCAATCCGTCCGCGACGTTCGAAGTTTCTGGTGTGACTCCGCGTGGCAAGTCTGCCGCCGAATCGCAGAAACATGTCAAAGGCGTGACCAAGGCTCTTGCCGACATGGGCCTGCCTGCCTCGCGCGTAGCGCTTACTTCGACCACGCTCGACGTGCCCGCGTACGAAGTCAGGGTATTTGAAAAATAGCCGTAGCGGCCTTGGAGAATCGGAATGATAATCATCTGTCCGAAGTGCAAGGCCGAGTTCGACGTTGATCCTCTGCTACTTGACGATTCCAAGGATTTCCAATGTTCGGAGTGCGAGTTCGTATGGTCGCGCGAGGAGGCAGTTTCCCACAAGCCCGCAGAGATGGAGCGGAGCAAGTTGCTTCGTGGACTTGGTCTTGCCGTAGCGTCCGAGCCGCGTGCGGGAGCGAAGATTTTCAGTCTTAAAAACCTCGGCTTTTTCCTAATCGGGTCTGCGTTCGTGGCGCTTGCCACGCTTGCGGTGGACAAGCTTGCTGGCGGCGGTGCAGCCAGTCGTGGCGTATTCAGCAAGCAGGAGGAGAAAGTCGACACCACCCGTCTTTACGTAGAGGTGAACAAGAATCCCGAGCTCTTCAAGGAGGGGATGAACAACTATATTATGGTGACCGGCTCAGTCATCAACCCTACCGAGAAGGCGATGCCGGTGCCGAAGATAATCGTGCGGCTACTCAACCGCGACCGGCGACCCATGCAGGAGCAGGAGCGCGAAATCGACACCAAGGTGCTTGGCCCCGGTGAAGATGCGTACTTCCGGTTCAAGATTCTCAAATTCTCGGATAAAATCGAAAAATTATCGGTCGATTTGGCGGACGAGAAGATATAGTGATAGAAAATGCAATCCGACCCATTGTCGTTGCGGCTATCAGACGCGCGGATGGGAAGTATCTTGTCAACATATGGGAAGACAAGGTAAAGAACAGCCGATATTTCCGTATGCTTGGCGGCGGAATCGAGTTCGGGGAGCCTATGCGGGCCGCCCTTGCGCGCGAATTCAAGGAGGAAATCGGGGCGGAGATAACCATCGGAAGGCAGCTTGGCGCGCAAGAGAGCCTGTTCATTTTCGAGGGAAAGCAAGGGCACGAGATAGTCTTCATGTTCGAGGCGGAATTTATAGATAAATCCTTTTACGATATGGATGAAATACCTATGATAGAGAGCGTGTTTTCGGGTCAGTACGCCACTTGGGCGGATATCGGAGAGGCGGCTTTCTATGGAGTGCTGGGCAACTAAAAAATACTTCGCGTAGTCCGTCTTTTTCAATTGGAAGAATGAGAAAAACTCCGCCGTACATGCCGTCGGAGTTTTTCGGTTTTTATATAGGTGAAACCTTGGCTTTTCCACCTATAAACTGCGGTGCAGCCGGGCACACTGTCTTTTATTGCAACCTGTATAGCTGCCATTTGTATCCGCTTCCTGAAAATGGTGGGAGTTCGGCGTCGATGTCTTGGTCTGAAATCCCCGGCACTTGCGAGCCTTGGCCGTTGCAGAGGCTAATAAGTGCGTTGCCTTGATTCACTTGTGGGCATCCCTCCATTTTTACTTGACCGTCGGAGGAAGAGAGCGCGAAAGCGAACGAATCGCGATATTCGTTTGGCTGGAATCCGGTGGACCATCGCTCAGTTATCCTATACACCCCGGATGAGGATATAGAATAGGGTTGGGAATCGACGTTGCCGCTTGCGACGAGTTGCCAGCGCGTCTTGGCCGGAGTGCCGAATGCGGCGGCGGCTTCGTCCCTGCTCAGCGCTTTATCATACTTGGCGAAGTCGGCCGTAGCTCCTGTGGCGCACAGCTCGGGCACTAGGCAATTGGTACAAGTATAATAATTTGAAGATTGAGAGTTAGTCGATATTAGGAGAAGCGCTAAAGCCAGATACTTATTTGCCCCCCCCCGTACACTTTTTGTTCATATATAACATTATTGTCTTTCTCCTTTGGTTAGACTATACTATTATATCACAAAAATTGGGGGCGGGAAAGAGAAAAATTCCGCCCCCTGACAAACCTTATTCTTTCCACCTATAAATCGCGGCGCAGCCGAGGCAGGTCTCGGTATTGGCGGCAGTTATGCCGGGTACTTGGCGCCAAGTGTTCCAATCTATGTTTATATTGTGTTTGGCAAGGTCGGCCTCGGCTATGCCTGCGTCGTTGCAATGGCCGTCAGTGTAATATGCCGGAATATCCACCGAGCAGTTGAAAGCGCTATGCTCCGGTCTATCGTTTCCGGTTGCGACCGCGGAATTCATTATGTCTATCCTTGCCGTATCCTGATGAATGGAGTTGTTTATGCCATAGTATTTCGTGCCGGAAATCTGTATCGTGGCCGAGCCGAGGCCGTAATGTCGGTTGTATGACTCGAGCCGGTAAATTCCCGCCGGGAGAGTTCCTGTCCGGTTGTATTTGCCGGAGTTTGCCAGGTCGTTCTCCGCCTCGACAATCTTTTCCCATTTGCCGGAGGTGTCGGCGCCAAGGCATTTTGTCGCCTCGGCCAGTGTGAACAGGCGGTTCTCGCCGCAGCTTGTACATGTATAATAATTGGTGGAGTTTGCGTGGTTGGCGGAAATCAGGAGAAGCGCAGTAGCTAAATACTTATTTGCCCCCCCCCGTACGATTTTTGTTCATAGTCTTCTCCTTTTGTTAGACTTTGGCATTATACCACGAAGCCGGGGCGGGGTCAACAACTTCTTGACAGCAAGCTGGGTTTATTCCATAATGGATTTATGAAAAAGTTCGTATTTATACTGCTTTTGGCCTCATTGCCCGCCCGTGCCTTGTGGGTCAAGCAGTTCGGTGTGTCGGACCAGACTTACCGCGTATTCGTGAACTCGACCGACGCGCAGAACATCACGCGCGGGTTTTACCTTACCGCTTTCCCATGCTATTCCCAGAATTCGAACGAGTATTACGAGACCCAGACGGGCAAGAATATACTTACCCTTTATTGTCTTGAGCCGCCGACGGAAATCCGGCTTGGCTATATCACGCGGCCGAGGTGGGAGTTCGTGCCCAAGAATGCGGTGCTTGAGGGTTATATGATGTGTCCGGTCAAGATTTCCGGTGCGGTGCCGAATTCGGTCGTGCCTAAACTTGAGGTTGTAATTCAGGAATGCAAGAAGAAGGAGCTAACGGCCGCCGGGAACAAGGCGGTTTTGCGCACGGGTGCGAGCCAGGCGGGAAGCTCGGTTTCGGATGTGATTTCCCCCAATCCCCCGGCTGCGAAACCCGCCGCTGTGCCGGTTGCGGAGGAGCCGAAAGTTCCGGGCGCGGTTGTCCTTGAGTATGAGAATCAGGCGGGAACCGAGGTAGTGCCTGTGGTCGATTATGTAGAGCCGATGAAGTAGATGGAAACCTTGAACCTTACAGTGCCCGTCGAAGCGGCGGGGGAGCGGCTTGACAAATGGCTTGCGACGGCTGTTCCAAATGTGTCGCGTTCGCGGTTGCAAAAGCTTGTGAAAGAGGGTTATCTGCTTGACGCGGACGAGGAAGTAGTTGCCGACAACAGCAAGAAGATTGCCGCAGGCGATACATTCACCCTTACTATTGTTCCGCGCGCTTCGGACAAGCCGCCGGTGCCGCAAGACCTGCCGCTTGACATACTTTACGAGGATGACGATATTATAGTTCTGAATAAAGCTGCGGGGATGGTCGTGCATCGTGGGGCGGGTGTCGAGGACGGGACGCTTGTGAACGCATTGCTTTATCATACCGGCGGGAAGCTTTCCTCAATCGGCATGGAGGCGGGTCGGCCGGGCATTGTCCATCGGCTTGACAAGGATACTTCTGGTGCCATGCTTGCGTGCAAAACCGATGCTGCGCATATAGCCATGTATAGGCAATTCGAAACTCATGCGGTACGACGCGACTATATAGCCCTTGCGTGGAGCGAGGCCAAGCCTGCGGCTGGCGTAATCAAGAAAAATATCGCGCGCAGTCCGCGTTTTCATCAGGAAATGCGCGTGGTGACCGAGGGTGGCAAGGAAGCTATCACGCGCTATAAGACTCTCGAGGTATTCAAAGGTGAGAGGGTGCCGCCGATTTCCATGCTCCAGTGCAACCTCGAGACTGGGCGGACGCACCAGATACGCGTGCACATGAAATATTCCGGCTTTCCGCTTCTGGGCGACGCGATGTACGGGGACACGGCCAAGTACATGAACATGACCGGGAACCGGGACGCAAAGCATTATCTCGGCTCGTTGCGCCGGCAAATGCTGCACAGCAAGAACATTGCCTTTATCCATCCTACGCGTGGCGTCGCTCTCGAGTTCGAGGCGCCGATGCCCAAGGATATGGAGGAGACGATACTCTTTTTGCGGCGTTCCCTCTGACATAAATTCTTCTTGAAAAGGGGCGGGCCGTCGGCTATAATTCTTTGCGAACCTGAACCAAACGAAAGGAATTATCACCATGGTAAAAGTAGCAATCAACGGCTTTGGCCGAATCGGGCGTCTTACTTTCCGCGCGCTCCTCGAATCCGGGCGCAAGGACATCGAGGTCGTGGCAATCAACGACCTTGCCACGCCCGAGGCGAACGCCATGCTTTTGGAGTACGACACCGTGCACCGCAAGCTTCCATTTCCGGTCAAAATCGAGGGAGACAAGCTTGTCGTCGGCGGGCAGTCGCCCAAAATGCTTGCCATCAAGGATCCGACCACTTTGCCTTGGAAAGACCTTGGCGTAGATATAGTTTTCGAGTGTACCGGCATTTTCACCGACAAGGAAAAAGCTCTTGTCCATCTGACCGCCGGGGCGAAGCGCGTGCTTGTGTCGGCTCCTTCGAAGGGTGCAGATCTGACCGTCGTCTATGGCGTGAACCACACCAAGCTTACGTCCGAGCACCTTGTCGTGTCGAATGCGTCGTGCACTACCAACTGCTTGGCGCCGGTAGTATATGTGCTGAACGAAGCGTTCGGAATTTCGCATGGGTACATGACGACCATCCACTCCTATACCGGAGACCAGCGCACGGTCGACACTTTCCACAAAGACCCGTACCGCGCGCGTGCGGCGGCGTGCAACATTATTCCGACCTCGACCGGTGCGGCGAAGGCCATCGGCGAGGTTGTACCCGAGCTTAAAGGCAAGCTTGACGGCGCGTCCACGCGCGTGCCGACCATGGATGTCTCGCTTGTCGATTTCAAGTTCGTGGCGAAAAAGAACGTGACCGAAGAAGAGGTCAATGCGGCAATCGTCGCGGCGTCGAAAACTCCGCGGTTCAAGGGAATCCTCGAGGTCAACGACAAGCCTCTGGTCTCGTCCGACTATATCCACAATCCGGCGTCGTCCACTTTCGACCTAAACGAGACCAAGGTCATCGAGGGGAATTTTGTGCGCGTCGTATCGTGGTATGACAACGAGTGGGGATTTTCCAACCGCATGTGCGACACCGCTGTTGCGCTTGCCGCCACAATAAAATAGTCAAAAGCCTCCGCAAGGGGGCTTTTTTCTTAAATATTTTCCTTGCGAATGCGAAAGTTCGAGGGTATGATTGCCTCCAAGGTTATGGATGGGAAAAATGAGGATATTTCCGACGGTTCTTGTGCTCGCCCTTTTGACGATGTTCAATGCGGACGAGGCTATGGCGGCGAAGAAAAAGTCGGCGCGGGCCAGCTCTTCGAAAAAATCCGTGCGCGCGGCCAAGAAGTCCAAGCGGGCGGCAAGCTCGAAGAAGCAATCGGCCGACGCAAGCGGTACGGCAAGCGGCGGTACAATGTCCGCGGGAAGCTCTTCCTCATTACCGGTCGGTATGGTTTCGGTATGGTCGGCATCGCGATTGCCCTCGGGCTATCTTTGGTGCGACGGGGCCGAGATTCCAAAGGACGCGCGGTACAACGCACTTCGTGCGATTGTCGGTGAGCGCACTCCGGACATGCGCGGCGCGTTCGCGGACAAGCAGCCGGCGGCAACCTTGAATTATGTAATTAAATATGAATAAAGGAGAAAAATAAAATGAAAAAAATGCTACTTACCCTATTGTTCCTTGCTGGCGCGGTGTCGGCGCAGGAAGCTTCGCCAATCAAGGCCGGGATAATGGATGGTTCGCGCATAAACGAAAAGGCCAAGGTCATGCGCTCAATAAACAAGCAGAAGGACAAGGCACTTGACGGCATGAAGGCCGACATAGAGAAAAAGCGCAAGGAGTTCGAGAAGAAGGAGAGCGAGCTGAAATCCAAGCAACTTGTCATGTCGCAAGAGGCTTTCGCCAAAGAGGCCGGCGCTTTCCAGCGCGAGGTCATCGACTTCGACAAGCAGATTGCCGAGCGCGACCAGAAGATAAAGAAGGCTTTCGTCGATACGCTTAAAAAGCTTCAGGAGGACTATCTTGACGGCATCGTGCGCAATGTCGGGAAGCAGCATGGCTTCGACGTAATACTCTATGCCCAGACCATTGTCATCATCAACAAGTCGCTTGATGTCACGGATGAGATTATAGATGAGCTGGATAAAAAGATCCAAGAGCTTGAGGTCAAGATTTGAGGACGCTCCTTTTAGTCGCGTTACTAATATCCTCTCCGGCGTTTGCCGAGACTTTCGAGGAATGGGCGGGGCGGTTCAAGGCCGAGGCGGCGGCAAAGCACAAGCTTGCGCAGGCGCCCGTCGATTCCGTCCTTGCGATTGCTGTTTATGAGCCGAAAATCGTCGAGCTTGACCGCAAGCAGCCGGAGTTCATCAAATCCTTTTGGAAGTATTACGATGCGGCGATGAGCCCGGCGCGAATCGCCTCGGGCCGCGAGATGATGCGCAAGCATGCGAAGCTTCTCGAGCAAATCGCGCGCAAGTACAAAGTACAGCCTCATATCCTTGTCGCGTTTTGGGGGATGGAGACGAACTATGGCCGGAATTTCGGCGGGTTCGCGCTTGCCAGTGCGCTTGCCACGCTTGCGTATGATGGGCGGCGGGCGGAGTTCTTCACGCGCGAGCTTGTCGAGTTCGTGCGAATCGTTGGAAACGGGCACTTGGCGGCGTCGGCGAAAGGTTCTTGGGCGGGGGCGTTCGGGAATTTCCAATTCATGCCCTCTACGTTCGTCCGCTATGCAATCGACGGCAGCGGGGACAAGAAAATCGACCTTTTCTCCAATTTGGCCGACGCGTTTTCCTCGGCCGCGAACTATCTTTCGCAGATGGGATGGAACGGGCGCGAGAAGTGGGGTCGTGCGGTGCGGTTCGCGCAGGAGAACGCCGAGGCTTGGGAGGCTGTGAACCTTTATGAGTACAAGACGGTTTCGGAGTGGGCGGCGATGGGTGTTCGCGCGTATGACGGGAGCGAATTGCCGAGTTCGGACATTTCTGCCGCGCTTGTCATGCCGCAGGGGGACACAGGGCCGGCGTTTTTGGTCTATCCGAATTTCAAGCTTATAATGAAGTGGAACGCGAGCGTGTCGTATGCGCTTTCGGTCGGGCTTTTGTCGGACGCTATCGTTGGCAAGGGCGACGAGCTTAGCCGGCGGCCGGATGTGGATGTGCGTCCTTTAAGTATCGAGCAGCTCAAGGAGCTTCAGGAGCGAATCGGGGCGCCGGTGGATGGAATCCTCGGCCGGGCTACGCTTCGCGCGGTGAAGGAATATCAGAAAAATCTTGTCGTGCGCGGGATTACGAAATACAAGTCCGGGCGGGACATATATCCGGACGGGTATCCGGATTTAGAGTTATATGAGGTGGAAAAATGACGGACTTGAAATATGTAAAAGCGCGGAAGAGGCTTGTCGGCGAGCGAGTGGTGTTGAGGACTCTGCCCACTACTTTCGCCAGTGCGGAGCTGTTGTTCGCGTTTGTTCAGGCGAACCGGGAGCATCTGCTTCCGTGGCTTGACTGGGTGCTTGAGGTCAAGTGCGCCGAGGACGAGTTTCGTGCTCTTTTGCGCTGGGAGAAGGAGCGCAAGGAGTGGGGCATGCTGAACTATGGCATATTCGCGGGTGGCAAGATGGTCGGTGCGATAGACTTCCAGAAGTTCAGCGGGCGCGACCGGTCGTGCGAAATCGGATACATGCTTGACGCGGGAGCGGAGGGCAATGGATTTATGGGCGAAGCCTTGGCGCTTGTCGAAGCGGAACTATTCAAGGCGGGGATTTCGCGAATCTCCATACGCTGCGACGAGCGGAACAAAAAGAGCGCGGCGGTGGCCAAGCGTGCGGGGTACAAGCTTGAAGGACACTTCATCAAAGACCGGTACAGCAAGCCGGACGGGCGGTTTGTGGATACCCTCTATTTCACAAAGTTGAACTTGAAAAGGTAAGCTTTTTGTTGTATCATGTCTAAGTCTAACCAAAGGAGAAAGACGACAATGACATATATGAACAAAAAGTGTACGGGGGGGGGCAAAAGGCTAAATACCTAGCATTCGCACTTCTTCTACTATCTGCCAACAACTCTAACTCATCAAACTATTATACCTGTTCGGCGTGTTTTACGCCGGAGCTATGCCCTGAGGGGGCGACCGTGCCCGTGTCCGAGGCATGCCAATTCCTGGCACCAAAGCTTGGCAGTCCGAGTATCTCAGCTGGCGAGGTTTCGTCCTGTATCGGGACGCCGGCCGTCAGCCGCTGGCAGCTTGTCGCCAGTGCGGCCGGAAATTTTGGCACCGTGCTTGGCAGAGGCGTGCTTGGCCTTGGAATCTATCGTTTCGACCTTGCGATTGGAGCGCAGAACCAGAGGGTTTCGCGCGTGGCCATTTTCGACCGGGAATTCGCATATTCGCTTGGCTGGACAGGCGACGGGAGCAACTTTTTTACAAGCAGCGGCTCTATCATAGCGTACGGCCTCGAATGGACTGGCACCGGGAGCAATGCCGAGATTGTGCTTAGCACCTCCTCTGCCGGCTATGCGGTTTATAAATTTTGGACTTGGGACAAGACCACGACTCCGGGTGTTGCTCAAACGGATGTAATGTACGACCCGGCGAAGCAGATTACGTACTCGATATATAGGCTCAATTGAAAATCTCGCTTCGCGATATTTTCAATTGGGAGTAGGAGAAAAAAGGCCGGGGGAACCCTGGCCTTTTTTCAGCTTTGATTTTTATAGTTTCAGGCGTTCTTCGACGACTTTCGAGGCCCAGGCAAGCACCTCTTCGCGCGACTTGTCCGAGGTGTCGAGTATAAGCGAGTCCTTTGCCGGGACAAGGGTTCCGACTTTCCGTGTGCGGTCGGCCTCGTCGCGTTTGACCATTTCGGCAAGTATGCTTTTATAGTCGGCCTCTATGCCCTTGGACACGTATTCGTCGTAGCGTCGGCTTGCCTTGATTTCCGGCGCGGCGGTCAGAAATATTTTCACGGGCGCGTCGGGGAAGATTATCGTTCCTATATCCCTGCCCTCGACCACGGCTCCCTTGGCGGGTGTACCGTTTGCAAGAGGCGGCGGGCTGCGGCCGAAGTCGACCTGGTAGTCCTTTATAACCTCCCTCAACGGTGCGTTGTCGGCCACGACATATACATATTTCGAATTGAGGGCGGAGCGGATTTCCGGGTCGGCGGCGTATTTCAGTATCTCGTGATTGTCGGAAATCTTTTTTGTCTCCTCGACCGCACGCGCCGGGTCGATTTTCTCCATATCGTACCCTTGGCGCATAAGGTAGAGTGTTATCGCCCTATAAAGGCTTCCGGTGTCTAGGCCGACGAAGCCGTACTTGTTGCATAAATTCCTGGTCAGCGTGCCTTTTCCAACGCCCGCGGGTCCGTCGATTGCCACTATATTTTCGTTCACTTTCATTTTCTCCGTATAAGTAAGTTTCATTATTCTTTGCAGGCGCCGGCGGCAATCCTAGCAGAGGCTATACGCTCGTGCAATGGAAAATTTATCACCACTCCGACGGTGCTTGGAGCGGCATTGGCCGACGGTTTGTGCATGCGGCTTCGCCAGTGAAGCTCGTCGTTTATGACCATAAGCTTGACCCTGCTCCAGAGGATATTTCGCCCGTTGCCTTTTCCTTGTCCAGCATGGCCTTGAGGCGGTTCAGTTCGGTATCCGTCATGGACGACTGGGCGATTTGGAACCAAGGTTCGCGTTCGTGGTGGATTTCCTTGTTCGTGCGATGTTGCATATAAACCTCCTTTCTTGTTAAAAAAATCGCCCCTTGCGGGGCGACGGGTCGTCAAACTATTTTCTTTTCCAATTCCTTGTCCTTGTCGTATATGAGAATCGGTTTTCCTCCTGTCTGCAGAGCCTCCCTGTTCACGACGACTTTCGCGATGGATTTCGAATCGGGCAGGGTGAACATTATGTCCAGGAGAAGATTCTCGACAATCGAGCGCAGGCCGCGTGCGCCGGTTTTCCTTTTTATCGCCTGGCGCGCGATTTCGGTCAGGCTGTCGCCGGTGAATTCAAGCTCGACCCCCTCCATATCGAACAATGCCTTATACTGCTTGGTGAGGGCGTTTTTCGGCTCGGTCAGAATGCTGACCAGTGCCTCCTCGTCAAGCTCGTCCAGCGTGACGATGACCGGCAGGCGGCCGACAAGCTCGGGTATGAGTCCGTATTTGACTATATCCTCGGGCTCTATCATAACGAGAAGTTCGGAGACTTTCCTGTCCTCCTTGCCCTTGACGTTCGCGCCGAAGCCCATGGAGGTTTCGCGTGTGCGTTGCTCGACCACCTTGTCGATGCCTGCGAACGCGCCGCCGCAGATGAAGAGCACGTTGGAGGTATCGAACTGGATATACTCCTGCTGCGGGTGTTTGCGGCCGCCCTGTGGCGGGACGGCGACGGTCGTGCCCTCGATAAGCTTCAAGAGCGCCTGCTGGACGCCTTCGCCGGAAACATCGCGGGTAAGCGAGGGATTTTCGCCCTTCCTTGAAATCTTGTCTATCTCGTCGATATAGACTATGCCCTTTTGCGCCTTGGCCACATCGTAATTCGTGGCCTGGAGCAGGCGGACGAGGATATTCTCGACATCTTCGCCGACATATCCAGCCTCGGTCAGCGTGGTGGCGTCGGCAATAGTGAACGGAACGTCGAGGATTTTGGCAAGCGTGCTTGCAAGCAAAGTCTTGCCGGAGCCGGTGGGGCCGATAAGCAATATGTTGCTTTTACTTATTTCGACCTCGTTCTTGATTTCCGTATTGTAGAGCCGTTTGTAATGGTTATAGACGGCGACGGAGAGGGTCTTTTTCGCGCGCAACTGGCCTATCACATAATCGTCGAGGTGTTCGGACATGGCCTGGGGCGTGGGGGAGTCCTTGGCGCCGGTTTCGAGCGCCTTTTTATTCTCCTCCTTTATAATATTAGCGCAGAGCGCGATACAGTTGTCGCAGATATACACGCTTGGCCCGGCGATAAGCTTTTTCGCCTCATGCTGAGACTTGCCGCAAAACGAGCAATATTTTATAGTATTTTCGTCTGTCATGACTACTTATTATACGCTATTTTTAGCAAAAGGTCAAGAGATTTCAGGGCGTCAGCGTGGGAAATCGGGAACGGGGCGAGCCCCTCGAGCGTAGCGGCTGCGGCCCTATAGAACTCCTTGTGCCCGAAGCCATAGACGGATTTGGTATCGTAGGAAACGGCGGGGTTTTCCGACTTGTCCGCGAACTGCCATTCGGCAATGCTATTTAGGGCGGGGCCGGCGATTTTGACGAGTCCCTTGTCGCCTATTATCGTCAGCGAGCCCTCGAAATCGCTTGGCGCGGCGGTGGTCGCGGTCAGCGATGCGATTATGCCGTTTTCGAACCTTATCGCGGCGGCGGCGGTGCGGCCGTCGTCCTCTGTGCTTATACTGGCCGGTTTATCGGCTGCGAACCAATGTATCAAGTCTATATAATGCGAGGCCTGATTTATCACGACTCCGCCGCTTTTGTCTGCGCGCCAGGAGTTATAATATCCGGTGTCCCTATGCCACAGGATGTTGGCCGAAATCAGGCGCAGGCGGCCGAATTTTCCCTCGTCAAGCGCGGTTTTGGCCGCGGCGATTGTAGGATTGAAGCGGTTCTGATATACCGGGAAGACGTGCAGGCCGCGCTTTTGGGAGGTTTCGAACAGGTGCTCGGCCTCGCTTACCTTCAGCGCGAGGGGCTTTTCGACTATGACGCTTGCGCCCTCTTTCAATGCCATCAGCGCGTTTTCGTAGTGCATGGCGTTGGGGGTGCAAATCGCCACGACGTTCGGTTTTGCCTTGTCAAGCATTTCGGCGAAGTTGGTATAGTCGGCGCAGGCGACCTTGGAATTGTCGCAGGTGGATACGACCTCGAACCGGCCGTTTGCCTTTGCAGCCTCGATATGATAGGCGCTTATGCGGCCCATGCCCAAGATGGCGAGGCGGAGCTTAGCCATTCTTCATCCTTTCGTAATGTTTCAGATAATCGGCGCGGAGGTTTTTAGTCTCGAATATTATGCACACGTCGAAGCCGTTGAAGCCCCAATCTATCCAGCAAGAATCGCTTATCCTGGCGCCAATCCTTATATACCCTTTTATCATGGTAGGCATTTGGGCCATGGCCTTGGCCTCGTCGATTTCATCCTTGGGAAGCAGGTTCATGGGGCGGGCGTTTTCGCCCTTGGCAGATATTTTCATGGCGCCGGTTTCGACGTGGTTATAGTATAGGTAGGAGAGCGCGTCGGCATACTCGTCCGGGTTTGTCCCCAGGAACGTGCCGCAGCCGAACATAAGCTCTATTTTATAGTCGAACATGTAGGCGGCAAGCGCGTTCCACATCATCTGCATGGTAAGGCGGTTCCGGTGCGACTTGGCTACGCAGGAGCGTCCAAGCTCGAGTATCTCGCCTTCGAGCGTGTTGAATTTTTCGACGTTAAACTCGGTTTCGGAGTACCATTTGCCGATTTTGGCGCGGCCCTCCTTGCGCATCAGCCGATAGGTGCCGACTATGCTTTGCTCGGCCGGGCGGTTGGTTGTCAGGTCTATGGCAATCAGGTGGTCGCACACGGCATCGAACTCGTCTATGTCGATTTTTTCCCCGTGGGTGGGGATTGCGGTATCGCCAGCGCGGGTAGTGTTCGTTACGCCGTCCTCCTCGAAGAACACGTGATAGCGGAGCCTTTGCGCGGCGAGGATTTCCGCGGGCGTTTTTGCAAGCCTTACCTCGAGCCTATCGTTTTTTATGTCGTCCAAACAGCTCATTTCACCACCAGGCACCAATCGTTCAAGGTATGCATTTCAGAGCAAAGGCTTGCCAAGGCGTTCCTGTCGCCTATCAAATAGAGCCTATAGAAAAGGCCGCGGCCGGGAACCTCCTCGTGCGCTATGGACGGTTCGAGGCGCAGGACCTGCGGGTATTTGGCGGAGAGGTTTTTATATCCGCCAAGGGCTGCGTCCTTGTCAAGGTACGAAGCCACGTGGGCCATGGCGATGCCTGCGGTTTCTACTTGTACGGGCGCATTGTCATCCTCGAAATACCGGCGCCTTGCGGCGGCGTCGAGTTTCAAGGGCTTTAGGATTATACGGCCGTCGGAGACGGGAAGAGGCGGCGGCTGAGCCGGTTCGGGTTTGGGTTCGGGAACGGGCGCTGGTGGCTCCTCCTCGGGCATGTCGGCGGCGGATTTAATCTCGAAGCCGGCGGCGGTTTCGTCCGCCTTCAAATCCTCGATTTTCGTCTGCATAAGGCTGTGCCTTTGCTCGAAAGCGCCCTGGGCGCGCACGCCGGAGCAGAACAGAAGCAGCAGCAATAAGGCTATCGACAAAACTTTTTCCTCGCTTTAAGAGCAAACATATGCTATCATAATAACCGAAGAAAGCAATAAAAAATGGCAGCGGTCAAAGAGCTTAAACACAACTACGACGAGTTCAACCGGACTTACGGTTATCGTCGCATACGGCCGGCGTATCTATATGGTTTTGCCGGACTGCTGTCCCTTGTGTGGGCGGGGCTTATCATCTATTACGCGAGGAACAGCATTTATACCTCGGCCTCCCTCCTTAAAATGCTTCCGCACGAGTTTGGCGGGTTTTTGGCCGGAACCATAATGCCGGTCGGCTTCATATGGATGATTGCAATGTATGTTGACCGCAACATGAACTCGAACTACGAGCGAGAGGTCATATATCCCTTTATTCAGAGCATAGTCGACCCGCACGGCGACCAGGGCGCAATCATCGCCGTAATCAAGCAGAAGATAAGCGTCGAATCGGAGGCGCTTGCCTCGCTCGTCTCCTCGATGTCTTCCTTATATTCCCAGATGGAGAAGACTACGCGCGAGGGGAAAGATTCAATGGAGGCCGCAATCGCCGCGGCGACCGGGTATGAGGGCAAGCTTGGCCTCCTTACCTCGGAGCTGGCGCGGGCGAGTGCGGATTTGGAGGGCAAGGCGACTGCCATGCTTGATAATTTAAGCGAGAATGCGGCGCGGCTTGCTTCGAATTCTGCGATTACCGAGGAAAAGGCTGCGGCGGCGGCGAAGGGGATACTTGCGCAGACGAGCGCGCTTGAGTACTCGCTTGGCCAGACGCTTGAGACTACGGGCAGGATTTTGGATGGTGTTTCGGCCAAGAAAGGCGAGCTTGACGCGACGGTCGAGGCCGCACTTGCCCGTACTGCGGAGGCTAGGGACAATCTTTCGCAGGCGGGGACGGTTGTGCAGGCGGCGGCCGGGGCACTCGAAACCCGTGCCGAGCAGATACTTGCCAAGGTCGAGGACAAGACCGGGCAGTTCATAATCAAAGCCAACATTTCGGCCGAGAAGATTTCCGGCGTGGTCGCAAATATGGAACACTCGGCCTTAAGCTTGGCCTCCATA
>JAISGI010000013.1 GCA_031263095.1 Rickettsiales bacterium | reverse complement strand
ATATCCCTTCGCGGGATGACGGGCAGGTCGTCCTCTTTGCTTGCTATCTGCCTTTTAAGTCTGCGCGGTTTTGTAAACATACCGTATATATAATATACTATTGGCGGAAATTCAAGCCTATAAGAAATTATACGGGTCGATGTCGATTTTTATTCTTACCGAGGCGGGCGGCGGAGCCAGGGAAAGCCAGCGCGCAATGATTTTTTGTAGGCTTATATTCTTGGCCGCAATCATCAAGAATCGCTTGCGGAACTGGCGTTTTATCAGCGCGAGCGGCGCGTCGATTGGGCCGAAGCAGGTTAGGCCCTCGATGTTGTTCGGCGCTTTTGCTGCCATGAGCGCGGCGGTGCGTTCGATGTCCTCCTTGCTGCTTGATGATAGCAATATTGCGGCGAGTTTTTTGAACGGCGGCATGCCTGCGCGTTCGCGTTCGGCGAGCTCGGTTTTCATGAATCCGTCGCGGTCGTGTTTCGCGTTGGACTGCATGACCGGGTTGTCGGGGTGGTAGGGTTGGATTAGGACGAGGCCGGCCTTGTCTCCTCTTCCGGAGCGCCCGGAAACCTGGGTCAGAAGTTGGAACGTGGCCTCGTTCGCGCGGAGGTTGGCGCCCGAAAAACTCATGTCGCCGTCGACTACGCCGACGAGGGTGAGGCTTGGGAAATGGTGGCCTTTGACCACGATTTGCGTGCCGATGATTATGTCTATTTTGCGGTTTTCTATGGCGTGGATTATTTCTGAGAGGCGGGTTTGGGAGGTCAGCTCGTCCGAGGAAATCGTCGTGATTTTCGCGTTCGGGAATGCTGTTGCAACCTCGTCCCTTATCCTTTCTATGCCGGGGCCGCAGAGCACCCATGCGTCCTCTTTGCCGCACTCGGGGCAGGCCTTGGGCAGGCGTTCGCGGCGGCCGCAATAGTGGCATTCGAGGCGCAGATTGTCTAGGCTGTGGGCCGTAAAGTTCACGCTGCAGTCGGGGCAGCCGAGGTGGTATCCGCATGCTGAGCAGAGCACTAATGGCGCATATCCGCGGCGGTTTATGTAGAGCATGGCCTGCTCTCCGCGGTCGAGCGTGCTTGCGATTTCGTCCTTCAGCGGCGAGGAGAGCCAGGAGGTTTTTGCGGGTTTGCTTTGGCGCAGGTCTATCAGGCGGATGTCGGGCAGTTGCGCGGTTCCGAATCTTTTATGCAACAATACTTGCGAATACTTGCCGTCGTGGACGTTTTTCATTGTTTCGAGGCTTGGTGTGGCGCTTGCGAGGATTATGGGTATGTCCTCGATTTTCGCTTTCAGCACCGCCATGTCGCGGGCGTGATACACTACAATATCCTCCTGCTTATAGCTTGCGTCGTGTTCCTCGTCCAGCACTATCATGGCGAGGCGGGCGAACGGCAAGAACAGGGAACTCCTTGTTCCTACGACTATGCGCGCGGTTCCGTTCGCAATTGCTCGGAAGCTTTCGCGTCTTGCGGCGGGCGTGATATTCGAGTGCCAGACGATTGGAGTTATGCCGAATCTTGCCTCGAATTTTTCCATGAATTGCGATGTAAGTGCGATTTCTGGGAGCATAATCAGTACTTGCGAGCCATGGATTTCCAAGGCTTTGGCGGCTGCGGCGAAGTACACTTCGGTTTTGCCGGATCCGGTTATTCCGTCGAGCAAAGTTGCACTGAACCCTTGGGAAACCCTTGCTTTCAAGGTGGCGGCTGCGGCGGATTGGTCGTCCGATAACGTTGGTGGCGAATACTTGGGTTCGTCCAAGTATAGTTTTTTGCGGGTGGGTGCCTTGCGTTCCTTGAAAACCTCGGGAAAACCTATGCTCATCTTCAGTACGGTTCCGAGCGGCGCCATGTTATAGTCGGACACCTTATATAAAAACTCGAGCTGCTTTTTCGAGAGCGAAAGCGTGTCGATTTTGCGCAAGACCTCGCGCACTTTTTCCTCGGGATAGTCCAAGAGCTCGGTCGCCTCGCGCAGAACCACGCCGAGCTCGGTGCCGCGGCGCAGCGGGACCTCGACTATATCGCCCGCGGCAAGAGCGAGCTCCGTCTTGTAATCGTATGGATCGGTCGCGAGCGGGAGGGCGATTTTGAACCTCAATCCATCCTCCTCAACAGCGTCGCGTCGCCGTAAGAATAGAACCTATAGCCCGCGGATTTCGCGTGTTCGTAGGCGTTTTTCATCGTCTCTATCCCCGCGAACGCGCACACGAGCATGAACAAAGTCGAGCGCGGGATGTGGAAATTCGTCAGCAAAAAATCCGCGGTTTTGAATCTATATCCGGGCGTGATGAAGATGTTTGTTTCGGCCTTGAACGGTTGCACTTTTCCGCTTGAGTCGGTGGCGGATTCAAGTAGCCTCAGCGTGGTGGTACCAATCGCTACAAGCGGCCGTCCGCCTTGCTTTGCGGCGTTTATTTGTGCGGCGGTTTCGGGCGTTATTATTCCGTATTCGGAGTGCATTTTGTGGTCGTCCGTATCGTTTGCCTTGACCGGTAAAAACGTGCCGGCGCCGACGTGGAGCGTCAATGTCGCGAGCTCGATTCCTTTCGCGCGCATGCGTTCCAGCAGCGCGTTTGTGAAGTGCAGGCCTGCGGTTGGAGCGGCGACCGCACCCTCGTTTTTCGCGTACACGGTTTGATAATTTTCGTCGTCGTTTTTGTCGGCGGAGCGTTTGATATACGGCGGAAGCGGCATTGTACCTATCTCCGCCAACTCGGCGAAAAACCTTGTGTTTTCAAGGTCGAACTCGAGTTCCACTTCGCCTGTGTCGTGTTTTGCAGCGACGCGTGCGTGCAAGTTTTCGCTGAACTCGAGCGTGTCGCCGACGGACAGTTTCCTTGAGTTTTTTACAAACGCGAGCCAGGTGCGAGGCGAAAGATTCTTGTGCAGAGTAGCCTCAAAATGGCGGTTTCCTGTGGTTCCCGTGATGCGCGCTGGAATGACCTTGGTATCGTTCATCACGACGAGCGCGTTTTGCGGAATAATATCCGGCAGGTCGCGGACATGCCTGTCGGCGAGCTCGGGCACGAGGAGAAGCCTTGCTTCCTCGCGGTTTTCAAGCGGGCGCGAGGCGATGAACTCCGGTGGCAAATCGAAGTCGAAGATGTCAACTTTCATTCTTCATCACTTTCAAAATTTCGGCGTAGTCGTCGTTCGGCGCGGCGCGATTTTTGCGCGTGAAGCCGCATTTTTCGCACCTGTGCACAAGCACTGGAACGCCCTGCTTTAGCTCGATCGCGACGGGTCGCATAAGGCCCCTGCACGCTGCTGCGCGGTCGCCCGGATTCACATCGACGTGCAGCGAGCAGAGGCAGGCGGGGCAATGGTTTGTATAGCCGTCGCCGACCACGTGTGCGCCGCAGTTGGTGCATGCGAAATCCTCGGTGCGGCGTGCGAATTTTTTAGGCATTTTCGTTTGCGAGTTTTTCGAACTCGTCCTCGGAAATCACATTCACGCCAAGTTTGCGTGCGTCGTCGAGTTTGGTTCCCGCGTCGCCCCCAGCGACCACGAAATCCGTCCTTTTGCTGACCGAAGTCGCGGGGTTGGCGCCGAGCGTGCGAGCAAGGTTTTGCGCCTGCTCGCGCGTGAATTTCGCAAGCGAGCCGGTGAACACAATCGTCTTGCCGAACAGGGGATTTTCCCTGTTCACCTCGTGCGTTTCGGGGTTCAAAATATCGAGCTCGGCGGCGAGCTCGCTCAAATTTTGCAGATTCTTTTCATCCTTGAAATATGCAAGAATATCGTTCGCCATGATGTCGCCGATGCCGCGGATTTCAATCAAGTTTTCGAATGTCGCGGCGGACAACGCGTTCAAGTTTTTGAAGCTGTCGGCGAGCAAAATCGAGGTGGCGGAACCTATGCCGATTATGCCCAGAGCGTACACAAGTTTGTCGAGCGGGACGCGGCGCGCGCGCTTTATCGCGTCCATAAGATTGCTTACCGAGAGCCGGCCGAATCCCTCGAGTTTTTCCATTTCCGAGGCGTGTTTTGGAAGTGCCGCGAACACGTCGGCGGGCGTTTTTATCCAGCCTTTTTCGAAGAACAACTCGACCTGTCGGTCGCCGAGGCCGTCGATGTTGAACGCGTCGCGGGAGACGAAATATTTGAGGTATTCTTTCTGTCTTCCGGGGCATTCGAGGTTGGGGCAGCGGGTTGCGGCCTCGCCCTCTTTTCTTACGAGAGCGGTACCGCAGACGGGGCAGTTTCCGGGCATTTTGAACGGCTGTGCGTCGTTTTTGCGTTCGCTTTTTATTACCGCGACGACCTGAGGAATCACGTCGCCGGCGCGCTCTATCGACACGGTGTCGCCCACCCGAATATCGTTCGCGGCGATGTAATCCTCGTTGTGCAGAGTGGCGCGTGCGACGATGACTCCGCCGATGTTGACAGGTTCCAAATCTGCGACAGGAGTGATGACGCCGGTGCGGCCGATTTGCACCGAGATTTTTTCGAGCCTTGTAATCGCGTTCGCGGGCGGAAATTTATGCGCGACGGCCCATTTCGGAGCGCGCGCTATGGAGCCCAATTTTGCCTGCAATTCTAGGCTATCGACCTTATAAATCACGCCGTCGATGTCGAACGG
The DNA here is from genome assembly GCA_031263095.1 of Rickettsiales bacterium. Classification (GTDB taxonomy): domain Bacteria; phylum Pseudomonadota; class Alphaproteobacteria; order Rs-D84; family CACZYB01; genus WQWV01. The sequence goes on along the minus strand of JAISGI010000013.1, from coordinate 24,662 downwards.
GATGTGCGAGCGGGAGAGTTCTATTTCATGGAAAAAGGCCGCCAAATCGTCGGCGTCGTTGCACAACTTGAACGTTGGTTGGACGTTGAAGCCGAGGGATTTCGCGTACTCGTAAAAGCCGCTTTGGGTCGTCCACTCAATCGGTTCGACCTCGCCCCAAGCGTAGACGATGTAGGAAAGTTTGCGGCGTTTCGTTATGCGCGCGTCGAGTTGGCGCAGGCTTCCGGCGGCAGCGTTCCTTGGGTTCGCGAATGTTTTTTCGCCCTTGCTTTCCAGCTCTTGGTTGAGCGTCATGAAGTCGTCCTTGCTCATGAAGACTTCGCCGCGGACCTCGAGAATCCCTGGCGCGCGAGCGGGGTCGACAATGGACGGGAAGCCCTGAACCGTACTTAGATTTTCCGTTATATCCTCGCCGATTTGGCCGTCGCCGCGAGTGGCGCCCTGGATGAATTTTCCGTGCTCGAACCTTGCGGAAAAGCTTAGGCCGTCGATTTTCGGCTCGGCCACGAACGTCAATTTTTCAAGCGGCAGGAGGCCGAGGTCGCGGCGTGTGCGCACGACGAAATCGGAGAGTTCCTCCATGGTATAAACTTTCTCGAGCGAGAGCATGGGCGTCGTGTGCGCGACCTTGGCGAAGTCGCCGCGCGCCTTGCTTCCGACGTTGCTCTCCACCCCGAAAAGATCGACAGAGCCGAGCTGTTTTTCGAGGTTCAACGCCTCGTCCTTGAGCCTGTCGTACGCGGCGTCGTCGACAAGCGGCGCATCCTTTTCATAATATGCGCGGTCGTATTTTTCGAGCAGTTTCGCGAGCTCCTTGAGGCGCAATTTCATTTCGGATTTCGTCATTTCTCCTCCTTGAACGTGTGCAGGGCGAGCGCGGTTATGGCCGCGGTTTCGGCGCGCAGAATCGTTCCTTGCAAGTGCACTCCGATTGCGCCTGCGCTTTCGAGGAGGGCGAATTCGTCGGGGCTGAATCCTCCCTCGGGCCCTATCAGAATCGTGTCGGCGGAAGCGAGTTTTCGTGTGTCATTTGTGCGTGCGGATTCGCGTTCGTCGAGGAAGACGAGCGTGCGTTTGTGCTCTCTTGCCGCGATGAATTTTTCGAGCGTAATAAGTGGGTTTATCGTCGGCAACGTCAGGCGTCCGCACTGTTCCACCGCCTCCTTGACCACCGATTTTGCGTGGTCGGGATTGAAGTTTTTCACGGCCGTGCGCGAGGTCAGGACGGGGCTTAAAACGGTTGCGCCGAGCTCGGCCGCTTTCTCGAACAGGAAGTCGAGGCGGGCGTGGCGGATGGGCGCGAAGGCAAGTTCTATGCCGCGGATTTCCTTGCAAGGCGCGCGGAGTTGGCGGATTGCGCGTGCTATGAAATCGCGTTTGCCGGCGCTTTCTACCGTGCATTCGAATTCGCCCGAATCGCCGTTGAAAACGCGCACGGTGCCACCGACCGCGAGCCTCATCACGTCCCTTAGGTAATGCGCGTCGTCCGGCGCAAGGGAAATCCTTGTGTCCGGGGCGATTTTCGCTTCTATATAAACTCTTGGGGGCGCGCTCATTTTTTCTTGAATTATACAATGATTTTTATGGAAAAAAAAGAAAAAAACGCTATAATAAAATAGGCATATACCGGGAAAATCGTCGTGGAACCGTTCAACACAATTTCGAAGAGAGTCATGCGCGCGCTTGCGGCGGTGGCCTTGGCGTGCCTGGTTTTTCTTGGCTTTTCGATATGGCGCATGCAGGCGCGGGGCGGATTTTCACCCGAGTTCGTGGGCGTGAAATTCGTGTCCACGCCTCAATTCGAGCCCTCCCTAATCCTTGAAAAAATCGAGGGTGCGCTTGGCGGCGGCGGGCCCAGTCTTGCTGAAATGCGCGGGAGGATTTCCGAAATCGCATGGGTAAAAAACGTCGCCATACTGCGGCGCGCGCCCAACAAAATCCTTGTGCAAATCATGCCGAAAAAGATAATCGCGTCGCTGTACATGGGCGGAAAATACTATGCAATCGACGAGGACGGGCGCGCTATCGACGAAGAACTTGACGCTGGATTTCCCATTGTCGCGACGGGCGCGGGCGCGGCGGAGCGTGTGCCGGAGCTCCTCTTTATGCTGCGCCGCTATCCGCGGATTTCGGCCTATGCGGTGGCGGCGCGGCTTGTCGGCGGAATGCGGTGGGACGTTGTTTTATACGACGCGGAGGACGGGCTTGTGCTGCGCCTGCCGCCGGAAAAACCGGAGGAGGCGCTGGCGAAAATTTCCGCGCTTGACGCAGAGTCGGACCTTTTGAAACGCGACATCGAAGCGATAGACGCGCGTGCGGATTCGCGTCTGCTCGTCAAGCAGAGAGGTGCGCGGTGAAGCTTGAGAAAGCCAGGAAAGTCCTTGGGTTTGCGGACATCGGAGCGGAGGAGGTCGCGCTTGGCGCGGCGTCGATTGGCGAAGGTGGAGAGCCGCATATTCTTGGCTTTGCGTGCGTGAAGAGCCAGGGGTTTTCGGCGGAGCGCGTACCGTCCGGGCGCGAGCTTGGTGTGCTTCTAAACCTTTCGGCGGCGAAGCTTGAGAAAGACATAAACGCGCGTATAGAAGATGTCGTTTTCGTTGTGCCGAGCGGTGCGGTTTCCTCGCATTTTTCGAGTGCGGCGGTCAAGCTAAACCCGCGTGAAGAAGTGTCTGCGCGCGAGCTTGCGCGAGTGTGGAAGCGGGCGGCGGCGAGGGTGTCCGGCGGCGGGCGTGCGCTTCATGCGGTCGCGCTCGGCTATACGCTTGATGGCGAGGCGGCTGCGAATCCGCTCGGTGCGAGGGGTCGAAAACTTGGCGCGATGTGTCATCTTGCGCGAGTTTCGGAGGAGGCTCACGAGCGAATTTTTGTTGCTGCAGCACATGCGAATCTGCATCCGGTCGAGTTGGTCGCGGCGTCGTATGCGGCCGGGCTTGCGGCGCTTTCGGAGCGTGAAAAGCACGAGGGTGCGGCGGTTCTGGACATCGGGCGGTTCACCACCGGAATCGGAATTTTCTATCGCGGAGAGTTCGCGGCGAGCGCCTATCTACCCATGGGTGGAGAGCATATCACCGACATTCTGGCGCGCAAGATTCGTTCGAGCCGAGCGGAGGCGGAGCGGCTTAAAATCCTTTACGGAGCGGCGGCGCCCGAGGGAATCGACTTCGCCGAGCAGATTGACATCCTGACCCTTGATGCGGACGGGGAGGAGTTTCAGCGCACTATCCTGAAGTCGGACATACTTGGCGCGATACGTCCGGTCGCGTCGCTTTTTTTCGAGGCGGCGAGGGAGCAGATTGCGCGGGCGGACATGCTGCGTTTCGCGAACTCAATCGTGTTGTGCGGCGGGGGCGCGGCCCTGAAGGGCGCTGCTGAGCTTGCCTCGTCCGTGTTCGACGTCGGCGCGCGAATCGGCGTGCCGCGTGGTGTTGAGGGTGTACCTGCCGCGTTTTCAAGCGCGCGGTATGCGGCGCTGCTCGGCTCTATCATATATCATCATCGCAAGTCGCCGGCGGGTGCGTCCGTGCCGACGGGGCGCGGAATTCTCGGCGCGATAAGAAAACTTTGGAGCTGACATGCCGGACAAGACGCAAGCGATTTCAGTATATTACGACAACGACACGCTTTCGGCGTCCGAGATTGTATCGCCGTTTCGGGGCGCGATACGATCGCTCTTTTTGCTATCGTTTTTCATCAACGCGCTTAGTGTCGCGTTGCCGCTTGCCCTTATGCTTGCCATCGACGGGAGGATTGGCGTCGGATTCGGCGGCGCGGGTCGGACCGGGCTTCTCGCGCTTGCGTTTTTGCTGTCGTTCAACTTTTTGCTCCGGCACATCAGGGCGAGCGGGATAGAGAAAATCCTTGCCTCAATCGACAACAAAATATGCCGCATAATTTTTGAAAAAATCCTTAGGATTCCGAACAAGCGCGGTGCGAACATGGAGAGTTTTTTCTCCTCCGTATTTTCCGACATCGACGCGGTGAGGTCGGGGCTTGCGGGCGCGCGGATAGCCTCGGCGTTCGAGTTTCCGTTCGCGCTCCTATACGTCGGTGCGGCGGGAGTTTTGTTCGGGCGCGCGTTTTTCATTCCGCTTGCGCTTGCCGTCATATACATAGCTTTTGCGGCGGGGTGCATATATGCGCTTGCCTCGGCGGACGAGGGCGAGAGCATGGCGGCGAAGGAGCGCGACGACCTTGTGTCCTCGACGATACACAACATTTCCTCAATCAAGACGATGAATTTGTCGGCGAAAGTCGGGCGGATGTGGGAGGATTATCAGGCGGCATTATCCGAAGCTTCGCACCGGCGCGGGCGTGTTTTGGACGGCGTACTTTCGGCGAATTTCGCGCTTTATTTTTCGGGCCTCGCGGTGTTATGCGTGGCGGGGGCAAGCGTGGCCGCGCGCGGCGGGATGAGCTTGGGTGCGGTTTTGGCCTCGCTCCTTTTATTCTCGCACATGTTTTTCATCGTGAACGATTTCATAAAATATCTGCCGGAGCAGTTCAGGTTTTCGAACTCTCTACTTCGTCTATCGCAAGTGATGGGGCAGAAGACGGACGCTATGAAAACGCTTGTCGTGGAGGACATCACGCAGGGCGATTTGCGCCTAGAGAAGGCGGAAATCCTCGACTCGCTTGGCGAAAAAATAATAACGGGCGCGAGTTTCACTTTCGAGCCGGGGATGGCGTACGTCGTGAAAGCGAAGAGCAGTTTCGAGGCGAGCGCGTTTCTGAAATCGCTTTTCGGAGGGTATCCTTTTTCAAGCGGGCGGGCGATGTTCGACCGGTACGACGTGGCGGAAATCGCGTCCTCGTCCCTTAAAGACCACATACGTTTCGCGGGGGAAAATCCGTTCGCAATCGACGGGACGGTGCGGGAAAACCTTGCCTGCTTCGTTTCCGGCGGCTCGCACGAGAGGGAGTTTTCCGGCTTTATTTCGCCCGAGGCGGCGGTGGAAATGCTTGGGCTCGCCGACGTTATCGCCGGACTTCCGAACGGGTACGACACCATGCTTGCCTCGGCGCGGAACCCGATGGGCGAGGAGGGGCTCAAGCTTCTTTCGCTTGCGCGGGCGTTTGTGGGCAACCCGCGCGTGCTTGTGTTCGACCAGCCTTTAATCGGCCTTTCGCGCGCGCATGCGGCGGCGTTTTCGGCCGCGGTGAAGAATGCGGCGCTCGAGCGAATCGTCATCATCTCGTCTGCGGAAAACCTTGCCATACCGAAGGTTGCGGTCGATATTTCGGGCGGGCGAGTCGAGGTTGCGCCTGACGATGGAGGCGAGGAAGAGGGCGGAATGCGCGCGCAATTCAGGCGCATATTCGGGAGGAAAAATTGAGTGGAACAAGGCTTGAAATCGGCATTGCGACGGCGGACTTCTACAATCTTTCGCGTGCGGTGCGGCTTATAAATTCGAGTGTGGCGGAGGCGGTGCACCTCGACATCATGGACGGGGTTTTCGTGCCGCAGATTACCTATGGCGCGAAGGTTGTCGGCGATTTGCGGCCTCATACGCGCAAGAAATTTGACGCGCATCTTATGCTTGCCGACCCGTTGCCGCACATCGAATCTTTCGCGCGGGCGGGGGCGGACATCGTGCATGTTCATGTCGAGTCGAAGCATGTCGCGCGGTCGCTTGACTTGGCGCGCTCGCTTGGCATTCGCGCGGGTTTGGCGATACGGCTTGAGACTCCTTTATCCTTGCTTTTCAAGCATGCGGGGCGGATGTCGTCGGTCATAGTCATGTGTGCGGAGACGGGGTTTGCGGGCAAGGAATTTTCGCCGCTCGCCTTGCCGCGAATCGCGGATATACGCCGGGTTTTGCCCGATGTTGAGATCCTTGCCGACGGGGGGATAAACTTTGCGACCGCCCGGCGCGCTAGGCTTGCCGGGGCGAGCGGGGTCATTTCCGGCTCGTTCGTGTTCGCGCAGGAGGACTTCGCGGGTGCTGCCAAAAGGCTTGCTTTCAATTGAAAAATCAGCGCTACGCTCGCTTTTTCAATTGGGAAATATGAGTAAAAAAACCGGGGAGACCCCGGCTTTTTTACGCTTGTGTTTTTAGTAAATTAGATGAACACCTGGCCGGTAAGAATCACGCTTTCGGGCAGGGCGCGCATGGAGCTTTTGCCCTTCAAAAATATGCTGCCCTCGACCAGGTTATTGCCCATGAAGCGCACGCCCTTGGAATTCTTGATATAGATATTTCCGCTTACCGAGAAGCCGCAGGGAAGCTTGATTTGGTTCAAGTTGCTTATGTACAAATTGCCGACGATGCGCGTGTTGGGGGCGAGCTCCTCGACGTTGCGTTTGTTCAGGCGCACGTCGCCGCGCAAGGTTTTCTCGGGTGCGTGGAGCTGCAAGAATATGGCCTTGGCGCGTTCTTTGGCGAACACCTGCGTGTCGCACTCGTCGAAGCAAGTGAGCGTGAGGCCGTCGAGTTCGCTCTTCGGTGCGGGTTTCAGGCCGGCGTCCGTGGGCAGGCTTGGGTAGCCCCTGTGGCCGAAAGTGTAGTTCACGCCGACGGATTTCGTGCGGACGTTCTTGACCTCGGGCCTTAGTATTTCGGTTGCCTGGAAGTTCCTTACGTCGTTGCCGGGGTAGGTGATCTTGACGCGGACGCTTTGCCTTTTGTACGATTTTTTGTCATAAAATTTGCGAATCGCAAGGCCAAGTATGATTAGAATTATTCCTGTAAAAACAAACATGTAATTCTTGGTTTTCGTGTTCATAACAGCTCCTTATTGCGTTTTGTTAGCCAAATTGTAGCCATTATTTATATTTTTGTCAATAGGGAAAATTCGGGTATTTATGAAGTCTTGAACCCGGTTGCGACGACGTAGGTTTCGGCGGATTCCTTGCGCGACGAATCGGGCTTGAAGTGGCGCACTTGTGTGAACCTCTTTTTCATTTCGGACAGCAGCGCGGCCTCGGTTCCGCCTTGGCGCACCTTGGCCACGAACGCTCCGCCGGGGCGCAAGATACTTTCGGCGAACCTGTATGCCTGCTCGACGAGGGCCATTATTTGCAGGTGGTCGAGCGAGGCGACGCCGGTCGTGTTCGGCGCTATGTCCGAGAGCACGACATCCGCGCCGTTGCCGAGGGTGTGTGCGATGAACTCGCCTGCGGCCGGGTCGTTAAAGTCGGCGCAGAGGAACTTGACGCCCTTGACCGGCGTCATGTCGAGAATATCTATAGCCGCGACGTTGCCGGCACCCACGCGCGCGGCCGCGATTTCGCTCCATCCGCCGGGGGCGGAGCCGATGTCCGCGACCTTGGCGCCCGGACGCAGCAGGTGGAATTTGTCGTCGATTTCGGCGAGCTTGAACGCGGCGCGGGAGCGCAGGCCTTGGGCGTGCGCGGCCTTGACGTACGGGTCGTTGAGCTGCCGCGCGAGCCAGCGAGTCGATGAAGTAGTACGACCCTTGGCGGTTTTCACCCGAACCTTGGTTCGCGCGGAGGTGGGCATTACTTTTTCGCCTTTTGCTCGGCGGGATTGGGCGGTTCGGCCTTGGCGGCGGCGGGTGCGGCGTTCCGGCCGCTATAGACCGCAAGGCCCCTGACCATATCGACCGCACGCTGGAGCTGATAATCCGCGTTGTCGCGCGTATCCTCGGTCTTTTTCTTGTCCTCTTTTGCCTTGGCGTTTTTGTCCTTGGCGTCGTTTTTTAGAGCGTTGACGAGCGTGTCCTCGGCGAAGATGCGTTCGTCCTTTATCTCGTCGATTTTGGCGCGGCCGACCTCGACGTCGGGCTCTATCCCTTCGGCCTGAATCGAGCGTCCGGAGGGCGTGTAGTATCTTGCCGTCGTGATTTTGAGCGCGGCGTCGCCCATTGGTATCAGGGTTTGAACCGAGCCCTTGCCGTACGATTTCGTGCCCATGACGACCGCGCGGCGGTGGTCTTTCAGCGCGCCGGCCACGATTTCGGACGCGCTTGCCGAGCCGCCGTTTATCAGCACGACCATAGGCATGCCGTCAAGAATATCCCCCTCGCTTGCGAAAAATACGCGACTGGAGCTTTCCTGGCGCGAGATTATCGAGACGATTTCGCCCTGGGATATGAACGCGTCGGAGACCCTGACCGCCTGGTCCAAGAGGCCGCCGGAGTTGTTCCTCAAGTCGAGAACGAAGCCCACGATTTTCGGGTTTTCCTTCATGATTTTCTTTATCGCCGCGGTCATTTCGGAGTATGTATGCTCGTTGAAAGTCGAGAGCCTAAGGTAGCCGACGCTTTCGTTTTTCACGCGATATTTGACCGCGTCGACCTTTATAATATCGCGCACTATGGAAACGTCGAACGGCTCCTTGCCCTCGCGGAAGATTTTGAGGACGACGGTGGTGCCGGGCTTGCCCTTCATCTTTTTTATCGCGTCCTGGAGCGAGAGGCCGTGAACCTGCGCGCCGTCGATGTGGGTTATCAGGTCGCCAGCCTCGACGCCGGCCTTGAACGCCGGCGTGTCGTCGATGGGCGAGATGACCTTGACCACGCCCTTGTCCATCGTGACCTCTATGCCCAGACCACCGAACGCGCCGGAGGTCTGCTCGTTCATTTCGCGGAAGCTTTCCTCGTTCAAAAAGCCCGAGTGAGGGTCGCGTTTGGAGAGCATGCCGTCGATTGCGCCCTCTATCAAATCCTTGGCGGAAACGTCGTCGACGTAGCGCGCGCGGGTGATTTCGAACGCCTTGCCGAAGAGCTCGAGCTGTTTGTATGCGTCGTCGCCTTTGGCTTTGGCGGCGGTTTTTTCCTCGGCCCCGGTGCGGGCCGCGGAGTTTATGAAGTACGAGGCGAGGCCCGCCGTAAAGAACACTATCGCCAGAAAGCTGGCCGTGCGTGCGAACTTGTTTTTCATCTTGCTCCTATTGCTGCTTTTTCGCGCCGAACGCGCCGTTTATAGTAATCGTGCGGCCGGTCGTCGCGTTATTTTCCGTATAGCCGAAGATTCCGGCGGCCTCCTCTGGAGTGTATGTGATAGGATTAGAACCTGTCGAAGTGCCATAGATGCCGAATCTGTTGCTGTGTCCGGCTGTCGGGGCGGTTTGGTCTAGGGCGAACGAGCCGCCCGCATAGCCTGTCCCCGGGTTGGAAATCGCGAGCGAGGCGGTGCCGCTTGCTGGATTCGTATATGTAAATGTATAATATCCCGGCAGGACTATGGCAAGCGAGCTCTGGTTCGTGGTAGTGGCACTATTGACGGAATTGTCGAGGGTCAGGGTCGCGGTGCCGACAAGCTCCTTGAACTCGTCCGTCTTGTGCGAAGCGCCCGTCTCGGACGAGGTTATGCCCGCGATGGCTGCGCCCGAAAATACCATGTTTCCGCCCGCCGTGATGGTCACGTCCTGTATGGACGTGCCGTATCCTATGGCGTATGGCTTGTACTCGGCCGTGGCCCAGGATTCGGCATTCGTCTTCATCTCGTTTCCGATCCTTACGTAGCCGAAGTTGGTATATTTTAGCGGCGAGAGCTGGTTTCCTGTGCCGGTCGGGAGGCTTGCCATCATCACGAGAGCCAGGGATTTCGAGACATTTACATCTATCGTTGCTGTTCCGCCTCCTACGACGGGTTCCTTGAACGTGTATTTGCCCGCGTCCGCGATTTTCGAGACTATACGTCCGGACGGGTTGAGCGCGAAGCTTGTGAACGATTTATCTATGAGCGCGTTCTGGCCGAGCGTTTGGGAGTCGTATTGGAACTTGACCGTGCTTAGCGTGCCTTTGCCGGTTCCCATGTCCTTGGACACGAGGCCGACGGTGTACGAGTCGCCGCCGGTGGCGAAAATCGTCTCGGTCGGGATGGTCAGGTCGGTTCCAGCGATTAGGTCTACGGCGGAGGAGGCTGGAATGGTCGACCCTGAAATCGAGGGGAACGGGTCGGCGGGCTTGCTGCCGGGTTTGCTTTCGCCCGGCTTGCCGGAACCGGGCGTTCCCGGCGACCAGCCGTCATTGGTCGAGCAGGCGGCCAGGGTTGCAAGTGCGAATAGTGCTATTTTTTTCATCTTGACTCCTTTTTTATTTAAGCATAGCACATTTATCTCGCAAAATCAACTAGTAGATTGGATGTTTTGTGCACAAATTCCTTACTTCTTCGCGCACTTTCGCGATTTCTGGCGAGGAGTAGTCGCGGTTTGCGGCGTAATCCTCGACCGTGCGGGCTATGAAGTCCGCGACCTGCCTCATATCGTCGGCGTCGAATCCGCGGGTGGTGACGGCGGGGCTGCCGAGCCGTATGCCGCTTGTTATGGATGGCGGCTGGGGGTCGTTGGGGATGCCGTTCTTGTTGCATGTTATCCCTGCGTTTTCTAGGGCGAGGTCGGCCTCGGCTCCTGTAATCCCTTTGCGGCGCAGGTCGACCAGAATCAAATGCGTGTCGGTGCCGCAGGAGACCAAATCGAACCCACGGGCGAGGAGTTCCTCGCCAAGCGTCTTTGCGTTCGTTATCACCTGTGCGGCGTAGGTTTTCCATGATGGCTCCAAGACCTCGCCGAACGCGACAGTCTTGGCTGCTATGACGTGCTCCAATGGCCCGCCCTGGATTCCGGGGAAGACGGCCTTGTCGATTTTGGCGGCGAGCTTCTCGTCGTTCGTAAGAATCATTCCTCCGCGGGGGCCGCGTAAGGTTTTGTGTGTGGTGGTGGTCACCACGTCGGCAATGCCTACCGGGGAGGGTATCGCGCCGGCCGCCACCAGCCCTGCGAAGTGTGCCATGTCGACCATAAGGCGTGCGCCCACCTTGTCCGCAATCGCGCGGAATCTTGCAAAATCTATCTTGCGCGGGTAGGCCGAGCCGCCGGCGATTATAACCTTGGGGTTCGTTTCAATCGCCAGTTTTTCCGCGGCGTCATAGTCGATATAGCCCTCGGCCGTCAAGCCGTACTGGACGGGTGCGAACCACTTGCCCGAGATAGTCGGCTTGGCGCCATGGGTCAAGTGGCCGCCGGCGTCGAGGCTCATGCCCATAATGGTGTCGCCGGGCTTGGCGAGCGCGAAGAGGACCGCGGTATTGGCCTGCGCGCCGGAGTGGGGCTGGACGTTGGCGAATTTGGCGCCGAAGATTTTGCAGGCGCGTTCGATACATAGTCCCTCGAGCTCGTCTATATGGCGGCAGCCCTGATAGTAGCGGTGTCCGCAGTAGCCCTCGGCGTATTTATTGGTGAATATAGAGCCCATGGCCTCCATCACTGCTTTGGAGACTATATTTTCGGACGCGATAAGTTCGATGCAATTCTGTTGCCGGTCGAGTTCACGCCTCATAATATCGTACACCGCGCGGTCGTGCGTGGCGAGGTCGTCCTTGAAGAAATCCATGTGTGTTCTCCTTTCTTTCTTGTCGGGGCAATAATACCCGGCGGCGGGAAAATTTGCAAGGAGATTTCGCTTTACATCGCGCGGCGGGCGGGGCACAATATTTCCATGCAGGAAACGATACGCGAAATAGTGTTCGACACCGAGACGACCGGCCTTTCGCCCGAGGACGACCGAATCGTGGAAATCGGCTGTATCGAGATGGTCGGGCATGTTCCGTCGGGGCGGACTTTCCATGTCTATATCAACCCGGAGCGGGAGGTGCCGGAGGACGCGGTGAAGGTGCACGGTCTTACTTTCGACCGCTTGCGGCGGGAGAAGCCTTTCCGCGATATTGTGCAGTCGTTTTTGGATTTCGTTGCGGACGCGGCGCTTGTCGCGCACAATGCCGAGTTCGACATGGGTTTCGTGAATGCCGAGCTCAAGCGTGCGGGGCGCGAGCCGCTTTCCCTTACGCGGATGATAGACACGCTTGCGATTGCGCACAAGAAAGTGCCGTCGCTTTCGCGCTATACCTTGGACTCGCTTTGCAAGTTCTATAACATCGACAATTCGCAGCGCGATTTGCACGGCGCGCTTTTGGACGCGCGTCTTTTGGCCGAAGTCTATATAGAGCTTCTGGGCGGCAAAGAGGTGGATTTTTTCAAGAAGACGGTGGAGGATGTGTCGGTGCGGGCGGCTACTTCGCGCGCTCCGGTGCTTGAAAAACCGTTGCGTCCGGCGCGGGTGTTTCCGGAGAATGCGGAGGAGCTTGCGGCGCATGCGGCGTTTGTCGAATCGATGGGTGAAAAATCTGTCTGGAAAGCGTAAAAACCAGAATTTTGGCCTGCGCCATCGGTTTTTTTGAAAATCCGTGTCCGCACGTACGCACGAGTACGCTTGCGGCGCAAATTTTCAAAATAAACCAACTGCTCGACCAAACTTCTGGTTTTTACTTCGTGTTCCTTTGAAGTTTGTATCTTATCAAACTCCCGGTATTTCGCTCCACATGACGTCGCGGATGTTGCCGGTGCCGGTGGCGAGCATGACGAGGCGTTCGAAGCCGAGCGCTATGCCCGTGCTTGGTGGCATGTCGGCGACTGCTTCTATGAACTCCATGTCTATCGGGTATTCCTTATTGTACAGGCGTTTTTTCTCGGCCATGTCGCGGGCGAATCTTTCGAGTTGGATTTCGGCGTCGGTCAGTTCGGTGAATGCGTTGGCGAGCTCTACTCCGCAGGCGTAAAGCTCGAAGCGTTCCGCAATATTCGGCGCGGTTTTTTTCGGTGCGGAAAGCGCTGCTAGGTGGAGCGGGTATTCGTAGAGAATCGTGGGTTTGCCTTGGCCAAGGCTTGGCTCGACAAACTCCAACATCAACTTTTCGAACACGTCGTCCCAGGTGTCGGAAGCTGATACATTTATGCCCCTGCTTGTCGTCTCGGCCGTGATTTTTGCGGGTGTGGGCGCGGCCGAATCGTCGATGGTTGCCATAAGGTCGAGGCCGTCGCAATACCTATCCATCGCCTCGGCCACGGTCAGCTTTTCCAGGCCGTGTTGCGTGTCGCATTTCATGTTGTCTCGCGTGAGAACGGGCGCGGTTGCGGCGAGGATTTTTTCGCAGTCGCTCATGAGTTTCTCGTACCCCTCGTGTGCCCTATACCACTCGAGCATTATGAATTCGGGGTAGTGGGTGGGCGAGACGATTTCATTCCGGAACACGTGTGCGAACTGGTAGATTTTTTCCATGCCGAAGCCGAGGAGTTTCTTCATCGCGAACTCGGGCGAGGTGTGGAGCATGAGCGTTTGCGGCGCGGTGTGCGTTATATCCTCGAACTTGGTTTCGAATGCGTTGAGGTGCACCTCCATGCCGGGGGAGAGCTGCAATATCGGCGTTTCGACCTCGGCGAAGCCCTCGCTTGCAAAAAAGGTTTTTATGGCGGCGAGGATTCGCGCGCGTTCATTCAGGTTCGCGCGTTTCCTGGCGAATGCGTCCTTGGCGGCGCGGTATGTTTGCGAGTGCATTTATTTCTCCTTATTTTTATAAAAAAAGGGCGGCCTGGTGCCGCCCTGGAAGTCGTCTGAAAGAAGACTATTTCTTTTCCTCTTTCTTGTCACCGGCGGGTGCGGATTTGGAATCCTTGGCGTCCTTGGGCGGTTCGGCGGCAGGGGCTGCTGCTGGAGCCTCCTCCTGCACCTCTTCGACCGCGGCGGAAGTGGTGGCTATCGCGAACGGCTCGTGGCTTTCGAACTTTATACCCTTTGGCAGGGCGATTTCGTCGGAGTGTATCGACTCGCCTATGTCGAGTTTGGATACGTCGATTGCTATGCCGTCGACAATATCTGCTGGCTTGCACAGGACGCGGGCCTCGCGCACGATGATGTTGAGGACGCCGCCGGCCTTTAGCGCGGGGCTGCTTGCCTCGCCCTCGAAGACGAACGGGATTTCGATGGCGATTTCGCGGTTCGGGTCGATGCGCAGGAAGTCGACGTGAATCGGCGAGTCGGTAAGCTTGTCGTACTGGACCGCCTGGCAGAGCGCAAGCTCCTTTTTGCCGTCGAGTTCGAGCTCGAATTGGCGCGTCTTGAAGCCCTTGGTTTTCATCTGTTTTAGCAAGTCCTTGGGCGCGACGGCGATGATTTCGGGGTCTTGTTTGTTTCCATAAACCACGGCGGGGACAAGTCCCTCGCGGCGGGTTGCGCGAGCGGCTCCCTTGCCCGAATCCTTGCGCTTTTGAACCTTGAGTTCAACTTTATTACTCATAATCTTTCCTTATAATAATTTACGGGCGGAGCCTCCAGGGGTGCCCCGCCCGCTTTGGTTAGTTAGGCCAGAATCTTGCTGACCACGCCGGCGCCGACGGTACGGCCGCCCTCGCGGATAGCGAAGCGGAGGCCTTCGGCCATGGCGACGGGGGTGATAAGCTCGACCGTCATTTTGACGTTATCGCCGGGCATCACCATCTTGACGTCCTCGGGAAGCTCGACCGAGCCGGTCACGTCCGTGGTGCGGAAGTAGAACTGCGGCCGATAGTTCGAGAGGAACGCGGTGTGGCGTCCGCCCTCGTCCTTGGTCAAAATATAGCACTCGCACTCGAACTTTTTATGCGGGGTGATGGAGCCGGGTTTGGCCAAGACCTGGCCGCGCTCGACCTCCTCTTTCTTCGTACCGCGGAGCAGGACGCCGATGTTGTCGCCGGCCTGGCCCTGGTCGAGGAGTTTCCTGAACATTTCGACGCCGGTGACGGTCGTCTTCTGTGTGGGCTTTATGCCGACGATTTCGATTTCCTCGCCGACCTTGATTACGCCGGTTTCGACGCGGCCGGTGACCACGGTGCCGCGGCCCGAGATGCTGAACACGTCCTCGATAGGCATGAGGAACGGCTTGTCAAGCGGGCGTACGGGGGTCGGGATGAATTCGTCCACGGCCTTTAGAAGCTCGCGAACCGTATTCTCGCCGATTTCGGGGTTCTTGCCGTCGAGCGCGCAGAGGGCCGAGCCCTTGAGAATAGGCGTCGTGTCGCCTGGGAATTCGTACTTTTTCAAGAGGTCGCGGACTTCCTCCTCGACAAGCTCTATCATTTCCTTGTCGTCGACCATGTCGACCTTGTTCAGATAGACAACTATGGAGGGGACGCCGACCTGGCGGGCAAGCAGGATATGCTCGCGCGTCTGGGGCATGGGACCGTCGGTCGCGGAAACGACCAGTATCGCGCCGTCCATCTGGGCCGCGCCGGTTATCATGTTCTTGACATAGTCGGCGTGCCCGGGGCAGTCGACGTGGGCGTAGTGCCTTGCGTCGGTCTCGTACTCGACGTGCGCGGTGTTGATGGTGATACCGCGGGCCTTTTCCTCAGGAGCCGAGTCGATCTGTTCGTACGCCTTGAACTCCTTGGAGAAATACTTGGTTATCGCGGCGGTAAGCGTAGTCTTGCCGTGGTCGACATGGCCGATGGTGCCGATGTTGACGTGCGGCTTCGAGCGTACGTAAGTTTCTTTTGCCATAATAGCAGCTCCTTTATTTAATGTATTAAACGCGCATAGTCTATATTGGCAAGACCTAAAAATCAAGAGAAAAAAACAGGGCAATCGAAAGTTGCTCTTTGCTTTGCTCGGGTACTTTCGATTGGGAGTAGGAGAAAAACTCCGCCGCGCATGTCGCCGGAGTTTTTCGGTTTGATTTTCACTTGGATTGCCCGGCCAAGACGAGGAATTACGGAGATTTTTTTGTCAAGGATGATAGTCCTTGACAAAAGCAGGGGGGGGGTAAAATGCAACGTTATCCTACCTTGCACACGACCTGGGAGGACATATAAACAAAGAAAAGGAGAAAACATGAAAAAAACAAGCCTTACAGTGCTTACCGTCCTATTGGCGGCGTGCAGCTCGAACGGAGGAAGCGACGACGGCGGCAAGCCCGTCCTCGGACTTCCCGATATCGGCGGGCTTCCGTCGGTTGAGGCGGGCGACGTAGTAGCGTTCAGCGGGACCGAGTGGGAGTCGGCCGACGACGCCACAGATGCCTCGCGGATTTCAATCGTCGGCGACAATCTTGTATTTTCGCTTGAGGGTAGCAACAGCGGCAAGACGGAATTCAAGCTCGACTCGTTCAAGCAAGACTTGTCCAAGGGCTATTACATAAGCGAAAAGAACATGCCCGACGACGTATGGTATGCCAAGATTGACGGCGGAGTCCTTATCGACGACAGCGACACCAAGAAGGACGGCTATGTAAAGATAACCTCCAGGATGAAGGAAGCCCTCGTCCTTGGCGGCAAGGCCAACGAGTACAGCTATATCGACTTTGGATACTGGGCCGAGGGAGATCGTTCGACCGGAACCGACGTCGATGTTTCCCGTGTCGAGTATGAATCGTTTGCGGGCGGCTTTTCCTCCAAGCAGGCCGACGATCCCACAAGCGGTACCTTCAAGGGCCAGGCCCTCGGCGGTGTTCTCATAGATTCCGACACGCTTTCCGAAATTGCTTCGCAAGAGCTTGTCGGGACGGTCGAGTTCACGATGGCGGGCAGCACCCTTACCGGCCAGGTCGTGTTTCCGGGCATGTATAAGTTGAATCTGAACAGCAACCAGACGGTCAGCCTTGTCGTCGGCAACACGTCGAGCGAGAACGTGAAGTTCAACATCGACGACTGGACGCCGGACGCAATCGACAATAAATACGTCGTGCTTTTCTTTGGCCCGTCGGAGGGCAACGCGACCGAGGCGGCCGGCGACTTCGGCTATTTCGCCAGCCGCAGCGACAAGACAGCGTCCATTGTCGGCGCTTTTGGCGCGAAACGTCAGTAATAGCCATTACTGCCTTGCCTGAAAATCCCCTGTCGCGGCGGGGGATTTTTCTATCGGAGGAGGATAGTCCTTGACAAAAAACAGGGGGGGGGTAGAATGCAGAGTTATCCTGCCTTGCACACGACTTGGAAGGACGTATAACAAAGAAAAGGAGAAAACATGAAAAAAACAAGCCTTATAGCGCTTCTCGCCCTGCTGGCCGCGTGCGGTTCAAAGGGAGGGAGCGATGATGACAAGCCCTCGGGTGGGTTGCCCGACATAGGCGGACTTCCCTCGGTTGCGGAGAGCGACGTAGTAGCGTTCAGCGCGACGAACCTTTGGGAAGCGGCCGACATCTCCGACGATGCATCCTGGGTTTCTGTCGACGGCGACAGCCTCGTGTATTCGTTCGAGGGCGAAGACGACGAGACGGCTTTCAAGCTCGACTCGTTCAAGAAAGACTCGTCCAAGGGCTATTACATAAGCGAGAAGAGCAGGGACGACGAGATATGGTACGCCAAGATAGAGAACGGCAAAGTCACCGAAGACAGCGACACTCCGCTTGACGGCTATGTAAAAATAACCGACAAGGTTAAAGAAGCCCTCGTCCTTGGCGGCAAGGCGAACGGATTCGCGTATGTCGATTTCGGATACTGGGCCGAGGGATACCACTCGACCGGAACCGGGCTTGACGTTTCCGTCGCAGGCTATGAGTCGTTCGCGGGCGGGTTGTCCTCAAAGCTGGCAACCGAGCCGGCCACCGGTACTTTCAAGGGCAAGGCCCTTGGCGGCGTGAACATAGATTCGCAGACGATTGCCGACGTAGCCTCGAAAGAGCTTATCGGAACGGTTGAGTTCACGCTTACCGGCGGAACGCTTGCCGGACAGGTCGTGTTCCCGGATATGTACACGCTGAACCTGAACAACGACGGCACGGTCGGTCTTGCCACCGGAAATACGTCGAACTCGAAGTTCAACATCGACGGCTGGACGAAGCTGAGCGGCGATTACTCCCTGGCTTTCTTCGGCCCGTCGGCGGACAACGCGACCGAGGCGACCGGAGACTTCGGCTATCGCGCCAAGAGCAGCGACGACACCAAGATAGCGACCATCGTCGGCGCTTTCGGTGCCAAAAAGCAATAAGCTTTACTGCCTTATCTGAAAAATCCCCTGCTTGGCGGGGGATTTTTTCATGCAATCACCACTTCAAGCTTGCCCAGTGGACTACTAAAATAACGCCCATCGAATCGAGGACGTAGCCGTAGGCGGTCGGGCTTTCAATAAAGAACAGCGACAGGTACAGGCCGAATTGGAGCCAGTAGCACGACATCCTCACCATGTCCTTGGAGGGGGGGGGTAGAAATGACATGATTCCTCGGCCGGCCTTACTTCACCAGAGGGGGAATCGCGGGCAGGGTCTTGCCCTCGAGCCATTCGAGGAACGCGCCGCCGGCGGTCGAGACATAGGTCAAATCGTCAATATGGCCGGTTTCGTTCAGTGAGGCTATGGTGTCGCCGCCGCCGGCAATCGAAGTAAGCCTGCCTGCCTTGGTTTCCTCGGCCAGAATATCCATTACCGCGTTGGTGCCGGTATTGAAGGGCTTGACCTCGTACACTCCCAACGAGCCGTTCATAAGCGCGGTTTTGGAGGCTTTTATTTTCTCGGCGAAGAGGGCGATTGTTTTTTGGCCTATATCAAAAATCTTGTCGTCTGGTTCCACCTCGTCTATGCCCACTGTGCGGTTGGGAGCGTTCTCTTTAAGCTCTTTTGCGACCACCACATCGACGGGGAGGAGGATTTCACATTTGCCATTTGCCATTATTTTGCGCGCGGTGTCGGTCATGTCGGGTTCGGCCATGCTTGCCCCTATGGGATGTCCTTGGGCAAGGAGGAACGTGTTGGCCATTGCGCCGCCGATTGCCATGCAATCTACTTTCGCGGCGATATTTTCGAGTACGGAAATTTTGGTCGAGACCTTACTGCCTGCGACGATTGCTATGCATGGGCGCGCGGGGTTTTCAAGCGCTTTGGTAAGGGCGTCGACCTCTTCCTCCATAAGTAATCCGGCGTAGGAGGGGAGGTACTTTGTAATACCCTCGGTCGAGGCGTGGGCGCGGTGGGCGGCGCTGAACGCGTCATTTACGTACATGTCTCCGAGTGAGGCCAACTCTTTGGCGAAGTTGGGGTCGTTCTTTTCCTCCTCGGGGTAGAACCTTACGTTTTCAAGGAGCAGTATATCGCCGCCCTGCATTTTTCCTATTGCTTTCTGGGCGGCGGGGCCTTTGCAATCGGGCGCAAATTCGACCTTGCGGCCGACGTATTTTTCCAGAACGGGGGCGAGGAATTTCGTCGAAAACTCGGGCATTGCGCCCTTGGGACGGCCGAAGTGGGTAAGTATGATAACCTTGGCCCCTTTTTCGCTAAGCAATTTCGCGGTGGGGGCGAATCGCTCTATTCTCGTGGCGTCCTCGACCTTGCCATTTTCGGCGGGGACGTTCAAGTCGGCACGGACGAGGACGCGTTTGCCCTTTATATCGCCCATGTCCTTTATAGTTTTAAGTTGCAATTTTTTCTCCTGGTGAACTTGGAGAAAAATGATACATCAGGGCGGGAAAAATGGCAAGTCCAAAAAAAAGCCCCCGAAACGGGGGCTTTTCCTAGTGTCCGGTGAGGGCGAATTCGCGTTCCTGATCGGCTATGCGGGATTGGACTTCCTCCTTGGCTTCATCGTAGGAGAGGTAGCGGCCGGCGTTATGCTGGAACCAAATTATATAGCTTTCCTCGTCAGGAAAGTCGGTGGCGCTCCAGTCGGTTTCGAAGGTTTTCGCGGCTTGCGCGGGTGCACGGGCAGGGGCGGGAGCTTGCGCCGGCATGGGGGGGGGTAAGGCAGCTTTGCGTTTCCTAAGGCTCTCGAGAGCCTCCTGCTCGGCCTTTTCCCATGTAAAGCTTGCGCCGCGGCCGGCGGCGTACTCGCGCGTCCTTATGCTGTCAAGCATATCGAAGACCTGGACCTCGGTCAAGTCGCCCCACTTGGACTTGTATTCGGCCTTGCGTTTGGCTTCGGCTGCTTGGCGGGCGGCGGCGTTATTTCTTTCCCAATCTTGGAACTCTTCCTTGTCCATTTTCCCGATTCTGTCCCAATAGTCGTAATTCGCACGGAAAGCGTCGCTGGTTTCGCGCATGTAGATTATATAGATCTCGTTCGGATCGCTGGACTGCTGTCTGGCGCGGGCCATCGCCTGGCCAAGGTATTGGACATAGGCCTGGCCGCCAAGCTTTTCAGCATCGGCCTTGGTCAGCTTATATTCCGCTGGTTTGGGCGGTTCGCTTTTATAGGGAACCTGGCCGGCGCTTGCGCGTTTGTCGTTGCAGGACATGCCGAACATGGAGACTACCAACAGGCTGCCGACGAGCAGTCTGCCCTTTAAGTCGTTTATAGATTTTTTCATTTCAGGCTCCTTATTTTTCGTTTTGGAGGAATGAGTTTATGACAAAAGTTTTCATTTGTCAAGTGGAAACTTCGTATTTTGGCACGTATGCGTCGTTGTTCGGGAAATTTCCTAGGTCATGTACGCATTAGTACACTCCCGTCGGAAATTTCCCGAACGCCTAGCACCCGCACCAAACTACGAAGTTTCCTAATGGCGTTCCTTTGTCATTCCCGCGGAGGCGGGAATCCGATTGCGCTTAAACATAAATTCTTTGGTCGCTCGCTCTGCCTAAAAAAACTAAATCTTCTTATTTTGTTCTTGACATTTAAGAACGAATATGATACAACGTATTCAGCTTTAGAAAAGCGAAGGAAAGTGTACCCACACTGCTTCAGGCAAAAAGGTTTATACTACAGTGCTATTGCTGTCTTTCTCGGTTTCGTACAACCGGATTCCCGCCTCCGCGGGAATGACCATGCGAAACCCTACTGCCTCCCAGACCGTAAAATAGTGGAGCCTCTACTTAGGCTCTGCCAGGCGGAGGCTCCAGCTAGGTTCCTTATAACGGAACCTCTTTGGCCGAAAGGCGGCTTCGCCACCTCCCAAGGGGCGACTTGGTTAGGGTTTGCTCATGCTTATCCTTGTCCTAACGGACTAAACCTTTACGCGGCGTTCTTCCCGAAAGAATTTCCGCGGCTGGCGCCTTTGGCTGCGCATGGCCAATCACCCGTCTTGCGCTCCCTCTGGTAGCACTTATCAACCCTTTGCCTCAAGCGTGGGTACTAACGGAGAAAAAAATGACGACAAATGTTTGCGAATCGCTTTACACATCCTCGGAAATGTGCTATACTGGCCCAATAAGGAGGTATTATGAAGAGAATCGCGTTATTTTTAGTCCTATGCGCATGTATGCAGATGGGGATGACCGAGCAGATGGGCGGCAAGCCCGTGTCGGGCGACCTGCCTTATGCGTTCGCGGAATTCTCGGATATTCCTATTCCCGAGAAGGCGAACATGATACTGGATCACACCTCGATTTACGGGCGCGCGGACGAGTGGGTCGGCAAGATTACCTACACCGTCCCTTATGGAGTCTCGGGCGTCTATGACTTTTACATAAGCGAGATGCCGCGGTTCGGGTGGGACGAAATCACTTCTATCCGCGGTTCGGCGGCGGCCATGACATATATCAAGGGTCGGCGCGTGGCGATGATACAGATAAACGCGACAAGTTTGGACGGCACCGTGGTCGTCTTCAACATGTCGCCGCTGCCTCCGAAGATTAAAATAAACTCGGAGAGGGATGATACGCGCGTGCCGCGTGTGCGCATGGATGCCGGCATTCCGGCGTCCCAGACTGCGCCGGCTCAATATGCTCCATATACCCCTGCGCCGAGCAAGCAGGCGGCCGGGGGCTTGGGTCTTGGCGATGCCTCGAATGCGCATTATGTTTCCGGTTCGACCTCGCCTGGCGTTGGCGTTCCGCCGTCCGTGTTCCAGGTTCAGCAATAAAAAAATCCCGCCTTTGCGCGGGATTTTCTTTAGCCTTTTCGGGCTCACTAAATCTTGTTTTCGACGAATGTTTCGTGTTTGCGGGTCTTCTTGTCGTACTTCCTGAACGAGAGCTTTTCTGCGGTGTTGGGCGACTTGGGGTTCCTATAGGTGGTGTAAAAAGTTCCCGTTTCGGGGTTGCGCAATTTTATCAAAATCTTCGCGGTTTTCTTTGCCATTTTACTTTATCCCCTTTGCAGTTTTGGCGCCGTCTATGCGTTTTTTAAGCGTGCGCGCCTCGTCCGACAGTTTCGAGTTTCCGCGGCCAAGCAGGTAGGCGTCGATGCCGCCGTTTTTCTCGACCGTCTTTATGCCGCGCGAAGTCAGGCGCAGGCTTACCCTGACCCCCAATATGTCCGAGAAGAACGAGGCCGCCTGGAGGTTCGGGCGGAAGACTCGGTTGGTCTTTATCTCGGAGTGAGAAACGCTGTGGCCGGAGAGCGGCGACTTGGCGGTGATGGGGCAAATTCTCGACATTTCAAAGCCTTTTTCAACAATAAAGTAGGGGGATTTTACCTTGCCGCCGCGCAAAAGTCAAGTGTAATAAATCAACTAAAAAATACTTCGCTGCGCTTGTCTTTTTTAGTTGGGGAATATGAGAAAAAAGGCCGGGGAAACCCTGGCCTTTTTCCGCTTTTTTTCGAGACGCTCGCGAGGCGCACATTCATTCTATTGTTGCAAGCTTTGCGGGCAAGTGCTATAATTCGGACTATAAACCAAGGAGAAAAAGATGAAGAAAGCTTTATTGTTGCTTGCGCTTGCCGCGTGTTCGCCCAAAGGGTCGGATGTCGTCTATGTGTGCGAGAATCCGGACGGCGGGGCGGAGACTATCGTGAAAGCCCGCTTTTACGAGGGTGGCGTGGACATCGACATAAACGGCCGCGACCAAAGGAAGCTTGTGCAGGCTGTTTCCGCCTCGGGCGCGCGGTATGCCGCGGATGAAGTGGAGTTTTGGACGAAGGGTAAGGGTGCGACGCTTACCACTTTCGGTGCTTCGACCGACTGTGTCCAGAAATAGCTAGATTTTCAAGTCGGGGCGGCGTGCGGCGGTAATCCTTTCGGATTCCGTGCGGTGCCAGTCTTCTATATTTTTGTGGTGGCCGGAGAGCAGGACTTCGGGTACTTTTAGTCCGTTCCATTCCTCGGGTCTTGTATATTGCGGGTATTCGAGGCCGCCGGCGAGCGACGCCGAGAAGCTTTCCTCGTGCGCGGATTTGTCGTTGCCGAGTACGCCCGGGAGCAGTCTTGCCACCGCGTCGAGGATGGGGACAAGCGCGACCTCGCCGCCGGAGGTCACGAAGTCTCCGACCGAGATTTCCCTTATCTTATAATACTCGATGACCCGTTCGTCGATACCCTCGTAATGGCCGCAGACGAAAGTTGCTTCGGGCATTTTCGCAAGCTCGTGCGCGTGGGTTTGCGTGAAGCGAACTCCGCGAGGGGAGAGGCAGAATATCGGTTCGGCGCCGTGTACCGAGTCTATCGCGCGGCCGAGGATGTCGGGCTTCATGACTTGTCCGGCACCGCCGCCGTAGGGTGCGTCGTCCACCGTTTTATAATTATCGGTGGCGAAATCCCTTATGTCCACGAGGTTCAATTCCAGGGCGCCGGTACCAATGGCGCGGCCGGTTATCGAGGCTTTTAGTCCGTCGAACATTTCGGGGAACAGGGTTAGGATATTAGCTTTGAACAAGGAAGTCCTCGTCTATTTTGAGCGTACGGTTTTTGCGGTCGATTTCAAGCACATGCGCCATCAGGACAAGCGCGGTTTTCGGCTGGCCACGGTCTATCTCAAGCATGGCTCCAGCGCCGAAGTCAAGCCATCCTGCCACACGGCCGCCGTTTGAAACTTCGAATCCCTCGAGTTCGTCCAGCAATATCTCGTCGTCGGTTGCAAGGTTTTTGCGGTCGGTGAAGAGTTCGGTTCCTTGCATTGCTTCTGCGGCGTTTCGGTCGGCTATGCCCTCGAGCTGCGCAGTGCGGCCGTTATAGGACAGCAATTTCGCCGGTTTGCCGTCCTTGAAAAACAAGGGCAGGGCGGAGAGGTCTTCGACGAACGACCTTATTTTCACTCCGCCCTTTATTCCGTGCGCGCCGACGATTTTCGCGACGAGTATCATCATTAGGCCGCTGGCGTTTTGGCCGCGGGAGCGGGTTCTGCGGCGGGAATTTCAGCGGGAGCCTCGGCCTGCGCTTCAGCGGGTGCGGCGGCTTCCTCGAACTTCTTTTCCTCGGCTTCCTTAGCTGCGGCGGCCTCGGCCTCCTTGGCCTTTTTTGCGTCCTCGGCGGCCTTCAGGCGTTCCTGAGCCTTGGTCTTGGGCAGTTGCTGTTTGGTCTGGGCCGCATTGACCTTATATGCTGCAGTCAGGCCGGCGTTGGCGATGAACCTTGCTACCTTGTCGGTTGCTTGGGCGCCTTGGGCAAGCCAGTACTTTATACGCTCGGTGTCAAGCGTTATTGCTCCGGGCGCGGTACGCTCGACCATGGGGTTATAGGTTCCGACCTGCTCGATGAAGCTGCCGTCGCGGGGCGCGCGGCTGTTGGCCACGACTATGTGGTAATAGGGGCGTTTTTTCGCTCCGAAGCGGGCAAGGCGAATTTTGACGGACATGTTTTTTCCTTTCTATAGAGTTCCGCCTGCAAAGGGCGAAACTCGCCGTTTGCAGTATTCCCGAACGTATTCGAGATATTGTTGAATGGTGCGAGTGAAGGGGCTCGAACCCTCGGCCTCGACCTTGGCAAGGTCGCGCTCTAGCCAACTGAGCTACACTTGCGACAGCCGGGCCATTATACAGCATGCGCGGGGCAAATCAAGAGTTTTTTAGAACAGGTACTTCACCTTCACGCCATATACGTTGAAGTTCATTTTCCCGGATTCCGATACGCGCGGCTGCAGCGTGTAGGTGGTTGCGGTCCCGCCGCTGGCGATGCAGTAATCGTAGCCGTCATCCACAAATCCCGCGCTTTCGTTGCAATTGCCAATTATCTCATAGAAGTCCGTGTAGACTTCCTCGTATTTCTGAATCTGGTGCCCGGCGGTGCTTATGTTGCCCAGCATGTTGCGCCTGAAGTAGAGATCGAGCGACAGGTTGCTTTCAAGCGCCATGGTAAGCCCGGCCTCTATG
>JAISGI010000028.1 GCA_031263095.1 Rickettsiales bacterium | reverse complement strand
CTGGAACGCGCCGCTTTGACAAGATTGAAGTCGTCCTCGCCGAACCCTGGCGCAATGTGCACGACACCGGTACCGTCCGCATCCGACACGAAATCTCCGCATAAAACCTCGAACGCGTTCTTGTCCGCGAAATATTGAAAAAGCGGCTTGTACTTCAAACCCGCAAGCTCCCGCCCAAGCATGATACGCTCAAGCTTCGCCTCTCCAAGCTCTCGCCTATACGCCTCCACGCGCGAAGTGGCAAGGACAAGCCCGTTGTCAAATACCGAATATTCAATCTCCGGCCCCACCGCAAGGAACATATTCGACGGCAAAGTCCAAGGCGTAGTAGTCCACGCAAGCAGAGTTAGCCCGTTCTCAAGCTCGAACCGCACCGTAATCGCCGGGTCGGTCTTTTCCTTATAGTTGAGGTTCACCTCGAAATTGCTAAGCACCGTCTCCGCCGCCCACGAATAGGGCAAGGTGCGGAAATCCTCGTAAATCAAGCCCTTGTCATACAAAGTCTTGAACGCCCACATGATGGATTCGGTATAGAACGTGTCCATGGTCTTGTAAGCGTTCTCTATATCGACCCAGCGGCCCATCCGTCGTACAATGCTCTTCCAATCGCTTGCATAGGTAAGCACGTCCGAGCGGCACTTTTCTACGAACTTCGCAACGCCATAGTCGCGTATCGCCCGCTTTCCCATAAGGCCAAGCTCCTTTTCGGTCTTGAGCTCCGGCGGCAACCCGTGGCAGTCCCAGCCCCAGCGCCTGGCCACATGGTACCCGCGCATAGTCTTGTACCGCCCGACCGTGTCCTTGTTATAGGATTGAAGCACGTGGCCGTAATGCGGCATTCCGTTGGCAAATGGCGGCCCGTCGTAAAATACAAACTCGGCCGAGCCCTCCCTGCCAGCGACCGACTGCTCGAACGTCCGCTCCCTGTCCCATATCTCAAGAACCGCCTGCTCGAGCTTGGGA
Organism: Rickettsiales bacterium; assembly: GCA_031263095.1. Classification (GTDB taxonomy): domain Bacteria; phylum Pseudomonadota; class Alphaproteobacteria; order Rs-D84; family CACZYB01; genus WQWV01. Next base: position 15,834 of record JAISGI010000028.1, on the reverse strand, counting down.
AAGTCGGGCTTTGCGCTTGATTCCGGATAGTGCTTTTTACTTGACATAATACGCCCCTGCGTCTAAAATCCACGATTGAAATTATAAGTATAAAAAGGCAAAAGTAAAGTGCTAAAACCGTATATGCAGGATTCCGATGATATAGCCAAGAGCCAGCGGCACCAGTTCCGTCCCGACCCCTCGCTCGAGTATATGGCCAAATATACCATGGAGAATGGCAATTCGGCATACCGCCAATTCTGGAACCGCACGGATCCGTTCAAGGATTGGCTCGTCATGCTTGACCTGGACGGCACGGTGGTTGATTCCGCGCCGGTCATCGCCGGCAATATAAGAAAGGCCGTAAAAACTGTTGGCCGCCCGGTCGAGGAAGGCAGGGAAATACTGTTCGCCTATTCATTGGACAAGACTCTCTTTCCCGGCTGGGGCAGGACGATTGAGGAACAGGTAAGGATATCCGAGGCAGAGTTCTGGCCACTCTTGGCTGGTCTCAACAACCAGGGCGAAATCGACGGAATAAAGCTTTTCGACAAGGCGAAAAAGACGCTTTTCAGCCTCTACGCGAACTATAGGCTTGCCGCGGTGACCAGTCGGGATACGAAATCCGCGACAAGGATATTGAATAACAACGGCGTGCTTGGCTACTTCGACCGCGTGCTTGCTTCCGGCGAAAGGCTCTACCGGCCCAAGCCAGACCCGGAAATGCTGTGCTGCGCCATAAAGGCACAGGGATTGCGCCCCGGCAGCTCCGTCATGGTGGGCGACCACCCGACGGATATAGAGGCAGGCAAGGCCGCAGGCGCGTTCACCATAGCCGTCACGGGGGGGGGTTATTCGACGCCGGAGGAGCTTGCGGCGGCCATGCCGGACCGTATGCTGGACTACGAGAATATCGACCGCCTCCCGAACGTCGTCCGCAACATATTCCGACACTCAAGATGAGGTTCGACGTCGCGGTCATAGGCGGCGGCCACGCCGGGGTCGAGGCTGCCGCTGCCGCGTCAAGGCTCGGCGCCAAAACCGCACTAATAACGTTTTCCAAGACCAACCTTGGCCAAATGTCCTGCAATCCTTCGATAGGGGGATTGGGCAAAGGCCACTTGGTGCGCGAAATCGACGCGCTTGGCGGCCTGATGGCGCTTGCCGCAGACGCCGCTGCCGTACAATATAGGATATTAAACGAGAGTAAGGGCGCGGCCGTCCGCGGACTCCGTATCCAGGCCGACCGAGGGGAGTACAAACGGGCCATATCTGCCCTGCTCTCCGATTACGAAAATTTGAAAATCATAGAGGGCGAAGTCTTGGGCTTCGTGCACACACCTGACGGTTTCGAAATAAACCTCAAATCCATAAATCTCAAATCATCAAGCCTAGTCCTCACAACCGGCACATTCCTGAACGGCCTTATGCACACCGGCAGAGAGCAGCGCATAGGCGGCAGGATAGGCGAGCCCGCCTCCTCGGGCATATCAAAATCCTTGGTTTCGGCCGGCTTTTCGCTTTTGCGCTTGAAAACCGGCACGCCCGCACGGCTAAGCGGCAAGACCATAAACTACGCACAGCTCGAGCGCCAGCAAGACCAACCCCCGACCGAAGCGTTTTCTTTCCTGAACCCGCTGCCGAACCTAGAACAGCTCCCCTGCTTCATAACCCATACGAACGCCGCCACGCACGATATTATACGCGCCGCGATTCCCTCAAGCCCACTCTTCGACGGTACCATAAAGGGCACTGGGCCAAGATACTGCCCAAGCATAGAGGATAAAATCGCCCGTTTTCCCCACCACGAAAGCCACCACGTCTTCCTCGAGCCCGAGGGTCGCGCGACGGACACAGTCTATCCAAACGGCATATCGACAAGCCTCCCAAGCAAAGTCCAAGACGAATTCATCCATTCGATAAAAGGACTGGAACAAGTCGAAATTCTAGAGTACGGCTACGCGGTCGAGTACGACGCCATCGACGCGCGCGAGCTTGCGAAATCGCTCGAAAGCAAACGCCTCCCCGGCTTGTTCTGCGCCGGCCAGATAAACGGGACAAGCGGGTACGAGGAGGCCGCAGCCCAAGGTATAATTGCCGGCACCAACGCGGCGCTACAATCGCAGGGCCGTCCGCCCCTGACCCTCGACCGGACACAGGCATTCATAGGCGTGATGATAGACGACATAACCACGCTTGGCGTGGACGAACCATATCGGATGTTCACTTCCCGCTCGGAATATAGGCTAAGCCTGCGCCAGGATAACGCCGACCTCCGCCTTACCCCGCTCGGCCTGAAAATCGGGCTTATAAGCAAAAAAAGAGCCGGGTTTTTCAAAAATAAATTGGAAAAAATCAAGGCCGCCGACACATCCGATCCTCGCGTCAAGGCATACCTTGAAACCGAAATCCATTATGCGCCATACCTTAAACGCCAATCCGCCGACATAGCGGCATACGAAAGGGACAAGGCACTCCGGCTCCCCGCCGACGCGGATTATAAAGGGCTCCCCGGCCTTACACTCGAACTCGCGGGCAAGCTGGATAGGGCGCGCCCCGCAACCCTTGCCGACACCGCACGCATTCCCGGCATGACCCCCGCCGCGCTTTCCCTACTGCTGAAAGTTGTAAGGGCTAGACAGCCTGCCTGAACCCGCCCCGGCTCCAAAGCCAAAGCGGCGTGTGTACGTCGATAGGAAGCATACCCGAACCTTCAAGAAGTTCACGCCACAGCTCCGCAACCCGCTCCCTCGCGTCCGCTGCCACGGCGTCATCAGGCGTAATCAGTCCAAGCCGCACACTCGCCTGTATGACATGCGTATCTGGCGCGACTGAAATATGCTCCCGCCCGGCAAGCTCCAATCCGCCATACCGCCCCATGACATAAAGCCAGTAATTGAGTATCTTCGGCCCCGACAGATAGGGAAAATCCTTCTTGTGCTCCGCGATATACGCCTTTACTTTCAATACATCATAACCGCACGAGGCGAAAAACCCGCCGACCCCACAACTGCAAAAAGTACCGGCAATGCGCCGCCAAATCTCGACATGCCTGTTCGGTTGAAGCGCGACGCCATATTTGACAAGCGCCGCACGCACATCTTCGACGGAAGCGGCCATGACCGCAGCCAGGTCGAACACGAACCGGGTGGAACTGTCCGAAAAGGTCTTCTTCGCCGCCGCCCAAAGCTTGTATGAATCGCGCTGATAGTTGAGCGCCATCGGCAGGGTAAAATAGAGCAGGTTCTGCTCGGATCCGGGCAAAAGCGCCGGGTTTTCATCTTCCGGCATCTTCTCTCCGCCAAGCGCGCCGCCAAGGTAAAGCCGGACAAGCGCCCGCACCCTGCCCAAAATCTCGCCGCAATTTTTCGGCAGGCTAGCCAAGCTCGTATTCCCATCCCGGCTGCCACGTGAACTTGGCCGAAACCGCATCGAGAAGGGACACTCCGAGGATAAGGTGCTCAAGCGCATACTGGGTTGCGCGGTGCCCAATGATAAGTACGTGCCGCCCGTCATAGCCGCGCGCGAGGTCGGACAAAAACTCGCCTACCCTGCGCGTAGTATCATTATAAGACTCCCCGCCCGGAAAGGGAACATCGACACGACGTGGCTTCTCGACGGAAACCTCCTTGGCCGGACGCTGGGTAAATTCGCCATAGTCGCACTCGCGCAGGCGTATATCCGGGATTATCGGAATACCAGTACCGGCAAAGGCGATTTCAGCGGTCTTGACCGCACGGACAAGGTCGGAACAAAAAACCGCATCAAACTTCCGTGCGGCGCTCCTGCGACCAAGCTCGACCGACTGCTCCACACCCTTGGGCGAAAGCTCCACGTCATTCCAACCAGAAGCAAGCTCCGCCTCGTTGTCGTACGTCGTCGAATGCGCCTCGAATGTGATTTTTACGGACATGCTCAAAAAAACCTAACTGTAAAAATTCCGGGGTTCCCCTGGAATTTTTACTCCTACTTCCAATTGAAAAAGACAAGCGCAGCGTAGTATTTTTCAATTGAGTGTTGTGTGGTGGAGGTGAAGAGGATCGAACTCTCTACCTTTGCAATGCCATTGCAACGCTCTACCAAATGAGCTACACCCCCACGGGCGAGAATAATCTACATCGCCGCCAAGCTAAATTCAAGGAAAATAAATCAGTCCTCGTCGCCATGGGCGCGCGGTTTGTCGTCATCCCCAAGGTCGTCAAAAAACACCTCGGTGTCCGTGACGTCAAGCTCGTCCGAATCAACAGGAACATCGGTCTCGATTTTGACTTCCGCGGCAGCAGCCTGAGCCTCGGCTCGCTTGCGCCTGCGCATGGCCTCAAGCTCCTCGCGGCTGTCGGTCTTCTTGCCGCAACGGGGACAGGCCGCGCCCGGCTTGTTCATGTCATAGAATATGGCGCCGCAACCGGGGCATACATGCTTTTTTCCTCTTGCGTCCATGACGGTTCTTCCTCGGGTTTGAACATCACCGCAAAATACAACACACATGAGATTTGTCAAGAGGAAAAAACTACCCGCCGAGTTCCTTGGCAAGATATGAATAAAGCCCCATAAGCTCCTCTTCACTCATTGGAATTGAGTTATTGAGCGAATCCCCCAACACCGGCCAATTCTTGTCCAAAAACTCTCGCCCGTTAAACGTGCGCAGACTCGAGTATCGCGGTATTATATGGAAATGCACCTCCGGATCTTTCATCCGGAGCATAAGATAGTTGATTTTATCGAAACTGAAAACGCGACGCAATACCGCCTCGATTTCCTTGGTTATAGGGGCAAGCTCGGCCGCCTCTTCCTCCGTCAAATCGCCGAAATCGGTGCGCCCGGTCGTGTTGATAAGGACAAGGCTGCCAAGCGTCGCCTGGCTAACGCGCAACAACACCCACCAGTATTTGTATTTTTTGAGGCAAAGCTCGCCTATCCTGAACTTTTCCGCCGTCGCGGTTGAGATATTTTGTACCATACCGCATATTATAGCCAACACACGCCAAGATTTCAACTACCAATTCCGGCACAACGCCCGCACCCGCCTATACTCCTCTTGAGTGTCTATCGCGGAATTTTCCGCCGCAATCTCCGCTTCCATACGCGACTTCAGGGCTAAAATCCGAGGGTTCCCGCGGACAAGCTCGTCTATAGCCTTATCCGCATCCGCCGCCCGCCCGCGCGGAGAGTATATGGCAGACTGCGAAAGGCTCAAGGCCGCTATGCGAAGCTCTTCCTCGAAAAGCCGCCCGTACCGCGCAAGCACCCGCCGATACGCTTCGACATGCTGCATTTCATGCTCGACTACCACGCCATATTCGCACGACCCAGGCTTGTGGCGGGCAAGCACAAGGATCTTGAGCGACTTGTACCCGATGAAGAATTCTATGGACTTGATTGCTACGCACGCGCCCTGCCCCTGCGGGTAAAGCTCGACATGAGGGACGAATTGTATGGAAAAGTCCGCCTCGGTCAAGCCGATTTCTCCACCAGCAAGCGCGGGTGCCGCATGCACGACAGGCGCAGGGCTCGAAATTTCCACAAGTACCTCCGGCTCCCCGCCATAACGCGAACAATCCTCCGCCGCAAACGCGCCAACCGCCGACAACATAACAAATAAGCTAAGAAACTTGGTCAAGATAAACTTCAACAAATTTGTCCCCATGAAGTTTCCTCAACTCCGCCGCCAACAACACAGCTTTCCGTCCGGAATTAAAGAGTTGCAGATAAGGCCCAAGCCCGCTCATATCGACGTTGAGTATCACCGACTCGTTGTTCGAGGGTTTTCGGAACAATATCGCATACTTCAGGTCCTTGTAAAGCTTGCCCTGAATGAACGCAAGCTCCTTTGGCGTAAGGTTCCAGTTGGCATAATCCTCCGCCCTCGCCTGCACATTGCGGAAGAATATGTGAGTCTGACACTGCCCGCGTATGACCTCGCCAATGCCGAGTTTATCGACCACATTCGGCTGCTGGAACGCGGCAAGGTAAGCTTGACGCTTTTTCCGCCCCTCTTGAAGCCCGGCAACGAAATTCCGCCTGAACTCCGGGTTGGCAAGCATGGGCGCCGTCTCATCTATGATGATAAGCGAGGGGCTGGCCGTGCGCCCTGTAATGTTCTGAATCCGGTTCATGATGTAGGATACGACCGCCGGGGCAAGCGTCTCGTCCTCAATCAGATAGGTAAAGTCGAACGTGGAAAACGCCGAACTCAAGTCTAGCGTATCGTCCGTCGCATTGAACAGCAGGCCGTACTGGTTGTCATCCACCCAGCGGAAAAGCTCGCGCCTCATTTTTCCCGCCGGCGCGAAACAGGCCTTATATAAATTTTTCAAAGTCCGCTTCGGCGCCTCGAGATAGTCGAACGCGGTAGTGACCGCCCGCGCGATTTCCGCCTCGCTCGCCGCATCATTCACAAGCGTTATTTCCTTTAGCCAGCGGCGCAGGAACGCTCGGTTCTCGGCAGTGTCCTCTATCCGGAACGGGTTCAGATGAGCTGCGCGCCCACCCTTTACCGCGTCCTTGTCCTTGGTGTCGCCCTCGAAGTTGATGTACTCTCCGCCGCTTGCGTATGTGAATATCTCCGCGCCCCTATGCCGGTCGAAGAAAAACACCTTGAGGTCGGAAAACTTCATGGATTGCCCCGCAAGGAAAGAGTATAGGGTCGTGTTTCCGTGCCCCGTGGGGCCGATTGGGATAGTGTGCGCGACCGCGGCCGGCTCCTCGCTTACATGGAATTCGAACTGATACGCCGTTCCTTGGTATGTGGGGAATATGGCGATAGGAGCGTCGCCCCAGTCGCATTTCGAAAATCCCTCCGGCTGCTTCTCGAAGTTGAACGATGCCGCCGCCGCCCGGGACAGGAGTTTATACGTACGAGGATACTTGTCATAAGTAGGAAATTGAGAGAACCACGACGCTTCCGCCACCCACCCCTCGCGCACTGGGACAATTCCATACAGGCGGCAGATTTTCTCTATTTCGAACACCGCCTTGTCAAGCTCGGCTGGAGAGTTTCCAGCAACGAAGAAAGTCTCGGCATAGTTGACAAGCGTCTGATGATCCTCGTCCCCCTGCTCGATAAGCGAAAGCGCGTCATCAAACTGCCGCAATACGTCGGGCGAGAATGTGGTCGATGCTGCCATGCGGCGCTGATTGACCAAGAGAAGCTGCGCACGCAACTTGGAAATCGGGAATATATTGTGCAGCACCACAAGCTCGAAATTGAGGGTCAAAATATCCGAGAGCATCTGCTCGTCCACCTGGTTGCTCTGCTGCTTTATGCCGACAATGGCCATATACTTTTCCCGCCCGCCGGACGCGAAGCGTATTACGCCCTTGTTGGAAAAGAACACCTCGTCCGAGACGAGAAGCTCGGAAACCGAGTCGAAAGCCATATTCTCCGACCTCGGGTTCGGCCGTGATATTGGATTGATAAGGTGGGCAAAGAAGACAAGCGGACTTTCCCCACCCCCGCCTTCTTTAAGCGCCCTGACTCCGAATGCCGACAGCATGGCCTCCAAATTGGACGTAGCAGTGTCGAGGTCGCTCATCGCGTCCTTGCGCCCGTTGACCGAGATTACTATGTAGTGCGCGTTGATGAATACCGATTCCTGCGCCTTGTCCCAGCGTTCCGATATTTCGCGCAATACGCGATTCTCGGGCTCGAGCGACTGGCCGCTCCGCACCCTCTCGCGTATGGTGAATATCCGGCACTCGACCGATATTTCCGAGAGCGAGTCTATCCACCGCTTGCGCGATTCAAGGAGGTTCGAGATTGTCTCGGCACGCGCAAAAGCCGTGCTCGCCCCATCGCACTTGAATACGCGGACAAGCGACCCGTCCGAGCAAATTATGGTGCGCCTGTCGCCAAGGATTTTCTCGAACGGTAGGAAGTCGGCAAGACGCGTGTCATACGGCTTTGGCAGGAACCACCCCGTGCGCGAGCTTAAAAATACCGCGGAGAGCACACCAGCGCCAACTATGCCCAACACAACGGCAAGCGTGTACCCGTCCGAAAGCCCGAAGAACAGCGATGTTATAGCATTAGGCTGCAAATTTATCCCCCGGTTCTTTTATCATATTGCGCGTCTTCGCCCGGAATTGAAGCTTCAGGGCAAGCATGTTGTCGATGTGCGGCTCGACAGTGCCGATTGCGACAAGGGCAAGATGGGTCAAAAGGAAAGTGACTATAGGAACCCAGATGTACCCGCCCATGTGATAGGCCAAAAGCCCGACTATGAATACCATGGTCAGGACAAGGTTCATGATGACAAGGCCGAACGGCGCAAGGAACAGCCGGCTTGGCGCCGCCACCGATTTCAGGAGCTCTTCTCTCACCCTCCCTCCTTTGGAGGGATTATACCAAACCCTACCGCCAAAAGCAAGTTTATTTCTTGACTAAACCGAAACCACGCGTATAATGAGCTGTATAAAACCTGCGGTTTCCGTAGGTTTTATACACAAGACTTCCAATCGAAAAAGAGCGGAGCCGCTAGGCGAGCGCGACTTTTCGATTGAGTATTTTTTGGGGTATCGTCTAACGGTAGGACAACAGATTCTGGTTCTGTTTATCGTGGTTCGAATCCATGTACCCCAGCCATAGTTTATAAAAGGAGCAAAAGATGAGAACTAATCCTATAATAGCTGCAATTATCTTGGCGCTTGTTTCCGCCTGCGGTTCCTTTGGAATAAAAAATAGGCGGTGGAGCTATAGATGCGGACAAGAGTTTATTGTAGACGGCGGCATAGGCTGGGATATAATAAACTTACTACCCAACGGCAAAGAAAAAATCGGTTTGAAATATTTTATGACGTCTTCCGTTCATTTGGCCCAGCCTGTCACAACCAAAAACGGTACTTTTGAAAAGATGTATAGCCAGTTCGCGTACCGTATGATGGAAAACAGCGGTAAAAGCACTAAGGAAAACGGAAATATACTATTTTATCTGGATCCTATAAACGGCGGTTTGTTGGTTGTAAAAGGAGAAAAAATCTCTTGCGAAGAAAATGACACAGCCAATTTTTAATTTGACTTAAAAAACTCATAAAATATAATAGGCCGTGAAAAAATCGGGGTCTCCCCGTTTTTTTCACACATACTTTCCACTTGAAAGTACCCGAGCAAAGCGAGGGCAACTTTCAAGTGATTGCTTTTGGGGCGTCGTCTAACGGCAGGACAAGGGATTTTGGTTCCCTTTATCGAGGTTCGAATCCTTGCGCCCCAGCCAACAAGCTTCTATTTTATGATTTCTATTGTTTCGACATCGACCTTGGTGTCGCGGAACATGCTGCGGTCGACTTCACCGAATACGCGAACGCGGTCGGTTTCCGAAACATTCAGCCCAAGCCAAACATCGTCGTCTATTTCAAGGACAATAGTGTTCGTGCCGTCATTGAACAGATAACGTTCGTGTTTTATCTTTCTTTCAATAACGCCTTCCAAAACGACATGTGTCTCATCGCGCATGTTTTTAGCCTCAGCGACAGTCGACGCCGCAAGCTTGTTAGACGGGCCGGTGAATTGCGCTTGCGCCATAATCGGCAACGTAATGGCGGTTAAAAGTGCTAAAATATATTTCATAAGCTTCTCCTTGTTTTAACAATAGGAATAATAATAAGATAAATCCAAAAAGTCAACAATTTAGCTGGGTATAAACATGTGTATATCCTGTGGATAAACCATAAGATTTCTCAATGGCAACAAAATCGGCGCAAAATCATACATTTTGCTCAACACGTGCATAGTTTAGAAGTTTCATGACTCCTCTGTGTATAAACAATAAAAACATAGGGGGATTCAAGGATTTAGCAACACCAGCAACAGAAAAATTCTATGCATAACAACACTAATGAAATTCAATAAACACATCCCACAGGGGTAATAATAAAAACAAATATTAAATAATATTTATTTATAAGTATTTAAGGATGTAAAAAAGGCGGGGTTCCCCTGTCTTTTTTACTCATACTTCCAATCGAAAAAGAGCGTAGCGACTTTTCGATTGAGTGTATTTAAGACATGCTTAGCTTCGAAACCAAACCGTCAAGCTCCTGTAGGTTGGCAAAGCGTATGACTATCTCGCCCTTGCTTCCTTTGGCCTTTATCTCGACCGGCACGCCAAGGCTTTTCTCAATGCTCTCCTGTAAAGCGCCGATTGAGGGGTCGATTTCCCGCTCCGTCCGCGGCCGCTTTGGTTTCGAGCCACGCGCTTTCTCCGCTTCGCGTGCGTTCAGTCCTTGCGAGACTATGGCCTTTGCCTCAGCCACAGGGTCTTTCGCTCCGACAAGCGTGCGCGCAACAGTATAAGGTATCTCGCCTTTCTCAATCATGCCTTGCACCTCGGCCGGCAGAGTAAGCAGGCGTAGGATGTTCGCTATATAAGGCCGCGACTTTTTGACAAGGTTCGAAACCTCCTCCTGCGTATAGCTGAAATCGGTGATAAGCTTTTTGTACCCGAGCCCTTCCTCGATTGGCGACAGATTCTCGCGCTGAACGTTCTCAATAATGCCGATTTCGAACGACTGCTTGTCGGAAAGCGTCTTGACGATAGCTGGTACAGTGGGCAGGGTCGCCATCTGCGAGGCCCGGAACCTCCGCTCGCCAGCGACGATTTCATAGGTAGTCGCACTTTTTTTGCGCACAAGAATTGGCTGTAATAGGCCCGACTCTTGGATAGACTTGGCAAGCTCGCGTATAGACTGCTCGTCGAAATGCCGCCGTGGCTGATCCTGGTTGGGAACTATGTTCCCAATGGGGATATAGACGATTTCGCCATTCTTGGTTGCGATAGGTGCTTCCGCCACAGGGGCGGCAGGGTTGAACTCCTCGGGCGCCGACATGACCGGAGCTTCGAACACCGTGCCCTCTCCAGCCGGTTTGTCGAAGAATGTAGAAAGGCCTTTAAGCCCGACGCCAAGGCGTGAAGTGTTCTTTTCCATTTTCATTTCTCCCGTTTGTTTTCTACTTTCCTGACGAATTCAAGGCACTTTCGGCCGGATTCATCGAATTTCACAAGGTATTCGCCATTTTCTTCAAGCACTTGCCCGTCCGGCTCAACGCACACGAACGACCACTCCATAACCACATCCGACCCGGTAATGGATTTGACTTTAACATCCAAAGCTCGCCAATCAAGTGGCTTTATGTCCTCCCATTGGGCAAGGATGTCATTTATATTACGAAAAGGCTCCGAATCCGGAGTTTCATAGTACGCCGTGGTGTCCTTGAATATGTCGGCGATGGCGACCAAGTCTTTGCCAAGCCACGCGGTTTTGAAGCATTCTATCCAAATATTTGCATTTTCGATATTCATTTTCCCGGCTCTTTTTCGGTGTTTATCATAAAGCGAAGCTCTTGTCCCTGCCCTGCATAGTTCGGGTCGCCAAGTGGGATAGTTATGGGCTCAAGCATGTGCCCGCCATACTCGGCCATAGCGCCCTCGATGTTTCGACGCGAGGCGACATTGTTCTCGTTGCAGGTAAGCATAGCCTCTTTGATACCCATTTTCGCGGCCTCGGCAAGGACAAGGCGCAGAGCTACCTTCGCATATCCCCGCCCTCGTCTGCTCGGCCGTATGTCGTATCCGATATGCCCGAACACGATTGGCCGGTACCTGAGCGAGATTCGACCGGCATATCCGTCTTCATCCATAATCCAAAAGGTTGTTCCCGGCACCCACCCCTCCGGTATGTTGACGCCGTTCATTTCATCAAGTTTTTTCCGCACGAACGCTGCGAACTCCTCATCCGTCGCATTCGCGCCAAGCTTTACGTACCACGCCTCGGACAGGGTGTAAGACGGCTGCGCCAAAACTTCCCGCGCCGCAGCAATAACGCCGTCCTTGTATTTCATATCCGGCAAAACAAGCGTTATATTGGCCATTCAACACACCTCACCGCACGCAAGCTCCTCGAAAGGAAAGTCAAGCTGCTCTTCCGGAATCCCGACCGACTTGCCGTATTTGACTGCCTCTTCAAATGTCCGCCTGTCGCGAACGTCCACATGGAAAATCTTTTCCTTGAATATGATGACGCCATCGTCGCCCGAGGCAAAATGGGCATACCACCCGTGGGCAAGGTGCGCCTGCACCACGCCAAGCCCGGCCTCGTCCACCTCTATATATAATAGTGTCCAATCTTCGCTCGCCCGCGTCCGAAGGATTTTGAGTCCAAGGGATTCAGCCGGGTTTTCAAGGCTCTGCTGTACCACTATTCCGAGGTAAGTTTTGCCGCCCTCACGCGCATAGTCGCGTTTTTTTATAATCTCAAGCTTCGTAGCAATCGCCCACTCTATATCTATGCCAAGCTTGTCTGCCAAAAGGAAAAGGACTATCACGTTATCCGCAAGCTCTTTGGCAAGCGCGTCGTCGTTCCCCTCGGGCTTTAATTTGTCCGGGCGACAGTGGCCAAGTTTGATGAAAACTTCATTGGCAAGCTCGCCGCTCTCTTCCATAAGTTTGGTCATTATGGCAAACACGTTTTCCTTGAAGCTCACGAAGCTGTGAAGTTTGTCAAGCCGCGCATTCTCGAATTTGATAAAGTCGATAAGCGTCCCGAAGTCTAATTTCTTGTCCATACATATCCCCAAACCGTAAAACTTTGCAGTACATACCGCCAAAGTTTTATTCATATTTTCCAATCGAAAATGCGCGGCGTTTTTCGATTAAAATCTCGAACCTCGGCCTACCGTTCACATCTTCTTCCCACATAGCCGCGGGCCGACACCATACCTTCCGTTCCCCATAAAGCGCCTGATACACGACCAGGTTCTCAAGCGTTTCGCTGTGCTGCGCAAACGCGACGACCTGGTAAAGTCCGCCTTTATAATGCCTGTATTTTGCGCCGATTTTTATCATTTCTACGCCGCCATTTTAAGCCCGCGGCCATCGTTTTTCATAAGGAACTCCGCCGCAAGGTTGATGTACGCTTGACTCCCTACGCAATCGAAATCATATAATATGACCGGCTTTCCATGCGACGGCGCCTCCGAAATCCGGACGTTTCTGGGTATGACGGTCTTCATGACAAGCTCGCCAAAACACTCGCGTACATCTTTTTCGACCAAGGACGAAAGACTGTTGCGCTTGTCGTGCATGGTAAGGATTACGCCCTCGATTTCAAGCGCGCGGTTCACATTTCCTTGGACAAGCTGGATTGTGTTCATAAGGTTGCTTACTCCTTCGAGGGCGAAGAATTCGCACTGCAGGGGAACAAGCACGCTGTCCGACGCGGCAAGCGAGTTTAGGGTAAGGAAGCCCAACGCCGGCGGACAGTCTATAAAGATAAAGTCATACCGGCCAAGCGATGGCGAACTGTTGAACAGGGCTTTAAGGCGCAGAGTCTTCTCCGGCGCTTGGGCAAGCTCGACTTCAGCCGCCGACAGGTCGATAGAGGCTGGAATCGCGTCAAGTCCTTGGATTTTGGTTTTCTGTATCGCCTCTTCGATAGAGTTTTTGCCAAATAGGAGCGAGTACGAATCGATACTGCGGTTGTTCTGCGCAATGCCAAGCCCGGTGCTGGCATTTCCTTGAGGGTCGAAATCTATAATAAGGACTTTTTTATCGACCGAGGCCAGAGCGGTTGCAAGATTTATCGCCGTAGTCGTCTTTCCCACCCCGCCTTTTTGATTTGTGATAGAGATTATTTTGGTTTTTGAAAACATATTTTCACTCCTCTCAATAGAAAATATATCGATTCTTGGCAAAATATGCAAGGGAAAAATGTAAAACTTGTTTTTCATCTAAGTTAAATTGTTTCACATGAAACAAATTTAGGCGCATGATTCACTTTTGTTTCACGTGAAACAATCGCTAGAATTTGCCGTAAAATTGCCGTTTTTAGGCAATTTTGCTTGCAAATTCCGCGATTGTTGGGTGCGGTCGGTACGGCACAAATTTTTTCCCGCAAGATGTAGCACCAAACAACGGCATATTAAAATTGTTCGAACCGCTCCCGGAAAAAGTTTTCCACCCGGACGATACGGTTAAAACAATCGCAAAAATTTACAAAAGTTGAGTACAGTCAGTACCGCACAAATTTCCCTCGCAAACTCAAGGACTTTCCAAATACCCGCCTATGCCGAATACGATTTTCAGGTTATTGCAGTTTTTGGTTTTAAGCTTGAACCCGCTATGTAGGCTTATGACAAGGACTTTCTTGAGAATCCAAATTCGGATGTACACATCTTTTACCCCCCCCCATTTCCATGAGTTTGCTAAAAATTATTTCAAGCCCACATTGTGGCATTCCAGTACGAATCCGCCGGGTTTTTTGTGTATCGAGTGCTCGAATCGCCACCGCGCCGACGCCTCGGCAATCTCAGCCTCTACCCCAACACCCTTAAGTAATACGAATCGCGTGCCCGGCAAGCATATTCCACCGCATAATTCAAACAACCGTCCAAGCGGTGCGAAAGCCCGCGCAGTGATGACGGACGCGGCAAATCCGGTAATCGACTCGACCCGGGCATTCACAATTTCGACATCAAGCCCGTACGCACGCTTGACCTCCTCGAGAAATGCGTACTTGCGCGAATCCGCTTCGACAAGCCGCACGACCGGCAGCCCGGCTATTGCCAAGACCATTCCGGGAAAACCCGCGCCGCTGCCGACGTCCGTAATTTCCTCGCGGCCATTGCCGCCTACGTCGGCGCAGGAATCGCCGCCGCCAAGATAAGGCATAAGAGCCATCGAGTCCGCGAAATGCCGCTGCTTCAAATCCTCTCCCTCGGCGACAAGGTTCAGGACGCGCGCCCATTTGGCCAGCAGTTTTATATATAAAGAAAATTTTTCCATAGTAATATTTACATCCGCCGCACTTTCTGGTATAATGATAGCACTTGTTTGGAATAAAGTGAAATGAAATTTATAAAAGTCATGATAGCCGCGAGCCTGATAGTGCCGCTTGCCTCGTTCTTTCTGGCGGACGCCGACTGGACGCGGCGCACGCATGCCATAGGTACCTCGCTTGGCGAGAATAAGTACGGCCTCTATCTGGCGAGCGTCCGTGCCGAGATTTTGAACGACACGCCTGCACTCGAGGATTTCTACGCCCAGGCGGCCGAGCAAAACGGCGGTGACTTTCTGGGCAGATTGTTCATCCTTGACGCGCTTGCCGGGCGTGAGAATGAGGCGGCCGATAGGGCGAGACAGTCCTTGGCGGAAAATCGCGGCGGCGTCATCCCGGCGCTATACCTCGCCGTGGGCGAGTTCAGGAAGCAAAATTTTGCCGAGGCCTCTAAGTTGCTTGGCGACATAAAGGGCCCGGACGGCGCCCCTACCCGCTCGTTCGCAGTACGGTTGTTCAGGGGTTGGACTTTGATGGCCGAGGGGAAAATGGATGCCGCGATAAGCCTGCTCGATGATGACGCCGACAATATGGCGTTCGAGAAGACCGCACTTGTACACCTCGCTTGGATGGCCGAGCTTGCTGGCAAGCAGGATTATGCGGCCGAGCTGTGGGGCGAAGCCGCCGCCTATTGGCTCGACGCGTCCGAGGCCAAGGCCGCGGTCGATTTCTATATGCGCCGTGGCGACCGGGCGAAAGCGCTCTCCCTGATGGAGAATTTCCGCGTAAAGGCGCCCTCCTCCGTTTCGTTTCAGATGCTATCGAAAAAGGTTGGCGAGGATGGATACGAGCCCGACACCGCGCCCACGCCGTCCCAAGGTTTTGCCCGCGCTTTGTTCGAGATTGCGAACGGGATACTTTCCCTGAACCGGTTCGACACCGCGGACGTGTACGCGCTCTATCTCGACATGGCGCTCTCCTTGGAGCCGGATATGGACATAGCGCTTTTGATGCGCGCGGACGCGTACCGACGTTCGGGCAATATGGAAAAGTTCGAGGAAACCGCGGCCAAAATTCCGGCCTCAA
>JAISGI010000012.1 GCA_031263095.1 Rickettsiales bacterium | reverse complement strand
TCCCGGGGACACCCCGGGATTTTTTGCTTCATTATTATTTCACAATTATATATCCGCCGCGGGACTCGGCAATGAAGCCAGCCTTCGAGAGCGCGAGGAGGAGCGCGGAGGCGTCCGTGGCCGGGCGAATCGAGAGTTGGGCTCGGTCGTATTTGAGCGCGGAGAGGTGCATTTCCTTTATCCCGCCGACCTTGGCAAGGCGACGCTCTTTCCCAACCCAATCGTCGAGGCCGGAGAGTCGCACAAGCACCTGAACCACGCCGCCGTCCTCCTGCAGCGCGAGCCAGGATTTCGCGATGTCGTTCATACGAATCACCGCGGCCTCGGGCGTTTCGTGTGGCAGAATCTCTATATCGCGGCCCTCGCCGGTCGAGGTGAATTTCACGATATTGGCCGGGTCGTTCTCGGCCGCCTCCATAACCGCGTACTGCTTTTCCAGCGGGCCGTTGATTTTGACCGGTTCGGGCTCGGTGTCGCTTGGCGTGAAGCCGCGGGATTCGATGAACCCGTTCACGGCGGACTTTTCGAAGCTTACGTCGATAAGCGCGGAGTAGGACGAGGGCGAGGTTTTCTCCTCGGCAATCTTGTACCCGCGTATCAGTTTGGCCGGGTCGTAGCCGCCGGAGGCAAGCAGTTTTTTCGCATCGGCGCTTGGCAGCAGGCGGCGCACCACCGTCTTCATCGCGGAGGCGCCGGCAGCCTCGAGTGCGAGGGCCTTGGCCTCGGAGCCGCTTGCCGCCCTGGCCTCGGCCTTGACCTTGGCAACGGAATAGAAGTCAAGCGCGAAGACCGGGCTTGCGTACAGCAGGACGGCGATTAGCGTTACTTTCCTCATATCTTCCTGAACACCAAGCTTGCGTTCGTGCCGCCGAAGCCGAACGAGTTGGAGAGCGCGACGTCAATCTTGCGCTTTTTGGGCGTGAACGGCACGAGGTCTATCTTCTTCGCCTCGTCCTCGGGGTCGTCGAGGTTCAATGTCGGGGGCGCGATTTGGTCGCGAATCGCAAGGGCCGAGTATATGGCCTCGACTGCGCCGGCGGCGCCAAGCAGATGGCCGACCGAGGATTTGGTCGAGCTCATCGAAACTTTATCAAGCACGTTTTCGAACACGCGGCTGACCGCGCCGAATTCTATCATGTCGCCAAGCGGGGTCGAGGTGCCGTGGGCGTTGATATAGTCCACGTCCTCGGGCGCGAGGCCGCCGTTTTTCAAGGCAAGGCGCATGGCGCGTTCGCCGCCGTTCCCGTCGGATGCGGGCGCGGTTATGTGGTAGGCGTCGCCGCTCATGCCGTATCCTACAACCTCGGCGTAGATTTTCGCGCCGCGTTTTTTGGCGTGTTCAAGTTCCTCGAGCACGACCACGCCGGCGCCCTCGCCCATAACAAATCCGTCGCGGCCCTTGTCCCACGGGCGACTTGCCTTTTCGGGTGCGTCGTTCCTTGTCGAGAGGGTCTTGGCGGCGGCGAAGCCAGCGACTCCGGCTGGGTTTATCGCTGCCTCGGCACCTCCGGCGACCATTACGTCGGCGTCGCCCAAGGCTATCATCCTTGCGGCGTCGCCGATTGCGTGCGTGCCGGTCGCGCAGGCCGTGACGCACGAGTGGTTCGGGCCCTTGAAGCCGTAGCGAATCGAAACATGTCCGCTTGCCAAATTTATCAGCGCGCTTGGGATGAAGAAAGGCGAGACGCGGCTTTTATCCTCCTGACCGGCCATTTTGACGCTTGTTTCATAGACGGTCGTGAGGCCGCCGATGCCGGAGCCTATCATCACGCCCGAGCGGCACTTTTCCTCCTCGGTCTCGGCCGCGAAGCCGGAATCCTCGACCGCGTCGACGGCGGCGGCGATGGCGTACTGGATGAACGTGTCCATCTTTTTTATATCCTTTACGGGCACGACAGACTCGGCGTCGAACTCGCCAGCGCCTTTGCCGTGCGGGACAATTCCGCCTATCTTCACGCTGAAATCGGTCGTGTCGAAGTAGGGTATGGCGCGGACGCCGGAGCGGGATTTCAAGATCCCGTCCTCCCAGTTGAGCTTGAGTCCACGGCCAAGGGGCGAGACTATGCCCATACCAGTTATTACCACGCGTCTATCGAGATTATACATAAAAACTCCATAAATTAGTTATTTGCTTTGGAATTGTACGCGAAAAGCGTTGAAAAATCAAGTCGTTTCTGCTATTATTCCCATATGTCGAAATTCAAGCGAATCGCGGTGGGTCTTGGCATTTTTTGCGTCATGGCGATTGCCCTATATGTGTTTGCCGTACCGCAGGCGAGGCGCGCGGCCCTGTTCGAGGTCGAGCGAGGGGACGTTCTCGAGCGTGTGGGGGCGCGGCTTTACGAAGACGGGCTTGTCCGCTCGAAGTTCGCGTTCAAGGTTCTTGCGCATGCGGCGTTTCGGGCCGGGCGGCTTCAGGCCGGAGAGTACGAAATAGCCGAGGGAGCGTCGCTGTGGCGCGTGGTTTCGACCATACTCGGCGGGCGGGCGCACAACCGATACATTACCGTGCCGGAGGGGAAGACCCTGCTGCAAATCGAGGCGATGCTTGCGGATTTTCCAGGGCGGCGGACGGTCATGCTCGAGGAAGGCTGGCTGCTGCCGCAGACCTATTTTTACCAAAAGAGGACGACGAAGGACGAAATCCTCCTGCGCATGAAGGGTGCTATGGAAGAGGCGCTTGCGCGCGAGTGGGCGGGGCGCGAAGACGGCCTGCCGCTTGCCTCGCCGCAGGAGGCGCTTGTCCTAGCCTCGATTGTCGAGAAAGAAACCGGGATTGCGGAGGAGCGGCCTATCATCGCCTCTGTGTTTGTGAACCGTTTGCGGAAGAAAATGCGGCTGCAGAGCGACCCGACGGTCGTATATACCCTTACGGGCAAGCTTGGCGACATGCGAGGGCGGCGGCTGCTTGCACGCGATTTGCGCAAGGACTCGGCCTACAACACCTACACGCGCGGCGGGTTGCCGGCGGGGGCGATATGCAACCCCGGGCTCGAGTCGATACGCGCCGTCCTGCACCCGGCCTCGACCACCTATTTGTACTTTGTGGCGGACGGGGCGGGCGGGCACAAGTTCGCCGATACGCTCGACGCGCACGAGAAGAACCGCGCGGAGTGGCGGAAAATCAGGAAGTAGTTATATGTTTAGCCTGTGGAATTCGTGCACAACTCTTCGAGTTGCACACTAATACCACAGGGGTAATAATAACAAAAATAATAAATTATTCTTTTACTGCGCGAGGGTAAAGTCGCCGCCCTCGGACGAGAGGACCTTGCCGGTGCCCATATTATAGCAGGACTTCCTTACCCCGGAGGCGGGGTCGCCGAAAAACTTGTTCGTGCAGGAGTGGACGTTTATCCTCTGCGCTCCGGAGGTGAGTTTGGCCATGTTCCCGGCGCCGTAGAACACCGTGCCGTCCGCGGGCATTGTGAAGTTCCCGCCGTTTGCGGCGACCTCGCGCCCTTCGTAATAGCAGGCCCTTTTGCCGACGTCTTTCAAGGGGTCTTTCACCTTATTATGCTCCTCCTCGCACTGGCGGCGTTTCCATTCCTCCTCCTGGAATATGTTTCCGCCCTTGCCGCAGTTGATTTTGGCCTTGTCGTCGGGCTTGATAAACGTGGCGTTATCGCACTTGAACGCAGTACCCTTGGCAAAGCTTTGCGCCACGAGAGCGCCGTAGATGACATTATGCTTCTCGTTCGCGGCGGAAGCGGGCGAGGATTGGAGCGCAAGCGCGGCTGCGGCCGCAAAAAATTCTTTCTTCATGGTTTTCTCCTTGCGCTCCATGATACCAAAAAACCGGCGCGGTGTAAAGGGGAAACTACTTGAGCCTGCTTGCCGAGATGCCTTTTTGGTCCTCGTCCGCGACTTCTTCGCCGCGGATGTTATAGCATTTTTTCCTTAGGCCGTTTGCGGGGTCGCCGAACGTCTTGTTATCGCAATCGAACGTGGCGCCCGAGACATTCTTCACGTTGGCGACGCAGTAGAAAGCTTTGCCGACGGCGGGCATTATCAGGGTTCCTCCCTCCTGCGCGGTGGCGTTCGGGTAGGCGTAGCACTGTTTTTTATACCCTCTGGCCGGGTCGCCGAAAGTGGAATTATCGCACCCTACCCTGTCGCCGGCGTTGAACGGCTTGGAAATGACTTTGCCGTAGATGACAGTCGGCTGTTTCAAATTCACGTTCAGCTGGGCGAGCGCAGGCGTTGCGGCCAAAATGGCGGCAAGAATTATTTTCTTCATAGTTTCTCCTTTTCGTTGTACGGGCGCATTTTACCCCCCCCCATGGGAAGTCAATTAAATTGTTGTACGGCCATCAAAAATATGCTATAATCAAGCCGATATGAGAGGGTTCAAGACTACGATTTTCGCAATGCTGGCGGCGGCGGGCTTCATGCTTGCCCCGCCGATTTCGGCCGCGCCAAAGAACAAGGCCAAGGAGCAGGAGGCGAAAAAAAAGCTTATCGCGGACTGCGACACGTGTCTTTCCTTCTTCTCCGCCAAATCCCTTAAATTCACTGCGAACGGTGCGAAGTGCGCAAAGCTCCTCGCCGAGTGCGACAAGACCAACCGCAGCAGCAAGTGCGAGCCGGTCATCAACGCCTGCATAGATGCGAACTGCAACTCGGCCGGGGCGTGCTCGAGCGCGACCGGAAACCGCGAGCTATTCTATGGCTGCCTGAAAGCCGAGCACAAATTCCTGCCGTACCAATGCGCCTCGACCATCGCGGGGATGGCCTCATCCATGGCCTCGACCATAAGAGAGGAGCAGGCGGAGGCGGAGCGCGCGCACGAGGCCGAGCTTGCGAAAGCGGACGCGGACGCGGCGGCTGCGGAGGCTCGCTCGAAAGAAGCTCAGGCAAAGGCGGCAGCGGAGGTCGAGCGCGAGAAGTCCGCCAGCGCCGAGCGGATGAAGCAGGCCGAGCTTAAAGCCGCGGCGGATCTTGAGAATCAGCGTGCGGCGAACGAGCGCAAGGCCGTGGCGGATGCGAAGGCGGCGGAGAAGCAGGCGGTTCTGGACATCAAGAACGCCAAGCCGAACGTTGCTCTTTCCAATACCTTTGCCGACGCGAAAAAGGGGCTTGCCGACGCGCGCGCGGCCACGACCAAGCTATTCACCCTGCTTGGCATAAAACCTACGGACGGGACGGAGGGCACCTCCAATATTATGAACTTCGCGCCGCCGCAAGTCGATACTCCGGAAATAGAGGGCGAGCTGCAGTGCGAATTCCTGAACGACGGACGCACGTGCAAGTGGTGTTGGGGCGGGATGGATACCTCGGAAGAGAAAAACGAGGGTGGCAAAACCTCAGGTCAGAAATGCGCGACGAACGCCACAAAGTCCGGCGCGGTCAAGCTTGCCAGCCGGTACTATGACAAGAACGGCGGAAGCTATAAGGACTGGAAGTGCACCAAGGACGTCAAGGAAAACGCCGTGCGTGCGGAGCTTGAGAATGCGTATCGCGCGTTATCCTCGACTTCGGCGCGGCTTGGCGAATCGATTGCCAAAATCGAATCGAACAATGCGGACGACGAATCGCAGGAAACCCTCGACTCGGGGAAAATCGAGAAGCTGTTCGAGGCGCAGGGGTACATCGACGATGTGCTCTCGAAAATGCAGGAATATGTCGGGCCTTTGACGACGACTTGCTCGACCCTTTGCGCGGGAATGACGACCATGCCGACGTTCGGCTCGAGCACGAAATCGTCCAAGATGAAGTTCGACGAGAACGGCGACATCGTGCGCGAGGAGGCCGCGCCCGTGAAGACCGAGGGCTGGATTTGCAAGGAGTTCGACAAGCACACGGACAAGCCGGCGATTGCCGCGTTGTTGGCCGGGAAAAGTTCGAGCGCGAGCATGCTTGGCGGCGTCGGGAACCAGGCGAACGAGCTTACGCTTCGCGTGCTTACTGCGGTCGTGCAAACGGACTTCGCTCTCAATGAAGCCGAAATAAAGGTCGCGTTCGTGCAGGATAGTATGGAGAATCAGGGCTCTGGCGGCGGATTCGGGCAGAAGCCGAAGATTGAAGATGTCTGTAAGAACGACCCGGTGGCGGGGGACACATCTGGCATAAGCAGCTGTCTATCGCAAGTCCAAAACCTGCTTAGCTTCGCGAACACGAACAACAATGACCTGCAGCATGCGAGCCGGAAGCTTGGCATACTTACTGGTCTGTTGGCAGGCAAGCCGTGCGGGCAGGGATACACCGGATACTGCTGCAACTCGCAGGTGCCGAACTGGAACGACAAGCCATCCATGCAGCAATGCATCGGCAATCTTTATTCAAAGATCGGCGGGAACGGCGGACGCGGGGGAGCGAGCGGAGAAATAAGCATAGAAAGAATAATGACTCAAAGTGCGTCTCAAAATTCGTGCATAATGAATGTGGAATATAAAATGACTGGAAGACTGCAACCTGTAAAAGCCCTATCCGATTTCTCAGGTATGTTGAAAAATGCCATGTTCAATGTAGAAAATGTCGAATATATTTGCCGCGCTAACGGAAGCGGAAACAATGGTTTCAATTGCAGTGAAGACAAAGAAAGTTGCCTACGTATCAACTGCAAAAACGGTTATGGCGTCAGGTATGTAAGTACTTTCAATAATGATAACTATACTTGCTCAAAACAAGAAGAATAACTAACCTACCCTCTTCTCTATATCCTCTATGATTTCGGCGAGTTTGGGATTGGTGGCGATTAGGGTTTGGACTTTTTTTATAGCATAGATAATGGTCGCGTGGTCGCGGGAGAAGGCTCGGCCGAGTTCGGGAAGCGACTTGCTAGTTGCGTTTTTCGCTATGTACATCGCGACTTGGCGCGGAACGGCAATGCTTTGCTGTTTGCGGGTCGAATCGATGTCGGCGACGGTAATATTCCACGCCTCGGCCACGGCCTTTTTAATATCTGCGATTGCGACGGGTTTCGTGTTGTATGCGAGGATGTCGGCGAGCGTCTTCCTGATGTTGCCCATGGTCGGCATTTCGCCAAGCAGGACGCTGTGCGCGGAGAGGCGGTTGACTGCCCCCTCGAGCTCGCGAATCGAGGCGCTTATTTTCGAGGCCAAAAACTCGGCCACGCCGTCCTGAAATTTCAGTTCGAGCGCGGCGGCGCGGGCGTTTATGAACTTGAGCCTAAGGTCATAATCCGCGGGCGCGATGTCGAGAATCAGGCCGTGGCAGATTCGCGATTTCAGCGACTCGTTCAGGCCCTCTATCTTGAACGGCGAGGCGTTGGCGCTTAAAACCACCTGCTTGCCTGTGGAGACATAAAAATCTATGATGTGGAAAAGCTCGCGCGCGCTACTCTCCTTGCCGACGAAGTGGTGCACGTCGTCGACGAGCAGGACGTCGGCGGACTTGAAGTCCTCCTTGAAGCGGAATACCTCTTTGTCCTGAAGAGCTTTGACGAAGCCGTTTATGAAGCCGTCGGCGGTCGTGTATATCACACGGCGCCCTTCGGCTGCGTTGGCGAAAGCCTGTAGAAGATGAGACTTGCCCAAGCCCGAATCGGAATGTATCAAGACCGGGTTATAGGAGGGGTGCGGCTCGGCCAGCATGCGGCGAATCGCGGCAGAGGCGAGCGTGTTCCCCGGCGAATCCATGAAGTCCTCGAGCGTGCAGCGTCCGGCCACCTTTGAGCCTATCATGCCGGAGTTGGCTGGTCCGGCAATTTCAGGCGCGGCGCGTGCCGCCTCGGCCTCGTTCTTTTCGGCGGGCGAATCGTTGGCGGCCATGAGCGTTCCGACCGAGACGCTCAATTTCTCGACGCCGAAATCGGCCGCCGCAGACAAGAGTAGAGAGGAGTAGTTCCGCCGAACCCAATCCGCAATGAAACGTGTCGGGCTTTTCAAGTAAAGAGTGCCAAGGTCAATCTTGTCAAAACAAAGCGGAGCCAGCCACGCGGAATATTCCCGCGCGGGCACGCTTTTTTGAACAGTATCTTGGATTTCAAGCCAGACTTTTTCATTACGGACGGATGCGTCCCGATTGGCGGCCGAAGCCGCCGCAGGACGCAGGCATTCATCTTTCCAAGCGATAGCGCCGGTACTCAACTTAAACTCTCCTCTCCGTCTTCCCTTTCTCCGTATCCAAGCTCCTTCAGCTCGATACGGAACCGACTTTAATGCCTGAAAGATTTTTTTGCAATATGGAAAATTATATATTTGCTGTTGACGACATTTGTTATTGACAAGAGTTTTGTTGATATATTGCATATTTTACCATATAATCTTTGCAGGAGATTAAAATGGGCAATAAAATCATATATTTAGAGGGCGACCTTGGCGCCTCGGCGAAATTCAAAGAATCGGTCGCGATAGATACCGAGACGACCGGGCTTTCGCTCGTGCGGGACAGGCTCTGCCTTGTCCAGCTTGCCGATTCCTCGGGCCGAGTATATATTATAAAGGTCGCGCCGCCGTACAAGTGTCCGAATCTACGCGCGCTCCTGTCCGACAAGTCGGTACAGAAAATTTTCCACTTCGCGCGGTTCGACATGGCGATGATTCGCAAGTGCCTCGGCATTACCATGGAAAACGTGTTCTGCACCAAGATTGCGTCGCGGCTTTGTCGTACATCGACAGACCGGCACTCGCTTAAAGCGGTGGTGGCGGAGTTCTTCGGCGTGGAGCTAAACAAGGATGAGCAGACGAGCGATTGGGCGGGCGAGCTTTCGGAGCGCCAAATCGAGTATGCGGCGAACGATGTCATCTACCTGCACCGAATCAGGGACGAGATGGAGCGGCGGCTAAAGCGCGAGGGGCGGGGCGAGCTTGCGCGGCGATGCTTCGCGTTCCTTGCCACTAGAGTCGAGCTTGACCTTGCCGGGTGGGGCGAGGTGGATATTTTCGCGCACTGAAAGTTTGTATTATTCTTTGGTGCGGCTTCTTTTTATTACTTTCAGAATCTCTTTTTGGCCGCGTTTGTCGAACACCATGGCGTCGAGCTTGGCATATTCAATCGCGTAGGTGGTTTTCACGGAGTCTATCGCAAGCGGGCAATCAACGCCCTCGAGCGTATCGGCCTCGTCCTTTTCCATACGGGCGCGGCGGGCGAGAGCGTAGTCTAGAATGGCGTCCTGGCGTTTGGCCTCGGCGGATTTGAACCTGCCTTTGACAGAGCCAAGCGCGGACTTGAGCCCGCCAATCTTGGATTTAACGGCGGCGAAGGCCAAGGCGCCGGCGGCTATGCTTGCGCCGCCTTTCACCATAAGGCTTGAAAACAATTCAGAGGCAAAGTATCCGATTTCGGAGCCGTCCGTGAACGGCACTATCACTAAGCTTTCGCCTCCCTCTATGACAGTCCGGAACGCCGTCCAGTCGATTTCTTGTGGATATATGCCCCAGTACTCAAGCTCAAGCGCGACGGCGGCAAGTCCGCCCGCGATAAGCGTAAGTGCCGCGCCCTTGCCCACGGCAGCCAGGGTTTTTCCTATTTTCTTCTTGTCTTTCTTGTCCATTTTACACCCCTTGTTTGGTCGATTTTGGACAAAATAGACTTTTTATATATTTTTGTCAAGAGGAAAATTGCAAATATAATTGCTCAGGGCCATAAAATATGGTATAATGAACCTTATAGGAGAGGACTATGTTCAGATTCTTGACCACTATTCTTTGTCTTGCCGCGTTCGCGCCCGAGGCTATGGCCGCGCGGGCGACGCCCAAGAAATCCTCGGGCAACAGCTCGCGCAAGACCAACAACGACTCGGTAAAAGAGGACTGCGCGACAAAGTTCATCGCCGCGCTTGATTCCGAATGCTTCAACACAGTAAAAATACACGAGGGCGGGGTCTATGCCGACTGCGACCACAAAACCGCGGCCGAGCTTTACGACATAATGGAGATGAAAATCGCGGGCACCATGGACACGCGCAAAGTGGCGCCGTTCCTCAAGACCTGCGCGCCGTTCAAATCCTATGCGCTTGACCGGTGGTACGGCTCGCGTTCGGTGGTCGAGAATGCGGCCACGAAAGGCTCGGGCGAGTGCCTGGCGGCCACAAAAAAGCTCAACGCCGCGAAGAAGTGCTATGCCGCGGCAATCGCGCATGACGGCAATTTTTTCGAGTTCGAGAGCCTTATGAAACACTCGTGCGGGGATCAGCCGGAGGTGGCAAACAAATTCTCGAAGGCGGGGGACATAGGGTTCTCGAACCTCCCGCAGATAATCGACAACTATGCCTCGATGCAGTTCACGAACAAGGCAAGCAACTGGCGCACGGCGGTCGAGGCGGTGCTTGCGGGCTATATCTATACAGCCCAGGCGGCGTGCGGAGAAGATGCCGTCTATGACCTTGTGGAGTTCAACAAGTTCACGCCGGACACGCGCGGGAATCTTCTGCACGAAATGCAGAAGGGGTTCGTGAACCAGTTCGGGGCGCAGCTTGGCTCGCGCGCGGAGAACGCGATAATCACCGGGCAGCCGGTCGCCCAGAACCCTACTCCGCCCACTATGGCCGTGCCTTATCAGCAAAAGCCGCTTATCCAGATAAACCTGCCGGGCTCGGTGCAGGCGAGGCAGAAATACAAGGCCGTGGACGACTTTGGCAATCCTTATCCGAACGTTCAGCGCGGCGAGCAGGAGAAAATCGGCTACGTGTATCTTGTCGACAATGTGCGCAACATTTCGACCGCGCGGGCGAGGCTTATAAACATCGTCATCAACGAGGACATCGGGGACGAGGGCTATCGCGACGAGCTTGATAATCAGATTATAATCGGGCTTGGCGGGCGGGCGCATTCCTCGGCCACGGAGGTGTTGGCTCTCCTTGATTCCGTTGTGGACAACGATGTGTTCATACTTACAAGCAACGGTATGTGCCAGATACTTAAACTTAGCGACGACAGGCTTAGGATTATGTCCAAGCTTGAGGTCGGGGACAGCCTGCTTGTCAACGGATACTTGACAAAATGCAGGGAAATCATAGAATAGGCTTATCATGAACGAGATTATAAAGTCCATCCAAGCCATGACCGCCGACATTCGGAGGTGTCTTTGACCTTGGCGCTTTGAATGCGCGGCTTGGCGAGATTTCGGCGTTGGTTGCGGCGCCGGATATTTGGAGCGACCGCGAGCGGGCGGAAAAGCTTTTCCAGGAAAAGTCGGAAATAGAGAAAAAGCTCGGGTTGCTTGAGCGCGCGGAGGGGGATTTGGCCGCTCTTGCCGAGCTTGCCGAAATGGCGCCGGAAGATAAAGAGGTGGAGGCGGAGCTTGTCGCGCTTGCGGCGCGGCTTGAGGCGGAGCGGCTTGACCTTATGTTATCTGGCCCGGCGGATGCGAACGGTGCGTATTTGGAAATCCATGCGGGCGCGGGCGGAACCGAGGCGCAGGACTGGGCGCAAATGCTTCTCCGCATGTATCAGCGGTGGGCGGAAAAGCATGGGCACAAGGTCTTTTTAATCGACCAGCACGACGGAGAAGAAGCGGGCATAAAATCGGCCACTATCGAAATATCGGGGCGGAACGTATATGGCTGGCTCAAGTCCGAATCGGGCATACACCGGTTGGTGCGCATATCGCCGTTTGATTCCTCGGCGCGGCGGCACACGAGTTTCGCAAGCGTCTGGGTCTACCCTATCGTTGACGACAAAATCGAAATCGACATCAACCCGGCCGACCTTAGGATCGACACCTTTCGCGCGTCGGGTGCGGGCGGGCAGCATGTGAACAAGACCGACTCGGCCGTGCGGATTACGCACATTCCCTCGGGCGTCGCTGTTCAATGCCAGAACGAGCGCTCGCAGTTCAAGAACAAGGACATGGCGATGAGCATGTTGCGCTCGCGGCTCTACAACCTCGAGCTCGAGAAGCGTCAGGCGGAGAAGGATGCGGCAGAGGCCACGAAAAGCGAAATCGGCTGGGGCTCGCAAATCCGTTCGTATGTGATGCAGCCTTATCAGATGGCGAAAGATTTGCGCACGGGGCATGAGACCTCGAACATCGCGGCGGTGCTTGACGGCGAGATTGACGGCTTCCTTTCCGCGAGCCTACTGGCCGGCAATAAAAATAATTGAAATTTTTGCAAAACCCCGTTAGAATAAAAAGAAAACATCGGAGGCAGAAATGCACACCCTCGACGACATACGCAAGACTTTCCTTGACTTTTTCGTAGAAAGGGGGCACACGCTTGTACCCTCGTCATCCCTTATCCCGGACAACGACCCTACTCTTTTGTTCACCAACTCGGGCATGGTGCAGTTCAAGGACGTGTTCACGGGCAAGGAGACGCGGCCGTATGCGCGCGCTTGTTCCGTTCAAAAATCCATTCGCATAAACGGCAAGCACGACGACCTTGACAATGTTGGGTACGACGGGCGGCACCACACTTTCTTCGAGATGCTCGGCAACTGGAGCTTCGGCGATTATTTCAAGGAAAAGGCTATCCTTTATTCGTGGGAGCTTTTGACGCGTGTGCTTGGCCTTCCAAAAGAAAAACTTTGGTTCACGGTGTATCCGACGGACACCGAGTCGCGCGTGCTATGGCGCAAAATCGCGGGCGTTCCCGACTCGCGCATAATCGACATCGAGGGCAATTTGTGGGCAATGGGCGACGTGGGGCCGAACGGGTTCGACACGGAAATATTCTATGACCAGGGAGATTCCGTGTTCGGCGGGCTGCCGGGAACCAAGGACGAGGACGGCGACCGATACCTTGAAATCTGGAACAACGTGTTCATGCAGTTCGAGACTTTCCCGGACGGGCATACGGAAGAAATGGGCAAGAAGTCGGTCGATACGGGCATGGGGCTCGAGCGAATCGCGGCCGTGTTGCAGGGCGTTTCGAGCAACTTCGACCTTGACCTTTTCAAGCGCATCATCGCCGACATAGAGGAGGTTGCGCGGGTGCGGCGGACGGAGGCGAACGCGGTTTCGTTCAACGTGCTTGCCGACCATATCCGCGCGATTTCGTTCCTTATCGCGGACGGTGTGCTGCCCTCGAACGAGGGGCGCGGGTATGTTTTGCGGCGCATTATGCGGCGGGCGCTTAGGCACCTGAACCTTATCGGCGTCAAGGAGCCTTCCATGTATA
Organism: Rickettsiales bacterium; assembly: GCA_031263095.1. Lineage (GTDB taxonomy): Bacteria > Pseudomonadota > Alphaproteobacteria > Rs-D84 > CACZYB01 > WQWV01. The sequence goes on along the minus strand of JAISGI010000012.1, from coordinate 8,363 downwards.
AAATGGCGGCGAGCGTGCGTGCGAACATGGGTGCGGCGTACCCGGAGCTTGGCTCGCGTGCGGCGCTTATCGAATCGACAATCAAGACCGAGGAAGAGAATTTCGGCGCGACGCTTGCGTCCGGCATAAAGATACTCGAGGCGGAGGTTGCGGAACTGCCCTCTGGCGGCGTGCTGTCCGGCCTTGCGGCGTTCAAGCTTTATGACACTTACGGTTTTCCTTTGGATTTGACCTCCGACATTTTGCGCGGGCGCGGAATAGGCGTTGATGTGGCCGGGTTCGAGGCCGAGATGGAGAAGCAGCGCGAGCGTTCGCGCGGAGCCTCGGCTTTCAAGGGCGTTGGCGGCACGGACAAGGCGTGGTACGACATACGCGAGGCGTCGGGGGAAACCCGCTTTACGGGCTATGACGCGCTTGTCGGCGAGGGAGTGGTGCAGGCTGTGCTTGGCGACTATGTTGTGGTGGACGCGACGCCTTTCTATGCCGAATCGGGTGGGCAAGTTGCAGACGTCGGAACGCTTGGCGGGCAGGCGGTTCTCGACGTGCAAAAGATTGCGGGAGTGATTGCGCACAAGGTTGGCAACGCGGCGGCTTTCAAAATCGGAGAGCGTGTGGCGCTCAAGGTGGACGAGGCGGCGCGGCGGCGCGTGATGGCGAATCACTCGGCCGCTCACCTGCTTCAGGCGGCGTTGCGCGAGGTATTGGGCGCGCATGTGTCGCAGAAAGGCTCGTGGATCGGGGCGGAGGAATTCCGGTTCGACTTCACTTCGCCGCGCGCTGTATCGGCCGAGGAAATCGCGCGTGTGGAGCGTATCGTGAATGCGCACATTGCCGCGGCTCTCTCTATTTCCATGACGCCAACGCCTATCGAAGAAGCGCGGAAATCTGGCGCTATCGCGCTGTTCGGCGAGAAGTACGGCGAGGTCGTGCGCGTGGTCAAGATGGGCGATGTGTCGGTCGAATTCTGCGCCGGGACGCACTGTTCCTCCACGTCCGAATTGGGGTTCTTCAAGATTGTGCGCGAGGAGTCGATTGCGGCCGGGACGCGGCGCATTACCGCCAAGACGGGCGAGGCGGCGCTTGGCATTGCTCGTTCCTATGGCCTTGACGTTTCGGTTGCGGCGGAGGCGTTGATTGCCGCGTTGCAGGCGGCGGAGGCGTCGGCTGGCGCGGCTCGGGCGGCGTCGGAGCGGGCGGAGTTCGAGGCAAAGAAAAAGCTTGAGGCCGAGCAAGTGGCGCATGACGTGGCGGCAATCATGGGCGCCTTGAGCGTCCAGAAAATTGGCGGCGTGGATTTCGCAAGTGCGGTGGTGCCGGGCGTGTCGGCGGGCTCGCTCAAGTCCGCTATCGACAAGGTACGCGGTGAGGGGAAAGTCGTCGCGCTTATCGCCACTGCGGCGGACAAGGCCTCGATTATCGTATCGTCCGGCGTGGTGTCGGTGTCGGCGGTGGAGCTTGCGCGGGCGGCGTCGGAGGTCATGGGCGGCACGGGCGGCGGCGGGCGGCAGGAAATCGCCCAGGCGGGCGGACGAGATCCTTCGCAGGCGGGCGCGGCAATAGAGCGCATAAAATTACTTATAGGGGGAAAATAAAATGTACAAGGAGATATTCTTTTCAAGCGTGGAGGGCGGAATTCGCGCGGCGGCGATGTCGGTGCCTCTGTTCGTATGGCTTGAGTGCGAGTTCGAGCCGTGGCTTTTGGCGCCCGTCGTGCTTGGCTGGTGGTTCATGTGCGGCGTGGTCGCCGAGCGGCACTTGAGGAAGATGGTGCGGAAGAGGAAGTAGCGCTATCTGAACCCTTTTTTCTTCAGCGTCATGGAGAGAATCAGCAGCATAGCGGCGACGAAGAGCCAGTTTCCTGTATAGGAAAACAGTGTGCGCGAGGCGCGGGCGGGCAGGCGTGCGTCAAGTACTCCCTCGCTGTCAAGCCTTGCCGTTATGCGGCCGTAGGGCGAGACGACCGCGGAAACTCCGCGATTGGCGGCGCGTACAAGAGTCGCGCCCTCGGCCACGGCTTGGAATCGCGTCATCTCGAAGTGGCGAGCGCGGCCGGCCTCGTCGAACCAGGAATCGTTGGCGAGCGCAAGTATGAAATCGGCCGTGGCGGGCGTGCGCAGGCCGGGGAACACCGCCTCGTAGCATATATATGGCATGGCGAACATGCGGCCCAGGGCAAGCAGCTCGCGCCGGTCGCCCCTGCCCCATGAAATCTTTTTCTTTTCCAAAAACGAGCGGATTGGGAGCCAGAATGGGACGTATTCTCCGAACGGGACAAGGCGCAATTTCGTGTATGTAGTCTCGAGTCCGGCGCGGTCGAAAATCGCGAGCGCCGCGCTGCGCCGGAAGCCGCCCGCCACGTACTCCTTGCCGACATATCCCGACACAAGGCGCGAGCGCAGGGTGATAAGGTGCGCGATTTTCTCGTCCCAGTCGCGTGCGTGGCGCAGGTCGACCCACAATGAATTCTCGGGCCAGACGACCAAATCAACCCTATCAAGTCCGGCGGATTTCGTATAGTCCGCGAGGCGCGCGAAGTTGTCCTCGACCGAGGCTTCGCCGCCCGAAGCAATGCCGGCGTTCACAAGTCTTACCGTATAGTCGGTCATGGTGTCTGGCGTTGAAAGGCGCCAGGCGCCGAAGGCCAGCGTGATGGCGACCGTCGCGGCGGCGGCCTTGACGCGTTTTCCTATCAGCGCGGTTATGGCAAGCATGGTCAGGAACGAAAGGCCGTACATGCCGACGAGCGAGACCGACTGGAACACTATGGGGCTGTTCGCCCAGACTCCGGCCAGGAGCACGAACGGGTAGCCGATGAACACGTCGCCGCGGAGCCACTCCATCAGCGCGAAAGCGGCGGGAAAGGCGAGCCAGCGATCGGCCTCGGGTGCCAGGCGGCTTATGCTGTATGCCATGCCGACGTAGAGGGCGCACACGAGCGCGGCGTATGCGAGGGCGAACCAGGGGAAGAGCGGCGTCTTGGCCTCGCTTTGTCCGAACGCGCTTAGGAGCCACATTTGCGCGGCGAAGTAGCATGGCCAAGCCAGCAGCGTCGCGCGGTTGAAGAAGAATGCGATGAGTTTTTTCATGGCTTGATTATATAAATTCCGGGCGCGGGTGTCAACGCCAGAAAAAAGCCCCGGAAGACCGGGGCCTCAATCACTTCGCGCTGGCGGGTTTGGCGGCAAGGTTCAAGGCGGGGCGTATCAAATCCTCGAACACCTTGGCGCCGCGGCCGATGTATTCGGAACCGAGGTCGGGGTTGACGATTTCCTTTTCGCCTGCGCGGGTCATGGTATCCTTTTTGCCGGTGCCGCGGTCGCCGGACTCGAGGTCGACGGTCACGCTGTCCTTGGCCCAGTAGTGGTCATAGCATTTGCCGTCGTCCTTGACATAGGTCTTGTCCCATGTGTACGTGAGGACGCCGAGGTGCTTTTGCTCGACAGTCTGGATGTCGGTCTTGGTTTGATGCGTGGAGCAATCCTTGCCGCACTCACTACTTGAATCCGCGTTTGTCATGATGGTCTGATTATACGTGAAATCGTAGTTTTCGACCATGTTTATCTTGGTGAACGAGAGCGCTAGGTTCTGCATATCCGCGCGTACCTTCATGCCGTTGGTGCACCCTTCGCCGCCCGTGCACGGCTCGAACGCTCCGCCGCAGTTCATCTTGAAGATATAGTCGTATATCATGGTCAAGTCGGCCTTCATGGGGTTGATTATCGCGTTCTCGTAGTTGGGGAGGTCGACGCAGTAGATACGCTCGTATCCCTCGAGTGCGCCGGTGATGGATTGCAGGTCGGCTTGCCCGGCGACGGTCACCGCCTCCTCTTCCTTGGCCTGGACGTCGCCGTCCTTGTTGACATAGACGGACTGGTTCGCGACGCCGGCTGCGATTTCCTGAATGGCGTTGCGGTTCTTTATCATGAATTGCCGGCTGTCCTCGGCACCGCAGTTGTTCCAATCGGCGCCACAGACGCTTGTGAAGACGGAGCGAACCTTGGTCGAGCACATGGGCGTCATGGCGGCGGAGTACTTGCCCGCCATGGCGGATGCGCGGGCGCGGGAGGCCTCCATTTGCGCGAGGGTCATCTCGTTTCGCTTGTTATCTATATCTATGTCGGCCTGCATGATTTCCATAAGAGCCTGGTTCTTCATCTTGTAGGCTTCCATGTTCATTTTCTGCTTGGCTATCGCTATATCCGTGTTCGTCTGGACCACGGACATGAAGCTGTTGGCGACGGTTGCCTGATCCTTGTTCTTCCTCTGGATAATCTTGGCGACGTTATCCTCGATATAGTTCGAGAGCGCGGTGTCGAAGTCGCCGTAGGCCTTGTTGCGGGTCGCTATCAGCGCGTTCTCGTACACGTCGCAGGAACGTTTGGCCGAGAGGAAGTGCGAGTCGGCGAGCTTGAGTTCAGGCGGCGCGGTGGGCGCGGGCGCAGGAGCGTCGGGATCGGCCTCCTCTCCGCCGTTCGTGTCCAGGTCGGCCATGGTAAGCGGGTTCTTGACGTCGAGGCGGTTTTCCTTGTTGACGCATTTGTTCGAGGTTTCGTTATAGGAGTACCCTTCCTCGCACGGGTCGGCCCAGGCGCCGGTCATGTAGTAGCGTTCGAGGTCGTCGCGGGACGCTATGCTATCGCCGCATTTGCGAAGGTTCGTGATATACTGCTGAACCTCGTCCGCGACCTTGGTGCCGAGGAATTTCTTGTCCGAATCGGGAAGCGTCTTTATGCCCGAGAAGCACAGGTCGGAGGCCTTCTGGAACAGGCCGGAGGGCTCGAGCGAGCCGGCGGTTGCGGGCGGGGCCACGTTTATCGAGAAAATCCGCGCGCCGTCGCCGGTGTCGAGGCCCAAGTCAGTCACCAAGTCGTCGGTGACCTGTATGACCTGGAGCTTGGCGACATTCGCGGCGGGCACGTCGCCGGAGCCGTCCTCGTAGACGTACGTGGTAGACTCGGAAATCGTCTTGGTGGCGGCATCGCCCGCGGCGGTCTGGGTCGTGCCATTGGCGCCGGTTATGGTAAGCTTGGCTATGACATTCTTTTTCGCGACGGGATCGACATACTTCAGATTGCCGGCCGAATCGGTGCCCATGAGGGAGAACTTCTGCCAGTTCTTTACCGCGTCCTCGGCGCACTTCTCATTATAAGCCTGGGCGGTCTTACTCGCCTGGCCGTCGATTTCGCAGTCGGTAAGGATGCCGCGTATCTTGTCCTTGTACAGGCTTGTCTGCTCGAAGTTTATAATCTTGAGCTCGCCGTCGTCGACGCGGCGGGTGGCCTCCTTGTAATACGCGTAGGACTGCTTGGTCGCGAACGAGTTGCTTGCGGCGGTAAGCTTTTCGCAACGCTGGACGGGCGTGCCGCGGCTGTCGACCGACATGCTTCCGAGCTTGCAGTAATAATTATAGGTCAGGTAGAGCTCGTTTAGCTGTCTCTGACCGGAGCAGAAGTTGGGAAGCTCGACCGTGGTTTTTGCTCCGGCGGCGGTCGGCGTGGTCGGAACGGTCACCTGCGCCCATCCGGTCGCTGTTGTCGTGGCCGTGGGCGGCTTGCAGTACTGTTTCAAGTTGGTGGTCGAGTAGAGTTTCTTGGCGTACGACTCGTCGTAATAGATGCAGCGAAGCGGGTCGCTCGAATTTTGAATTTGCTTGGTAGCCTCGTCTTTCGCAAGATAGTCGTACTTGGCGACGTAGGGTTTTATCTGAAGATCCATGCAGCTTGCGTAGCTTGCGCGGCAGGACTTGTCCGCTCCGCTACCGCCGGCGTCCTTTCCTCCGCGCGAGGCCAAGGCTTCGGCGGCGGTGTCGCCGCCCTTTTTCCCTGCGCGGCTGGCGTTCCTTGACCTGGCGCCTGCGCGGGCGGAACCCTTGGCGCCGGAGCCTGCGCGAGCTGACTTGCCCCCGGTTGCTGCGCGGGCTGACTTTTTATTCGCCTGGGCGCGCGCGGGTTTGGCCGGAGCCTTCTTGCCCTTCTGCGCGTCGGCGGAGGTTGCGAAAAATGCAGCCAAGGCGACGCTTAGCGCCAAAATGGATACAGACGAAATCCTCAGTCCTTTTTTCATACTCATCTCCTCGGTCTTTATTATGATACCATAAAACGCGGCACGGCGCAAGAAGAATCTGCATCAAATACGCAAAAATCCCCCCCCCCGTACATTATTGAATATACGTGCTTTTCCGGCGGGGGGGGGCGGAAGATTCGTATTGACTCGGCCCTTGATTTATGGTAGAATCGTTTCAGGAAAAAGAGAGGCTTTGCAAATGAAAAAGATTTATTGTCTTGTCGCGCTTGCCCTTGGAATAGGCATTGCCGCGAGGTATGCGCTTGCCGCGCCGGAGCGAAAAAGGCCGCCCTCGAGCGGTCAATCCGCCCGTGCCGCGTCAGGCGCCAAAAGCCCGGCGAGGGCAGCTTCGGGCTCGAAAAGCTCGGCACGCGCGGCGTCGAGTGCGAAACCGTCCGCAAGGGCCGCAAGCGGCGGGAAATCTGCGCGCGCAGCCTCCATGGGGGGGGGTAGAGCGAGGGCCGCCGCGGGCTCGAAGCGTGCATCCTCTCTAGGAAACAGGCGCGCGGCGGCCGGATCGCGTCGAGCCGCCATAATGGGTGCGGAGAGCATGGGCGGTCGGCGCGACAACGCCGTCATAGAAGAGGTCGCCCTGAACCCTTGTCCTCTTGGCAAGGCGGTTCAGCGCATATATGATGATAGCGCGGAGGCCAAATACTTCAAGGCCAAAGACAAGGACTGCAACATCCCGAGCAACTCGGAAGTGCACGAGTGGAACTCGAACCTCAAGGACACAATCGCCCTGCCCGCGTGGATACAGAAAGAGGAAGCGGTATATTTCAACTGCATCGGCGGGTATGTTCAGGGAAAAGTTTCGGGCGAGGTGGCTTGCATAAACACCTTTACATTCTGTCCCATCGGCGAAGTGCTTGCGCGGACAAAGGCGGAAAAGAAAGCAGAGGCTACGGCAACCCGCACGCGCGGAGCTGCAGAACCCGCGGCGGCCGAGGCTGTGCCTGCGACCCGCACGCGCGGGGCAACTCCGGTCGAAGAGAAGAAAGCCGAGACCGTGCTTAAAAACCCCAAGACGGACGCGATATGCGTAATGCCGCCGCTTACCAAGCTTCGCAACGTGGCCGGGTCGAGCGTTGCCGTAATGCTCGACTGTCCGGCGGGAAGCTATTCGGACGTCATACCGAACGCCGGGGAAGAGCACCTGAAATGCACGAGCTGTCCGGACGGAAAAACCTCGCTCAAGGGTTCGTTCGCGCTTACCGACTGCTATAAGGTATGCGAGGCGGGGCAGACAATCGACCCCAACAATGCGGATGCGTGCGTGGCGTGCTCGGAAAACTCGACGTATGACGAGGGTTCGAAGTCGTGCATTTGCAACAAGGGCTATTCTGGAACCGGCTCGGGCGCGGGGACGTGCCAAGCTTGTCCGCCTGGAAAATACTGCCCGGGTGGTCGGGCAATCGAATCGTGCGACGGAGAGCAAAACCAATACTCGGACACGGCGGCGGCGGGCGAGTGCAAGGTGTGCCCTTGGAACGCGGCCTCGGACGGTACGACATGCTATTGCGCCGCAACCGGCAAGACTTTCGACGCCGCAACGAACACATGCCGATAGGAACAAGGAGAGATGAAAATGAAAAAACTATCGCTTATCACAGCCGCGCTTGTTTCCCTGTCCCTTGGAACGGCGAACGCGGCGCCGCCAAATGCTCCCACCAGAAAGCCTGCGTCGGCGAGGGCGGCAAGCGGAGGAAAAGCCTCGCCCGCGAGGGCTGCCTCGGGTGCGAAATCGACACCTGCGCGCGCAGCAACGGGTGCGAAATCCAGCGCTAGGGCGGCGACGGGTGCCAAGGGCCCGGCGCGTGCCGCCTCTGCCTCAAAATCCTCAGCCCGTGCGGCCGTGACCTCGAAACGCGCGGCCGGGGTAAGGAAAGCGCGTGCCCTACGCCTCTCGGCGCGGTCGTACGACGCGGGCGCAATCGGCCGGACGCGGTTCAATGCCGAGGCGAAAAAAGAGGAGGCGAGCGGGAACGCCTGTCCCGTCGGCCAGACGCTTAAAAAAGAATACGCTGACGACGGCAAGGATGTCTATTTTGTCAGTCCGACTGAAAAATGCGACGCGCCGGAAAACGCGGAGGAGAAGCCCTGGACGAAAGAGCTTGGCGTCGCGCTTCCGTCAAGCTGGATAGAAAAAGAGGATGCGGTCGTGTTCGCGTGCGATAAGAACTTTGTCATGCGCGCGGATCCAAGCGGGAAAACGTACTGTCTCGACACCGACATAATATGTCCCTTGGACGTTCCTCTCGCGCGGGAGAAGAAGGACGAGCAGGTGGTCATAATCGACC
>JAISGI010000003.1 GCA_031263095.1 Rickettsiales bacterium | reverse complement strand
GATGACAAGGAACTATAAACGTACGGGGGGGGGCAAATAAGTATATAGCTATTGCACTTCTCCTGATTTCCGCCCAAACCAAAGCTTCCAACTATTACACCTGCACCGCTTGCGTTTTGCCCGAACTGTGTAATGCCGGAGCAAGCACGGACTTCGCCGATTATAACAAGGCGCTAAGCCTGGCCCAAGCACAAGCCGCTATCGGCACGCCCGACAAATCCAGGTGGACGCAAATCCACACTCAATCCAATTATGTCGATAAAACGCTGAACCTTGCACCCGGAATATATAGGGCGGATTCATACTATAATTCAGACAATTATACCTCCCTAGTATTCACGCTCTCGACCGCTACGAATGCAAGGGTTTTAACCAATAACACTTGGGGTCCTACCGCAGATTGCAATGGCAAAATGCACTATAATGAAACAGATGTTTATACCGGAGAAAGAACTATAAATATCACAGCTTTTGGCCCGGCGGATGTTCAAGGTTGTACAGGCAATTCCGGCCGGGTTATGCGCACGCCTGGCATAACGGTGGATGATATGAACAAGACAGCCAAAAGCACTACGGTGTACAAGCTGAATTAAAAGAACCCGAAACGCTTTTTGGTGCCGGCTCCGCCCGCAGAGGCAAACTCGCGTAAAAGCTCCTCCTGCCGCGCGCTCATCTTGGTCGGCACCTCGATAGCAAGGTCAAGGAACATGTCCCCGCGCGAGCTCTGCCCGACGATCGGCATGCCGCGGCCGCGTACGCGCAGCCTGTCGCCATATTGCGAGCCTTTTGGTATCTTGACCTCAAGATCGCCGCCCTCGATAACGGGTATTGAGACTGTCCCACCAAGCGCGGCCGTGGCAAAGGGCACCTGTGCATGAATATAAAGGTCGCGCCCCTCGCGTGCAAAGGTCTTGTCCTCCGCAACCGAGACATAGACGAACAGGTCGCCGGACGCCGCGCCCAAAAGTCCGGCCTCGCCTTCTCCGGCCACGCGCAGACGCGAACCGTCCTCGACTCCGGCGGGAATTTTGACGGAAAGCGTGCGATTCTCGAACTCTACGCCCGTGCCCTCGCACTCAGGGCAGGGTTTCGAAAATGTGAAGCCAAGGCCATGGCATTGCGGACATGCCTGCTGGGTCATAAAGAAACCTTGCCGCACATTGACTACGCCCGCACCATTGCAGCGCGAGCAGGTAGCCTTGCCCTCGCCTCCCTCGCCATGGCAGCGTTTGCATTTTCCCTTGCGGCGGAAAGATATGCTCTCGGCCAAGCCGGAAAAGGCTTGCGATAAAGTTATGCGAAGGTCATAGCGCAGATCGTCGCCTTTCCTCGAGGCTTGCTTCGAACGTCCACGGCGCCCGCCGCCGCCCATAAAGTCGGAGAAGATGTCCGAGAATATATCCGAAAATCCCCCCTCGTCGAAATTGAAGTTGAACCCGGAAAAGCCCGCGCCACCTTGGTCGGAGCCACGCCGCCCTCCACCCATGCCGTTTTCGAACGCAGAGTGCCCGAATTGGTCGTACGCAGCCTTTTTCTGTGGATCTTTAAGAACTTCATAGGCCTCGTTGATTTCCTTGAACTTATCCTCGGCCGCCTTGTCGCCGGGGTTTTTGTCGGGATGATACTTCATCGCTTGCTTGCGATAGGCGGATTTAAGCTCCGCCTCGCTTGCGCCTTTCGAAACTCCCAAAAGCTCGTAATAGTCTGTTTTCGCCATTTTCACCCCAAGTCTTGACATTATATAAGGATATTCAGAATAATTTTCAAGATGTTTGTTGTTATTCTTGACAGCAATCTCAACTTATGATAAACTCTAAAAGTCAACCAAAGGAGAAGACGACAATGAATAAGAACGTAATACGTACGGGGGGGGGCAAAAGGCTAAATATCTAGCATTCGCACTTCTCCTATTATCTGCCAACAACTCTCAATCATCTAATTATTATACCTGTACCGCTTGCACAATTCCTAGCGCATGCCAGCCAGCCGCGGCCGCGGATTGCACCTACAATAAATTCCTCACGCTCGAGGAGGCGACGCGGTGCATAGGAACGCCCGCCAAGTCGCGCTGGACACTCTTGGACAAGTTGGAAAATGCGGGGTGGGCTGCTCGCTCCGCAAGCGTTTCTCCCGGCATATATAGGTTCGACGAGAGCACTATGCATACTAGCGGAGAGAGAAGGCATTCCAAGGTCGTGATATTCACGGAAACCTCTTCCTATCGGTTCGGATTGCATGGTTATACTATAGATGGCATAGTTGGCCCAGATTGTATAGGCTGCATAGGCATAGCTCCCGGGCAGGAGGCATTTTCCAATCCTACGGACGCGATTGTGTGGAATGTCAATGAACAGCTGGCCACTCCTGGCATAACGAATGAGGACGTGCCGGTCACAGACACTCTCAACGCCTCGAATTATTATGCCTATAGGCTGGATTGACCGGTAAGTAAAAGGGCGCAGGGAAGATTGGCGGCACGGGCTTTGGTTAGACGCAAATACCTCCCGCCAATCTTCCTTGCGCCCAAACCCTAGTAATAATGTTTATCTTTTGCACGGATTCCATATACCAATTGACTAAGGCCCGGTTTGCTGTATAATAAGGCCTATGGCAAAGTTGGTCATAGGTCTTGGCAATCCCGGCGCCAAGTATGCGCACACCCGGCATAACGTCGGCTTTATGGTCATAGACGCGCTTGCCGAGGCTCTAAACGCACCCGGCTTCAAGGAAAAGCCCAAATATCTATACACGAAAGTCGGAGATTTTATACTTGCCAAGCCGACCACGTTCATGAACCTCTCCGGCGAGGCCGCCGCGACACTTGCCAATATGTATAAAATCGAGCCCGCGGATATATGGGTAATCCACGACGATATGGACTTGGCCGTCGGTACAGTCAAGACCAAGCTTGGCGGAGGGAGCGCGGGACACAACGGCATAAAAAGCATCGACGCGCACATCGGCGCTAACTATAACCGCATAAGGATAGGCGTCTCCCACCCGCGAAGCTTGGGCCTCCAAATCGACCCGGCCGACTACGTGCTTGGCAGGTTTTTACCTAGCGAGATGGCCGAAATCGGTGGGGCGATTGACAAGGCCGCGGTACTGCTTGGACTTGAAAAATAGTGTTTGCAATTCCGCTTTCCTGCTGATAACATTTCAAAAAACGGAGGAAAAGATGAAATTCAAGGAATTTTTCGAAAAGCACGGAGTAAAGGTTATCGCCGCAGTCGCGCTCGGCGCGGCAATAGCGCTTTTGGTCATGTCGTATAAAAGGCCGGCCAAGAAGCGCTCCGGCCGCACAGGCATGTCGCGCGAGTCGAAACAGGCCCAAAAGCCCGTCGACTGCTTCCTAGTCGCTGAACATGTCCAGGAGCTTGCGCGTACGGTTGACAAGTCGCTCTATACCTCGCGCAACCGGCCCGAGGCCAACATCGGGCGAATATGGTCAGGTTATTATAAAAAGTATCTGCGCCAGAAGTACGGCGAGCCGGGCAAAGCCAGACGCGGCGCGCGTTGCTATCCCAACGCCTCCTTGCCCGAGTTCAAGAAATGGCTTGACGATACCTACGTCGGCAAGGGATATTTCGACAAGTACAAGAAAGGCCTAAAGAAGTAATGTGGCTTGACCGGTCAAAGTTCAACCATTTCAAATTCGCAACATGCGACAGCACGAACCTTGTCGCCAAGCAGCTGGTCGCGGGCGGAGCCGAATTCGCAATAGTCCGCTCGGACGAGCAGTCCCGCGGCCGCACGACCAAACCCGGTCAAGTCTGGGACTCGCCCAAGGGCAATCTATTCTTCACTATGCTGGTAAGGCTTCCGCCCGCGCTCGAACGTAGGTTTTCCGAAATCTCGCTTGTCGCTGCTGTCGCGACGGTCGAGTCCGTACTCCACTTCGAGCCCGAGGCCGACATCGCAATAAAATGGCCCAACGACATACTCCTTAAAAAGCAGAAGGTCGGCGGAATTCTGATAGAGAAAGAGGACTCCTCCGCCATAATCGGTATAGGGCTCAACGTTGCCGTGCCGCCTGACAGGAAGAATATTCGCTATCCCGCGGCCTGCCTTGCCGAATGCGGAATAAAGGTCGCCGAGGTCAAGGAAGTCGCCGAGGCGCTTGAAATCGCACTTATCAAAGCCTTGAACTTGTGGAAGGACAAGGGTTTCGACGCGATACTCGAACGCGCCAAGCCATACATGTACCACCTTGGCAAAAATGTTTTCGTTTCCTCCGCCGGCAAAGATTACGAGGGGACTTTCATAGGCCTCGCCCCCTCGGGCGGAATAATAATCTCGACCGACCGCGGCGAGATGACTCTCGTCTCCGGCGAGCTTACCAAGGAAAACTTTACCTAGTCCAGGCGGAATACGCTCCCCTTGCCGCTCTCTATATGCTCTATGTCCGCAAGCGATATGTTGGGCGTCGTATTTATCTCGTTACTGGCATATAGCGTCCAGTTCGGGTGGCCCCATTCATTGTTGATATACGCTTGTATCGAGGCAGTGTCGTGATCATGCGGCAAAATCCTGGTTTCGGTCGTCTTGTCAAAAATTATTACGGACGAGCTTCCTTGACCGTTCCGATAGACATCCCATCTGTAAATCCCCGCTTGCAATGGTTGATTTATGCTGTTATCCACCGCGGAATATACAAGGCTCCAGCGATTCTTGTCAGGCGTGCCTATACACTTTGTCGCCTCTTCCAATGAAAGTAATTTGTTGTATTGGCAATCGCTCACCGCACTCGCTTGGCATGCGCCCGGCACAGCGCAAGAGGTGCAAGTATAATAATTTGAAGATTGAGAGTTGTTAGTCGATAATAGGAGAAGCGCAGTAGCTATATACTTATTTGCCCCCCCCCGTACGCTTTTTGTTCATATACATTGTCATTGTCTTCTCCTTTGGTTAGACAATCATACTATATCATCTTTTATTATTGTTGTCAACCTGTGGAAACCCGAATTCTACTTTAATACAAGAACAGCTTTATTCTTTTTCCCGCTGGAAATCAGGATTTCTCCACGCCCGGCAAAGTCGATGGTCAAGGTTTCGCTCTCGACTCGCTTGCCGTCCACATAAAGCCCGCCTCCGGCAATAGCGCGCCTAGCTTCGGACTTCGACCCGACCAATCCGCTGGCAAGGAAAGCCTCGATGACATTTACGCCCGAGACGACCCGGACGCGGGGCAACTCCACGCCGATTCCGCCCTGCTCGAACGTTGCCGAGGCAGTAGCAGAAGCGGCAACGGCCGACGTCTCGCCGCGGCATATTTTCGTAGCTTCGAAAGCAAGGATTTTTTTTGCGTCGTTGATTTCCGCACCCTGTAATGCGCCAAGCCGCCGCACCTCATCCATCGGCAAGTCGGTAAATGCCGCCAAAAGCTTGCCAACGTCGCGGTCGTCCACATTACGCCAGAATTGGTAATAATCGAAATCGCTTACTTTGTCGGGGTTCAGCCATACCGCATTGCCCATAGATTTCCCGAACTTGACCCCGTTCGCGTCCGTTATTAAAGGACAGGTAAGGGCGAAAAGCTGGGGCAGGGCGAGCCGCCGCGCTAAGTCGACCCCGCTGACCAAGTTTCCCCATTGGTCCGCACCGCCGAATTGTACGCGCACGCCCCTGGTCTTGTAAAGCTCGACGAAATCGTACGCTTGGAAAAGGGAATAGTTGAACTCGAGGAACGATAGCGGCTGCTCACGCTCAAGCCTCATCCTCACGCTGTCGCGCTTGAGCATTTCGTTGACCGAGAAATGCCGGCCATAGTCGCGCAAAAATTCTATATATCCGACCTTTCGGAACCAGTCATAGTTGTCGACCACATCGACGTCTTGGCCGAATATGTATGAAAGCGAACGCTTTATCCCGGCGATGTTCGCGGTAAGAGTCTCTTCGGAAAGTAGGTTGCGCTCGGTGTCGCGGCCGGAGGGGTCGCCGATTCGCCCGGTCGCCCCGCCGACAAGAAGCACGAACTTGTTCCCTGTCTTGGCGAACCACCGCGGTATTGCAAGCGCCGCCAAGTTCCCGATATGCAGGCTGTCCGCAGTCGGATCGGCGCCCCAATACCCCGCGACCGACCCGCTGCCAAGCAGCTCATCAAGCGCCTCCGTATCCGTGCATTGGTTGAGAAGTCCTCGCTCGGCAATGATGTTCAAAAATTCCGACTTGTACATAATTGCAAAGTCTAGCAAATATGCGAATGTTTTTCAACTTTTTTCTCCTTGAAGCGGAATATTCTTGACAAACGACGGGGGGGGGTAAAATGCGTTTTTGTCTAGGAGGAAAAAATGAAAAAAGCCTTATTCGCAATATTGGCCGTTTTTACGGCTATCACGGCCGATGCCGCCCCGCCGGAAAGAGGGCGTTCCGCCCGCGCCTCGGCCGGAGCAAAACGCGCCGCCGGGAACTCGCGCGCAAGAGCGGTTGGTACAAGCCGGGCACGTGCCGCCGACACTTCGGCGGTTCGCGAAGTGGACAGCGAAGCGGCCGCGGCGCTTCAGGCCGCCGAACAGGAATATAAGGAGGCCGAGGACGCCGCCTCACTCGAGGAGACTATCGCTAAGGAAACCAAGAAGATAGAAACCCAGGGCAAGAAGGACAAGATAAAGCGCGACATCGAGACTGTCGAGGCCAAAATCGAGGAGACAAAGGCCGAAATCAAAACCGCCGACGCCAAAATCGACGATCTGGAGCATATCCTCATGTCCAAGGACGAGAAGATACAGAAGGACAAGGAGACGGCAGTCCAGGCCGCAACCGCCCAGGCCGAAGCAGCTGCCGCCGCGGCCAAGGCTGAGGCAGCGCGCATAGCGTCCGAGGCCGCGAATATACAAAAGGAGATAAAGTGATGAGGAAAGTTCTTTTTATATCCACGATTGCATTGCTCGCCGCGGTATGTTCTAACGCAGCTCCGCCGAAAAAGCCGGGCCAGGCTTCCGCGCGCGCTGCTTCCGGCGCCAAGGGTTCGGCGAACACGAATACCAAGGCTGCCCGCGCCGCCTCGGCAAGGGCGGCAAGCACCGCCCGCGCGTCCTCCCGTTCTGCAAGGGCTGCCGCCGAGGAAACTCGTGCGCGTGGCGCGGCCGAAACTGCCAAAAAATCCGCTGCCGAGATAAAGGTCGAGGACGCCAAGCAGGAGGCCAAGGACAAGGTCGAGCTTGAAGCCCTGAACGATACGTTGAAGCAGAGGCAGACCGAACTTGCCGAGGTTCAAAATACGCTAAAGCAACGCCAAGCGACTATAAAGACTATGCAGGACAAGTACGACAATCTTTCCGCTACCGACAGAGCCGCTGGCGAAGCGCGCCTTGCCGAAGCCAAGACCGCCGCCGAGGCCGCTAAAACCGCGGCGCAGGAGGAAATAACCACTGCCCAGGCCGCCAAGACTGCCGCCGAAACAAACCTCGCCACTCAAAAGGCCAATGAAAAGACTGCCGCGGACGCTACGGCGGCGAAGCTGGCCAAGGAGCAGTGCATAGCCAAGAACGGCTATATGGACGCCGAGTCTATCTGCCGCGTCTGTCCGACAGGTCAGGCACCGAAATCCACCTCCAACGGGTGCGAGGATACTCAGGCGACCAAGGACGCCGCCGTTGCGGCCATAGCCGCTAAATGCACGGCCAAGGGCATGGTTGTCGCGGATGACAATGGCCATAAGGGTCAGTGCCGCTCCAAGCACCCTTACGTCGCCGTGTCATATGCTGCGAATTGCAAGTCCACGATAAGGTTCTACGAGGCCAACGGCCAGCAGGTACCGTGCAACAACACGAACTTCTCGGATCCCAACCATGGGAGGAGAAAGTCCTGCTATATCGGCAACGACATGCGCCACTGCTCGCTCAAGATGTCCGAACATGTCCAGGCGTCGGTTCAGGAAGACCAGACGCTCACTATGCCGACCATAACTTCAATTCCTGCGACCTACGGCAGTTTTGTATTAGGTCAGGACGCGGACAAGGACGTAGGCGACAATGCCGGCAAGGGCCACGAGATATACTGGAAGTACGAGGCTCCGTAAGCTCCGCTCCCAATAAAAAACTCCCGGTTTTCCCGGGAGTTTTTTTATTCCCTGTCATACCCCGGCTTGACCGGGGTATCCAAGTGAAACAATAAGCATATATATAATATTATTTTATTATTGAACCTGTGGAATCAGGAAATAACCCGCAGGGTTATTCTGGATTCCACAGGAACCTAAACAACTATCCTTGCACTTTTTTCATCGACAGTCTGGTCTTCCCGTCCTTTGGCTCGACAACCACGGCCTTTACCACGTCGCCGACTTTCAGAACATCCGCCGGACTCTTCAGCCTGCCCTTGTCGGACGAGATTTCCGATACGTGAATCATACCCTCGAAATTCGTGCCGAAAGTGACTATGGCGCCGAACTCCATAAGCTTGATGACCTTGGCATCATAGATCTTGCCGACCTCTGGATCCGCTGCGATTCCCATAATGATGTCGACCGCGGCTTGGATGTCGTCGCCCGAAAGGCCGGATATTTTGACGACTCCACTGTCCTCGATGTCGATTTTGGTCTGTGTCTTCTCGGTTATACCTTTGATGACCGACCCGCCCGAACCGATGACCTCGCGTATCTTCTTGGGGTTGATTTCAATCGTGCGGATGGTGGGCGCGTACTGCGACATTTCCTTGCGCGGTTCTTTGATGGCCGAGGCCATCTTGCCAAGAATGTGCTTGCGGCCTTCAAGTGCCTGCTCGAGCGCTTTCTTCATGATTTCGAACGTGATAGAGGTGATTTTGATGTCCATCTGAAGCGCGGTAATACCGTCCTTTGTGCCCGCGACCTTGAAATCCATGTCGCCAAGGTGGTCTTCATCGCCCATGATGTCCGAAAGTATGGCAAACTTGTCGCCCTCTTTGATAAGACCCATGGCGATTCCCGCTACGGCCGCTTTTACCGGAATTCCCGCATCCATCATGGCGAGGTTTGCGCCGCATGTCGTCGCCATCGAGCTTGACCCGTTGCTCTCTGTCACGTCCGAGACTACGCGGATAGTGTAGGGGAAGTCCTCATGCGAGGGCAAAACGGCGTGATTCGCGCGCCAAGCAAGCTTGCCATGCCCGATTTCGCGACGTCCCGGCGCACCCATGCGCCCAGTCTCGCCAACGCTGTACGGAGGAAAGTTGTAGTGGAGCATGTAAGGGTTCCCGCGCACGCCGTCAAGGTCATCCTCAAGCTGCTCGTCGTCCTTTACACCAATGGTCGCGGTGACGATTGCCTGTGTTTCCCCGCGGGTGAACAACGCCGAGCCGTGGTTGCGATTGAATATGCCGACCTCGCACTCGATAGGACGAATAGTCTTGGTGTCGCGCCCGTCGATACGAGGCTTTCCGGCCAAGACCGCACCACGCATAATTTCCGCCGAAAGGTTCTCAAACGAGGTTATAGTAAGCTGGTCGTGCTCGCCCTCGGTATTGGTAATCTTGTTCACGGCCTCTTTGGCTTTGGCCTCCGCCGCATGCACCGCATCCTGGCGGGCAAGCTTTTCCTTGATAGAGTAGGCCTTTTCCAAATCCTTGCCCACACTGTCGCGCACAATTTTATCGACGATTTTGAAATCTTCCGAGACGGTTGGAATCTCCCACTTGGCCTTGCCCGCGTCTTTGGCAAGCTCGGCGATAAGCTTGATTACACCCTGGAAGCTCTCAAACCCAGCCTCCACCGCGCCAAGCATAACCTCTTCGGAAAGCTGCGACGCTTCCGACTCGACCATCAAAACGCCCTCTTTGGTGCCCGCGACCACCAAGTCAAGCTCGGTGCCGTCGAGTTCTTTTAGCGTTGGGTTGATTATGTACTTCCCGTCTTTATATGCGACACGCGCACCGCCGATAGGGCCTGCAAAAGGTATGCCAGAAACGGCCAAGGCGGCCGAGGCGGCAATCATCGCAACGATGTCCGGAGAGTTCTGCTTATCATAGTTGAATACGGTCAAGACCACCTGTACCTCGTTCTTGAACGACTCGGGGAACAGAGGGCGTATGGGACGGTCTATAAGTCGCGCGGTAAGCGTCTCGTCCGTCGAGGGCTGCCCCTCGCGCCGCTTGAAGCTGCCGGGAATCTTGCCTCCCGATGCGAACTTTTCTATATAGTTGACGGTCAGGGGGAAGAAGCCTTGGTCGGGCTTGGCCTCCTTCGCGGCCACGACTGTTGCCAAAACCGCGGTATCGCCATAGGTGGCAAGCACGGCTCCGGTCGCCTGACGCGCTATTTTTCCGGTTTGAAGGACAAGCTCCTTGCCCTCCCATTTCATTTTCTTTTCTGTTATGTTAAACATGCTTTTTTTGCCAAATATTCCGAACATTTGGTCTTTTCCTTTCAGTTGGTTGTTTCGGCAAAGGCTTTCTTGTCAGAAGATACAGCCAAACGCTTTTGGCTCTATTTTCCAACATAGGCCTTTGCTGGAAGTATTATACCGCGCCTTGGCTATTTGCGCAAGCCAAGTTTTTTAATCGTCTCCTCGTACGCGGCGCGGTCGGTGCGCTCGAGGTATTTAAGAAGTTTTTTGCGGGTGTTGACAAGACGGATAAGCCCCCTGTGGCTGGCGTTGTCCTTGACGTTTTCCTTGAAATGCGGGGCAAGGCTGTTTATCCGCTCGGTCAAAAGGGCGATTTGCACCTCACTTGAGCCCGTATCGCCGGTCTTTTTGGCGAAGTTCTTGATTACGCTCTGCTTCTTGTCTTTGCTAAGCATTTTTGTGTCCTTATATGTTGAACGCCCGCTCGGGTTTCAAAACACCGTTTGCGGCTTTTGCGATACACACGAGTCTGTCTTGGAATAAAGCCCTATAAAGGCCGTCCGAAAGAGAAGTTTCAAGCGTCTGGCCATGTTTCAGGCGTGCTTGCTGACTTTCGTCGATTCCTATTGCCGGGATGCCGTCCAGCACAAGGCAGATGTCCAAAACGAACTCTCGTGCATCAAGTTGGGCCGAATTCTGCAGCATTTTTGCGATATTGTCAAGTGAAATCGCGCTCTCGAGCGTGAATGGACCTGAGGCAGTGCGTCGTATAAGGCTCGCATGCCCGGCCGTACCAAGCGCTGCCGCCATATCGCGCGCAAGCGAACGCACATAGAAACCCCGCTCCGCCTGTACCTCGAATTTGAACTCGTCCATCGCGACCTGCTCTATAAGACGGAGCAAGTGAATGAAATTCGCCCGTGGCTTGATGTCGAACTCCGCGCCTGCACGCGCAAGGTCGTACGCCCGCTGTCCGTTTATCTTTATGGCCGAAAATCGCGGTGGAATCTGGCTGATAGCGCCCATGAATTTCGGCAAAACCTCTTCTATTTCGCGCACCGAGGGAATTTTGGTCGAAGTCTCCACAACCTCGCCCGCTCGGTCATCCGTAGTCGTCGAAACGCCAAACTTGATTGCGAAAATATATATCTTGAGCGTCGGCTCCATATATGGAATGGCTTTTGTCGCCTCGCCAAGCGCGATGGGCAGAACACCGCTTGCCAAGGGGTCAAGCGTCCCCGTATGCCCGATTTTCATCCGCCCGAATCTCGGGAACAAAAGCTTTTTAAGGGCACTCACGACCTCCGTCGACCCTATACCTTCACTTTTGTCGATGTTGATAAAACCATTTAACATAAAACAGTTATATAATTTTTTTTATTGTTGTCAACCTACATCCCTTGATCCCACAGGGGAGTAAGAACACCGCACTTTTCCGTTAAACAACGGTACGAGTCGGGCAGGCTCCAGTGCGGCACCGGCCGCGATCCGCTCTCCGGGTATTTCCGCGGCGGAATCTGCTGGTACAGGTTTGCGTACTCGTATTGCAAAGCGCGCAAAATCACCGACAGTGGAGTCCGGTCGGTTATGTCTATGCCCCCGATGTTTCGCCCCGAAAGCGAGGAGTTTATGTTCTTGACCACCACGTCGAAACCGCGGAAATCCGTGGCTGTACCTCCGTCTGCTGAAATGCGGTACTGTGGTTCTTTAAGGCTTTTCAGGGTTGCGAACATAACACCGATTCCATCGGGAATTCCACCCGCCTCGATAGCAATACTCTCCGCTTCGACCGCGCCTACATCAGCGACGATTCCCTCGGGCATAAGGAACGAGCTTGCCACGGTTATGGCAAGCCCGCCGCCCGCAAGCTCGCCGACAAGCCCCGCCTGGACAAGGCGCAAAACGCTTGTCCCGCTGTCGTTCACGGTCAAATTCCCACCCGCGCTCAAAAGTTGTTCCAAAAATATGCTCGCGACTCCCGAGGCCTCGCCGATACCCGTCTCCGGACTGATAAGCCCGGCAGGCATGACTACAGCCTGCATTACGCGCACAAGCCCCGCGACGCTCAATTTACCCGCAAGCGACATCTTCGAGATTTTGATTTCCGCCTCATCCAAAACATTGAGGTTGCCGATTTCCGCCTCGTGCTGGACGTAAAGCTGCCGCACGTCGTTCAGGCCGTTTCCGTTCATGTAAAGATCGGCATGCATAGTCGCGGCATTCTTGTTCACGCGCGAGATATAGCGGTAGTTCCGCTTCGCGAAATTCGTCTTGAATACAAGCGCTTCGGACGATAGTGGAGTGCCCGCCGTCCACGGCAACCGCGGCAGGTTCCAGTTCGCGCCGTAGATTGTGTCGCCCTCAACATACCCGGCATATCCCTTCGATTCCTTGACAATGCGGCGGATTCGGGTGTCCGGAATGTCGGGGTTGCCTATGGCGAGTATTATGGCGTCATACTCGTCCGTGCCAAGCGCTCCAGTCTCTACCTTGCGTATCTTGACCATGTATTTTTGATTGAGGACGCTCGTGTCGCGAAAGTTTTTAGGGAGTCCGTCCGGCTCAAACAGCGCAAGGCCGACGCCCGAAAATTCAAGTACAGGGTTTTCCGAAAAGTCAAGCGTGCGGACTTTCGTTTCCATGAAGTTTTCCACCGCCGACTTTATGCGCATCATGTCGCGGATGACAAGCTCGTTGCGAAGCTCGTCCGCCCTGTCGCGTATACTGCGGTTGATAAGGGGGAACACGACCATCATAATCCCTATCATAAGGATTATCTCGAACAGTATGTTGCCGGAGATGTCGCGCCTATTGGCCAACGCCCACCCCCTCGCTTGTCGCATAGTTGGTGATTTTTGCCTCGATTTCCGCACGTAGTAGCGAGAATCGGCCTATCGCGTCGTCCAAATCCACTCCTGAAAGGTCGCTTACGTTCGTTTTCGTGTTATAGATTTTGACCCGACCCGCCGGCGCAAGGTTCATCCGCCCGCCGTCGGTGTCGAAGTCCCCACTTGAAATCGAGCCGTTCCTGACAGTTATTACAGCGGCCGATAAAGCATACGAGTCTATGACGCCCAAACTGGCGTTCGCCGCGCCAGATACGCGTATCGTGGTAAATTTTGGGTTTGCCGGCACGTCGCTTGCCCCCTCCACGCGCAAAGAGTTGGTGATAAGGTTGCCGATTCGCGCCTCCCCGTCCGCCTCGATAGAGCCGCGCTTTGAACTTGTCGAAGCATACAATACCGCTTCCGGCGCCAATAGATATTTCAGGTGCGCATTGCTCTTTATGTCAAGCGTCGGCGCTGTGATAGAGGCGTTGCCGTATATCGCGAACTCGCCGTCAAGCACAAGGTTCCCGGATATTGCCGAGGCCGAGGCAAACTCCCCGCTCTTGAATTTTATCGCCGGAACCGAGGCATCCTCTGCCGCGGGCAAATTGTCGGCGTTTATAAGTCCCGCGTTCAAAATGTCGTGCCCGCCGAGCGATAAATCGACAAGCATGCGGTTCCCCTCGGCGCCTCCTGCCGAACTACGGTAAAGGAACGAACCCGCGGCATATTCGGTGTCGAGCAGGTGATCATCTATTCGCACTACTACAATCGCGCGACCAGGATAAGGTATGCCAAGCTCTATCCAGCGTTTCGCCCATGCGCCCGTAGCGGAATAAAGTTCCTCCCCGTCCTTGAATCCGCAAGCGTCCCCGCAGTATAAAAGGGTTTTGCGAAGCCCGCCGGGGTCAAGCGATATAGCGTCGAAGTTCATAAGGCCGAACACTTCGACTTCACCCTTTGCGTTTTTGAACCAGCGCACCTCTAGCGTATCGGAAAGCTCCTCGTTCACCTCGTCGCTCATGCCGTAATTCTCGATAAGCACAGTGCGCACATTGTTTTTAAGCTCGCCCGCGTCCTCGTTCGGCCACTTGTTCTTTTCAATCGAGGTATAGTTCATAAGCGCGACCTCTATCTCTTTAAGCTGCTTGGAAAGCGAAAGATAGCGCACCTCATTCATCTCTTGGTTCATGAATTTGTAGGCAAGCGGCGTGACAAGCATCAAGACACCAACAGCGACAAGCAGCTCGAACAGTCCCATGCCAAGTATGTCGCGGCGTCGGATCATTGTCCGCCTCCCGCTGCTTGTTTGGCTTCTATTGCGCTTAGCACTTCGGAAAAATAGTTCTGAAGCTCCAAAAGGTCTGCATGTATGCCTAGTATCGCGTCCGATATGCACCCGCCGCCCCGCTTGCATATATCGACCACTTCCGAGACGCCGGATAAGGAAATCGAGGCGGACTCAAGGGGCACGAACTTCCCGTCTTCGAACCGTCCCGCGATGACGCGGCTGTCCGAGGACGAATTATCATCCACAAGCACGATTTCGTCGAATATATTTCTGTCCCACGATGTCGCGGTTATGCTCTCCGCCGACAGGTATGACATAGGAAATCCGGTCGAGCTGTCCGCTATCTGCATATCGCCCGATACTTCGATATTGTCCGCTTTGAGCGAGCCTGCGTAAAGGTCTCCGCCCGCCATGTCTATGCGTTTGACCTCCACGTCGCCCGAAAATGCCGCGCTGTCAAGCTCAAGCTCTCCGGCGGCTATGGGCATGTCCCCGTCCGGAAAAGTCGCCTCTCCCTGAAGGGCAAGCGTACCTCCGATGTCAAGGCCTTGGCCAAATACGGCGGCGACTCCAGCCATATCCCCGGCGCGAAGCACCTTTGCGACATCCACCTGATTCGCTTTAAGGTCGTGGATGTCCAGCATGTCGTTGAAGCGCATGTCTATGTCCGCAAGCATTGTGTTGACTATTATGCCGTCCGCGTCCCCCGTGTTCATCGCGTCTATATGCAGGAATTCCGAATAGCTCGACGCGTCGCCCACATACATGATAAGCGAATTTTTATGGGATTTCAGCTCAAGCTTCATGCTCTCCGACAAAGGTACCGCATAGTTGGAAATTGCGTTTCCCTCCGAATCTATGACTGCGCCCTTGTCGAACATGTACCCGCCTATAGAACCGAGGATGATTTCATCGACATCGCCGCCCTGCGCACCAGCGACAGCCTCCATTGCATAGACCGGCTTTGGCTGGCCGTTCTCGTACGTGATTTCACCAGTGTCCCTTTTGCAGGCTATGAAAAAGTGCTCTTGGCCGAAACGATTCACAAGGGCAAGCTCCCTCCCGCCATAGTTGTCGAGGATTGAGCGCATGGCGTTTCCATTGTACTCGCGGCAGCCCACCGGGAACGAGCCTTTCTCGAACGACATGAAAGACGAGGCTGTTTTGGCGGCAAGGTCCATCTGGGCGACGACTTCCTCACGCGCGATTTGCTCGTTGTACTTGCGTATTTCTTTAAGGATTACCGGCGTCATGGCTATCATCAGGCCAAGGCCGAATAGTACCTGCATAAGCACGGCGCCGGCGATGTGGTTATTTTTTGACATCTCCCCTCTTGCTGTGGTATTATATAGGAAAAGGATGACAAATGAAAGTGAAAAATAGGCTTGTATGCTGGCTTGCTGCTGCACTTATTGGCACGGTTTTGGCCTTTTGGCATGCCGCGGTTCTCTTTGGTCAAAGGTTGGTAGTTGCCAAACAGACCGAGGTGATTAGGTTCGAGGATGGCAAGTCCGCCGTCGCGGCGGTTTTCGATATGTCCAAGGGATATTTGATATCGAACGAAAGCACGCTCGGCCTAGTCGTCGATACATCGACCCTGCTGGCCGCACCGCCGGACTATTTGGCGCAGAACCGGCTTTTGTCCGCTCTCGAAAGGCTTGTTGTGCAGGCAAAGGGGATAGAGGCCTTGGCTTCCCGCCCAGATTTTATTGGGGCGGTTGACAGGTTCGAGGCTTTGCGCGCCTCTCGCTTGGCTTTCGACGTTGCTTGCCGCAAGAATACGTATCTGGCGGAAAAAATAAAATGGCTGCTACCGGACAATATAAAAGAAAGTTTTTGTTATTAGTTTAGTTCCGATTCGCCCCGATTCGTTCTCAAATGGACTAAAACCGAAACGATTTTTCCCCGTATATTCAATGGCGAAAAGATTCCTTGTTGACAAATTCTTGGAACAAATATAGAATAAAATCAAAGAAATTGGAGGAGAACATGCTAACAAAACAGCAACTGCGTCTTTTTATGATAATAGATGAGTCCTTGAAAAAGGACGGCGTCTGCCCAAGCTTCGACGAAATGAAGGATACGATTGGGCTTAAATCCAAGTCCGGCATCCATAGGCTTGTAAGAAGCCTCGAGGAGCGCGGCTTCATAAGGCAGATTCCGAACAAGGCGCGCGCCTTGGAAATTCTGCGCTACCCCGAGCATTGCTTGGGCGGCATAGGACTTGCCGTGAATGACAATATAAAGGTGACATCCGTCCCACTCTACGGAAAAATCGCAGCCGGCACGCCGATTGCGGCCATCGCCGACAACTCCGAGACTATGGATATTCCCTCCGACATGCTTGGCGCCGGCAGGTTCTATGCGTTGAAGGTCGAGGGTGACTCGATGATAAATGCCGGAATCCACAATGGCGACAGGGTTATAATCCAAGAGGTCAGCAACGCAGAAAACGGCACGATTGTCGTGGCTCTTATCGACTCCGAGGAGGTGACCTTGAAGTATTTCTATCAGGAGAACGGCTCGATAGCTCTAAAGCCCGCTAACCCGAACTACGAGACGCGGATTTTTTCGCCCGAGCGGGTCAAGATCCAGGGTAAGCTTGTCATGTTGGTCAGAAATTACTAAAGGAGAAACGTCAATGAGCGAAAACAAGCAGGCGGCGCTCGCCGCGGCATTGTCCCAGATTGAGAAATCATTCGGCAAGGGCTCGATAATGAAGCTTGGCGAACGGGAGAATGTGGACATCCCCGCAATCTCGACCGGTTCGCTTGGCCTTGATATTGCCCTAGGGATAGGCGGTCTTCCACGCGGCCGGATTGTCGAGATTTACGGGCCTGAAAGTTCCGGCAAGACCACTCTTACCTTGCATGTAGTCGCCGAGGCGCAAAAAATGGGCGGCACCTGCGCATTCATCGACGCCGAGCATGCACTCGACCCTGCATATGCGAAAAAAATCGGCGTAGATATAGAAAATCTTGTCATATCCCAACCCGACAGCGGCGAGCAGGCATTGGAGATTTGCGACACGCTCGTGCGTTCGGGCGCTGTCGATGTCGTCGTGGTTGACTCGGTCGCAGCACTTGTGCCCAAGGCCGAGCTGGAGGGTGAGATGGGCGATTCGCACATGGGTCTTCAGGCACGCTTGATGAGCCAGGCACTAAGGAAACTCACCGCCTCGGTCGCGAAATCGAACACTCTCGTGATTTTCATCAACCAGATAAGGATGAAGATAGGCGTGATGTTCGGCAACCCCGAGACTACCACCGGCGGCAACGCACTGAAGTTCTACGCCTCCGTCCGCATGGACATCCGCCGCGTAGGTGCGATAAAGGACAGGGAGAATGTGATAGGCAACGAAACCCGCGTCAAGATTGTGAAAAACAAGGTTGCGCCCCCGTTCAAGACCGTTGACTTCGATATCCTCTACAACCACGGCATATCCAAGGAGGGCGAGATACTGGAGCTTGGCGTCAAGGCAGGCATTGTGGAAAAGGCCGGAAGCTGGTTCAGCTATAACTCGACCCGCATAGGGCAGGGCAAGGAGAGCGCACGGCAATGGCTTATCGACACTCCCAAGGTCGCAGACGAGATTTCGCAAAAGATTTACGAGAACGCAAGCGGCATATCGGA
Source organism: Rickettsiales bacterium (assembly GCA_031263095.1). Taxonomy (GTDB): domain Bacteria; phylum Pseudomonadota; class Alphaproteobacteria; order Rs-D84; family CACZYB01; genus WQWV01. The sequence continues at coordinate 29,191 of JAISGI010000003.1, read as the reverse complement.
AAAAATGCTGGACGACGACGCCGCTCCCGCCGAAGAGGAATAGGCCGCCAAAACAATGGAAAGGGATTGGAATGAAGACGGAATTCGAATGCAGGTTTGTGGATATCGATGTGGATGACATCCGGGCGCGTTTGGCCGCGGCTGGCTTTGCATGTGTTCACCCGGAGCACCTCCTGCGGCGCAAGATTTTCATGCTGCCTGACTTGGACGGCGCGCAGCGCTGGTTGCGGCTAAGGGACGAGGGGGACAAGACTACGCTCACCCTAAAGCTCAAATCCGACATCTCGAACGGGGCATCTGCCATGAAGGAGATCGAGTGCATTGTCGACGACTTCTCCACTATGGGCGAATTGCTGGAGTCTTCGGGCTTGGAATGCTCGGCGTACGAGGAAAACCGGCGGGAAAAATGGACGCGCGGCAATGTCGAAGCATGCATAGATACTTGGCCCGGACTCGACGCTTTTCTGGAGGTGGAGGCGTCCGACGAGGACGCGCTAAGGTCGGCCGTCGCCGAGCTTGGGCTCGACTACAGGGACGCGATGTTCGGGAATGTGACGGAGGTGTACGGGAAGAAGCTCGGCCTGACGCTCGACGAGATACACGCGTCCTGCACTTTCGCCAACCCTCCGAAAAAGAGATAGGCGCGTCCGTCGCTTCATGCCGCCTACTTATAGTTTACTTATTCTATTTTTATAGCCCTGTGGAATCAGGAGATAACTTGAAAAGTTATGCTTGATTCCACAGGGGAATCATGCTATTATATAAAAGTCAACCAAAGGAGAAGACAATAATGTTATATATGAACAAAGTACGTACGGGGGGGGGCAAAAGGCTAAATACATAGCATTCGCACTTCTCTTACTATCTACTAACCAATCAAACTCTGCTAATTATTATACTTGTACAGCTTGCACAATCCCAGGAGCATGTCAGGTTGGGGCGACAAGCGATTGTACCTATAACAAGACGCTGACTTTGGCAGAAGCACAAAAATGTATCAGCACACCATCCCAAACGAGTTGGACATTGGTAAAGACCATGGCCTCAAACACTCAGGATCATAATACGTCGTACCCCGCCGGAGTCTATCGCTTTGATCTAGTTGTGAAAGAGGATTACAAGGTCTCGTTCGTATCGGCGTTCAACGGAACCAAGTATTTGCATAACAATATAAATATGCCATGGGTAAATCATCCGAATTGCGGTGCCGGCCATACCCTATATTATTACGAGATTGACTTGTGGAATTCGGATAATTCCAAAATTGAGGCTGGCTTGGGAATGGAAACGAAATGCGATGTCCCTCTTGAGAATTGGCCGGCCAAGACGGCAATGAACACGCCCGGAATTGCGGATTCCGATGTCTCGAATACGCCGGGGCTTTATATATACAAGCTGAACTAGAGGACAGGGCGCAGGGAAGATTGGCGGCACGGGCTTTGGTTAGACGCAAATACCTCCCCGCCAATCTTCCTTGCGCCTGAAAACCCAATATTACAATATTTTCTACGCTTTCGCAAACGTCAGGCAATAGACCCGCTTCGCTCCAGCGCGCTTGAGCGCTCGCACACACTCGGCAAGCGTCGCGCCAGTTGTGAATACGTCGTCGATAAGGAGAATCTTTTTTCCCGCCACCGCCGAAACCGCACCTTTACGTACCTTGAAGGCTCCACGCACATTGTCAAGCCTGGCCGCCGCAGACTTGTGTCCCTGCGATTCCGTCGCCCTCGACCGTAGCAAAGCGTAGTGGAAAACCGGCCGCCCCGCCTTGCGCCCGATTATCTGCGCGACAAGCCCAGCCTGGTTATACTTGCGCTTGACAAGACGGTAAAAGTGTATCGGCACCGGCACTATCGCGTCGCAGGCCGAGACAAGCTCGCCCCCGGCGGCAAGCATAAGGCGCGCCATGAATCGAGCAATCGAGGTCTTGTCCCCATGCTTGAAAGCAAGGATTATGCTCCGCGCAGCATCGCCGTATTCCATGACCGAGATGTTCCGGTCAAACTTCGGCTTCACGCGCAGACAGGCGCCGCAGATGACAGGACCGCCGTACTCGAACGCGCGTCCGCAAAACCTGCACCTTGGTCGCCCGATGAATCGTACACCCAAGAAACACTCCGAGCAAAGCCCGTCCTGCCCGGCGACTATACGTCCGCATACCAGACAACGTGCAGGGAATATGAAGTCAATGATTGGTTTGAGAAAGCCTACCACCGCATAAGGTCATAGACGGTTACGCTCGCTCCGTCGCCGAACTCGTCCGCGCCCTTGACCACACGATACTGCTCGAACCGGTCATTCGTGACAACACGGAACGAGAACGAGTTCTCGTCCCTGTCGGTCAGCACGGGGAATATCTGTTTCTCGGCCAGTCCAGCTGAACGCAGTACGTTCGAGACAATAGCAAGCCGTCGCGCCGCACGCCGCTTCTTGGCCGGATTCTTCATGACCGATTCGGAAAGGCCGATTTCGATTGAGTTCGTCGGCATGTCGGTCGCAATCTGCGCGAACGAACGGATGATGTTCACCGATTCCGAACTGATAGCACTACTCTGCTGGTCAAAGTCCAGTTTCATTTGAAGCACCTCGTGCGAACCGACCTTTAACGCGCCCGCCGGAAGCTCGATGGTTTTAAGGGTCTTTTGCATCTTGTCCTTCACCGCGTCCATACTTACCCCGGCAGGCTCGAGGGTAGGGGACGCGCCCGCGGCGGCGGCAGGAGCCGGCACGGTGTCGAGAACCGCCTCGTCTTCGGCCTCGTCAAACTCTTCTTCCTCGTATTCCTCCTCGTCCTCAAACTCCTCTTCTTCATCAGGTTCGCGAAGAGGGGCAAGGAACTTGTTATCGGCCAAGTACTCTCGCCTAAGGTCGGATTTAAGCACAGCAGGCGAGGCGAACGAAACCACATTCTCGCCACGCTTTTTGAGTTTCCTAGCCCCGCGCGCCGCATTGCCGGACTTGACGGATTTAGGGGATTTTTCGGCCTTGGTCTCTGGCTTTATGGCCGAAAAGGATTTTACGAAAGGATTTGCGCCCGCACGCGGCGACGCCTGCGAGAACATGATTTCCGAACGCTTTTCCACAGCATCTTCAAGCTCGACTCTGTTCACGATTCGAGATGGCTTGGTTGCAGGAGAGCCGACATCTCTCACCATGACGCCGAACGGCGATTCATCGGGCACCACAGCCGACGGCAAAATCGGAGCGGACACTTGCATGGGAGCCGCCGCTACTTCTTGTTCTGCGAGTGCGAGCGGCGCAATCACGGTCTTCTTCTTGCGTTTGGGCTTATCGGCAAGGGATTTAAGCTGCTGCTCAAGGTTCGCCAGTCGCTCCTGTAGCTCAAGGTTTTCCTGCTTTAGCTCGGCTTTCGCAACCTCGAGTGATTCGGACGCGACCGGTTCGATAACTTCGACCACAGGTTCGTCTTCAATGACCGCGACTTCTTCTATAATAGTGTCGGGGGAGGGCGCTTCTTCTTCGGCATCCAAGGCAATCTCGACCGCCGCTTCGTCAAAAGGCAGATAAGCCTCGTTCGAGGCCTCGGGTACGATGTCAAGTATTGTTGCGCCGCGCGCCTGCACACATAAAGCGACGATTGCCGCCAAAAACAAAGCTTTTCCGCCCGTTTGCATTCCCTAACTCGCCCTTTCGCTTCTCAAGGGTATTTCTACTATGTATTTTTATGAAAGTAAATTAAAAAATAACTACTTCTTTTTTAATATCAAAAGCAGCACGCCAAGGCATATGCACACGTCGGCGAAGTTGAACGCCGGCCAGTGCCATCCTCTGATATGGAAATCCAAAAAATCTACAACCGCGCCATAGCGTACGCGGTCGAGAATGTTGCCGATGGCGCCACTCGCGACCAGTATCCAGCCGAACCTCGCGCGCCCGTCGCCCTCGCGCATAATCATGCGCATGATGAACGCAACCGCAATCAAGGATAGGGCGACAAGTATCCACCGTCCCGCTTGGCTACCGCTCGAGAACATGGAGAAGCTGACCCCCACGTTCCACACAAGCACTATGTCGAAAAAGGAACTAATGCTCGCCAAATGCGCGAAAGTCGGAAGCTGCCCGCGGAAATATCCATACATAGGCACATCCACCGCCGCCGCACGCAGGATGAGATACTTGGTAAAAATGTCGATTGCGACAAGCGCGAAAATTGTCCATAACGCCCGCTTCATTTCCTCTCCTTGTAAGGGTTGGCGGACGACTTGATATGCAGCCGCACCGCGATTTTATCGAACACGAACGATTCGGATAAAGAGTTGACCAAATAGCGCTTGTACGACTCCGGCAACTCGCTCGCCCCGCCGACGAATAGGGTAAAAGTAGGAGGTTTCACCGCGCTCTGCGTGATGTATTTTATGCTCATCGGACGTTTCAGACGCGACATGGGTGGCGGATTTTTCGCGACCGTCCCCTCGAGCCATTTGTTGAGTTTTCCCGTGGTGATTCGCTGTATCCGCATGTCGTAAAGCTCGAACGCCGCGGCCATAAGCTCCCTGACTCCGGTGCCTTTCGTCGCCGAAATACCGACCAGAGGCACATTCTTGACCTGCGCGAAACTCGCCGCAAGCTGATCGCGGATAGAGGCCAACCGTGCCTTTTTATCCGTCGTCAAATCTATCTTGTTCGCCGCGAACAAAAGGCCTTTGCCCTCGCGTATGGCCACATTCGCGATAGCCAAGTCCTGCTTGTCCGCACCGCCCGCCGAAGCGTCGAACACCAGCGCGCATACGTCGCAGTTCCGTATGGATTCTATCGACTTCGCGACCGAGAATTTTTCAAGCCCGTTATAGACTTTCGCGCGCCGCCGCATGCCAGCCGTGTCGATAAGCTTGACCTCGCGCCCGCGATAGATAAAATCGGTGTCGATAGCGTCCCGCGTAATTCCCGCCTCGTCCCCGGTAAGCATTTTTTCTTCGCCCAAGAGAGTGTTGACAAGCGTTGACTTACCCACGTTCGGCCGTCCGATGATGGCAAGTCGCACCGAAAGGTCGTGGACTTCGGACATCTCCTCCTCGGCCTTTATTATGTCTGAAATCTCCGATTCGGACAAGGGCTCGCCGCACTCGGGCTGAACCCCGTCCGGCATGTTGGCAAGCTTTTGCATTTTCACGATTTCGCGCTTGATGGCAAGCATAAGCTCACCTATTCCCTGGTTGTGCGCGGCGGAAATGGGGATTGCTTCGCCGAACCCGAGACCCGCCAGATCGCCAAGCGCGGCATTGAAGTCGCGCATGTTCTCGGCCTTGTTCGCGACCAGTATCACGCGCTTGCCCGCCCGGCGGATTTTGTTGGCGAAGTACGCATCCTCAAGAGTGATTCCAGCCTTCGCATCGACCGCGAATATGATAATGTCGACCGATTTCAGGACGGCAAGCGTCTTCGCCGTCATCCGCTGGGAGAGGGAGTCCTTGGCCCGCTCCTCAAGCCCGGCCGTGTCGGAAAGTAGGAACGAGAATCCGTCCCCGGCGTCGACCTCGTACTCCTTTACATCGCGCGTGGTTCCCGCGGTGTCGAATACGATAGCCGCGTCCTTTTTTGCCAATCGGTTGAAAAGCGTTGACTTACCAACATTCGGCCTGCCTATGATAGCGGTCTTGAACATAGTTCCCGCATTTTACCCCATAAAGAAGTTCTTTACAATACTTAAAATTTAGGGTATGATTAAAGTGAAAAAAGGAGACTCAAATGGCACCCAAAAAAAAGATTTCCAAACCCCGCGCGCCCAAGGAGGACTTTGGCGCCGCGATAACGTCCAGCAGGTATTTCAAACAGGCCAAGGTCAGGTACGAAAGGATAAACTTCGGCAAATTCATCACCGACGCCTGGGGCATATTGTTCAACCCGGTCAAGTTTTTTGGCGGAATTACCTCCGACGGCAGATACTCGGATACCATATTCAAGGTAATGATGTACGGCCTTATGGCCGCCGGCATAAAGATTCTCTTCAATCTGTCAAGCATTACGCTTGTCGGCGCGGCCTATGCCGCGGTCGGCTTCGCGCTTTCGGCGGTCATGCTGACATTCGCACTTGGCGGAATCCTCATGCTTTTCGGCTATCTTGCCAAGGGCGAGATGGACTTCGAGCGGGCTCTGAAATCCGTCGCCGCATGCATGTTCATGTATCCGATAGCATACGTTGCATACCAGCTTGCTTTCACATATTGGATGCTGTTCTTCTTCTCTATTCTCATCGACCTGTATATAGTGTTCCTGATTTACGCCGCTACCCAGTACTCGCTTAAAGGCGAGACTTCGCTTGCAAACCTTATATTCGGCATCTTCGCGGCCTTGGTGATAGTCGTGCACTTGACCGATTCGGCCGGCATATATATGATGTACAAGAATGCCAAGGTCGTGACCGAGCATACCTTGAAGAAGATTATGAACAACAATTAGGAGTATGAAATGAACAGGATTTTAATCGCCGCGGCGCTGCTTTCCGGCTGCGCGTTCGTCCCGACCGAGTCTGGCAGAACGTCGCTCGGAACCATAAGAACGCCAGTTCTGGCGACCGATAACGCCGGCTCGAAAACCGGCCGTGCCTGCTCTTCGAACACGCTTGGATTCTACGGTGTCGGCGATTCGACGATAGAGACGGCCAAGAAAAAGGCTAGCATTACCCGCGTCGCAAGCGTTGACAAGGAGGTCAACGGATATTTGTTCTACTCAGAAACCTGCACCATAGTGACCGGAGAGTAAAAAACGATAAATAATTTTGTTACGGAATTATCCCTGTGGAAACATAAAGGCCTTGAAATGAAAAAAATCCTCGTGCCATTAGTCCTCGCCCTCGCCGCCTGCAGTAGCGGTGGAAATGATAGGGTGCCAGTATCTGAAGTACTCAAAGTTCCTGCGTCCGAGCTAAGTTTTGACATGCTCTCCGATTCTACTGCGGCGCTCTCGGTTGACCTGGACGACGTTGGCAAGCTCTCCGGCCTGACTTATTCGTTCATCGACAATGATGACGATATTCATATCCAGAAATTCACAGCCGATTCGTTTTCAAGAGACTCTCGGAACGGCTATATCTACTCGACAATCAAGGACACGCACGCGATTTACGCCGAGATGGTTGACGGTGCACCCATCAACGATACTTTCAAGACCGAGCCGTTCGAAGGCGCGACACAGGGAACCGAAACGATCGAGCGTATGCTCGTCCTCGCCGGAGCCGAGAACAAATTCGAATACGTTGACTTCGGCTATTGGCGCCTGATACGCGGCGGTAAAATCGGAGGGTTCTCCTCTCAAGTCGCCGAATACCAGGCTTTCGCCGGAGGATACCAGAAATTTAACGGAGTGCCAAACCCAGTCGACGACACTCTGACATTCAAGGGCAAGGCAGTCGGCGGTGCGGTCTATTCCTCGGCCAACAGTCCGCTTTCGCGCGATTCGGTCGGCTTGGTGGGCGAAGCTGAAATAGTGATTGACCAAAGCCTTGGCGAAAGCCTGTCCATATTCTTCCCCGGGTATTACAGCCTTAGCTACAAGGACGGCTCGTATCAGAGCGTCAAGAACGAGGGTTCGCCCGGCAACCTCGAGGTTCCCGAGAATTGGATTCAAAGCGGCAATAGGAACGGCTCCGCCAAGACAGCTTACTACGGCCCCGAGGGACGCGAGGCCACGGGTATATTCGGGTTCGAGGCCTGCGGCGGCGACTGCGCCCTGTCCTCAAGCGACCGGATAACCATAACCGGCTCCTTTGGCGCAAAGAGATAACAGTATAAAAATATTTGTTATCCTTGATTCCACTAGGTACATATGATATAATCATAAAGTCTAACCAAAGGAGAAAGACAATAATGTTATATATGAACAAAGTACGTACGGGGGGGGGCAAGTAAGTATTTAGCTATTGCGCTTCTCCTGATAGCCACTAACAATTCTCAATCTTCAAATTATTACACCTGCACAACTTGCCCAAGCGAGCAACTTTGTCCCGCTGGTTCGGCCAAGTGGCAGGTTTCCTGTGCTAGGGACAAGCTCCTCTCTCTTGAGGAGGCGCAAGCCTGCATCGGAACGCCGCCGTTGTCAAGATGGCATGTGGCGCAAACCCTGACCGGAAGCGATAGGGTAAAGATTTATAAGTTCGACGCTGGCATTTATAGGGTTGATTTCCGGCGTCCCGACGGACTTTACGGCTCCGGAGTCTTCGCCACCGACTATGCCGAAAACGCTATGTACTTGGGTTGCGATAATGGACAGAGAGAAATCCAGAATTGCAATACCGAGGGCGGCGTATATATAAATTTCAACAGGCAGGGTTATGATCAGGTCTGCAACGACTCGGACAAGAAATGCAGCAGTTTGGTAATGGCCAACCCCGCGCTTGAGCATAGCAATGCGACAAAGACGTCGTTCATACATACGCCCGGAATTTCCTTGGACAATATGGAGCCGAATTCGATATACATATACAAGCTCCAATAAATTTATTTGTAATAACCTGTGGAAAGCAGGAGGCTCGAAGAGTTATCCCCGCTTTCCACAGGCAATCTAAAGTATTTCCAACAGCACCCTGTCCAAAACCCGCATCCACTTGGTCGAGATTCGTACGCCCCTATCGGATTGCACAAGCGCTCCGTGCGTCCGTACCACGCTAAAGAAATCAAGACCAGAGTTGCGCTTGAACTCGAAATACGAAATTCCATGCACCATGCGCAGAGCCGTCATTGCAATCTCGCGCGCCCGCACAGGTCGGGTAAGGGGTTTAAGTCGAACGTCGCAGCCAAGTCCCTCCGTCCAAGCCTCCGCCGTCCGCGGATTCTGCGTTTCATAGAACTTACCGTCCAAGGTAATCCGCCCGGCCGCCGCCGCGCCTATGCCCACATAGTCCCTTCCTCGCCAATAGTTCAGGTTGTGCTTGGACTCGTACCCCGCGCGGGCATAGTTCGACACCTCGTACCGCCGCGCCCGCCGTCCCGCAAGAGCATACATCGCAAGCGCCCGCCCCTCCTCGGCCTCTTTTATGCCGCGACGGTAAAATTCCGTCCCTCGCTCGACCGAAAGCTGGTAAAGTGAAAGGTGCGGCGCCCCTGTGTCCACAGCCTCGTCAAGCGTCCGCGCCCAGTCCTCTACACTCTGTCCCGGCAAGCCGTATATGAAGTCGAGGTTATAGTTCGAAAACTCCGCCGCCGCATCCGCGATTGCCGCCCGAGCCTCGCGCGCGTTATGCGCTCGACCCAAAAGGTGAAGCTCTTCGTCGTCGAATGATTGTATGCCAAGTGAAATCCGGTTCACGCCCGCACCTCGCAGCTCGGCCATTTTAGCGCGGTCGATTGTCGCCGGATTCGCTTCCAAAGTAATCTCCGCGTCCTCCTCAATGGGCCAGTTTTTGGCGATTCGCTCCAAAATCGCCACTACGGCGCCCGCCCGCATAAGCGAAGGCGTCCCGCCGCCGAAATAGATTGAGGATACCGGCCGCTCTGCCATAATGTCGCGGTAAAAGTCAAGCTCCTTCAGATATAGAGGCAACAGGTCCGGCGCCTCCCGCCCGCACAAAGCCTCGCTCGCGAACGAACAATACGCGCACTTGGAAACGCAGAACGGGAAATGGACATATATGGAAAAGGGGCGTTGCAAGGTCATATAATCTCGGTAATATGGCGCAGATTCCCCTCGCGTCCGATTTGTACTACATGCAGCCGTGCACGCATTTCCTCAAGCGCCCGCTTCTGGTCAAGCTCGGGGAAAGTGTGCATAATCCTATCCACAAAAGCACGATAAGCCGCGTCTGCCGACTCGGCATGGATGGTGGCATAGAAGTTCTTGTGCCCGGTATTCATCAACTCCCATATAGCCTGCGCGTTCTCGGTCGAAACTTCGCCCGCCATCACCGCGTCAGGCGACATTCGCACGACAAGATCGATAACGTCCTTGTAGGAGAATGTGTTTATCTGCTGCGTACGCGACAGGACGACGTGCACCCGGTTCTCCTGCGGTACGACAAGCTCGCGCGTATCCTCGATTGTGATTACACGCAGATTGGGGTTGAGAAGCTTCAGGATGTTGTTGAGGAAAGTCGTCTTTCCGGTCGCCGTCGCGCCGCTGACAAGGATGTGCGCCCCGCTCTCTATAAGCTCCATAAGCTTTTGATATGGATCGTCGGCAAGCTTGCTCCGAGTCTTTGAAAGTTGACGCAAAGCCTCACCTTTGACAAGGCCATAGTCGGCGAAATCGAACTTGGTGTCCGCTCCTTTTACACGGATAGCCATAGCGACCCCGCCCGCGATGTCCTCGGCCGAGTACATGACATTCTTGCCTGAAATGCCGGTAAAGCGATGTTCGCCCGGAAGCGTGGCATATACGACCGGCGTACCTTCAAGCGGGTCGAACGGAACTTCGTAGGTGTTGGCGATGATGTTCATTATGTCGGTCAGATATTCGCGGCCAAGCTTTTTGTCCTCCTGCCGTACCCATGGGTTCTCAAGTCGCCCACGCATGCGTAGCCATACTTGACCCGGACAGTCGATTGCGACTTCCTCTATGTTCGGCTGCTGGTACCAGTTGGCAAGATACCCAAGCGCTGCGTTTAAGACGTCGTTGCTCATGATAATATTATAGCATAATTAAACGGAAAAATAAATTATTATTGTTGTTTCAAAGGTCTTTCACTTCGTAATTTTCCTCATCCGCCATCACCCGTAGCATAAGTTCATGGTTATGCCTATGCCCGCCCTTGAAGCTCTCATACAAGCCGATAACAGGCATGCCGCAGGTATAAAGATCTCCAATCGCGTCCAATACCTTGTGTAAAACGAACTCGTCAGGTGAACGGAGCCCCTCCGGGTTCATGACACGCCCGTCCTCGCCAATACCGATTCCCGTGGCAAGCGAAGCTCCTAGGGCTAAGCCCTTAGAGTGCCAAAGCTCTATATCCTTCATCCGCGCGAACGACCGCGCCGCCGCGATTCGCGGGTAGTCGGCAAGCGATACTCTGGCGTACTGCCGTCCGATTGCCGCAATTTCCGGATAGTCGATTTCTACATCAAGTTCAAGACGCTCGTAAGGAGAAAGCGAAACACGGCCTCGCTCGTCCTCATACTCCACCCGCCGTCGAATATAAAGAGCGCACTGCGGAACGCCCAAATCGCGCATTCCCGCCGCTTGCAAAAGCTCGACGATAGGCGCAGTCGAGCCGTCGAAAATTGGCATTTCGGGCGCCTCGGTCGTAATCCTCGCACAGTCGATTCCAAGCGCATGCATGGCCGAGCATAAGTGCTCGATTGTGTGCAGCTTTCCAATTGAGGTAAAGCCCGATTCGGCCGCCACATTATCGATTCGCAACTGGATACCGTTGAAAGTAATCCCGTCCTCCGCAGGCGCGACAACCACCCGGCACTCCGCGCCCGTATGTGTCCCGATTCCGGCAAGCACAGCTTCGCTAAGAAAGGTGTGCTTGCTCATTTCAGGCTCTCCTTTATTCCGAAGCGATCGTGCACCCAGAACCATTGCTCCGGATTCTCGCGCACCCATTTTTCAATGGTGTCGTTGACACGCTGCATGGTACGTATATCGTCCGCCTCGCCGTTCTGGTCGTAATAGGGCATGAACGGCTCGTGGAAGATTATGCGGTGCTTCAGTCCCTCTTCCCGAGAAATCTGTATGGGCAATAACGGACAGTGGAAATGACCGGCAAGCTTGGCTACTCCTATTGGGGACAGTACTTTCCTGCCGAAGAATTTGGTGGGCGCGCCGGTAAGGAACTTCTGGTCTGGCGTGGCGAGTATAGCGCCTCCGGATTTAAGGACGCCTATTGCCTCCTTGGTTCCATGCGCATTGTTTGGGATGAACTTCAGGCGCCCGATTCCCCGCCCAAACGACCGCGTGGCCAAATTCGCGGTAAGGTTGTTGCTCGGGTACTTGTAGATAATGGAACAGGTCGCACCATGCTTTGCAAAAGGTATCGAGATAAGTCCCACACTACCCGCATGCGATATGAACGCAACGAACGGCCGACCCTTTAGACGGTCTAAAATCTTGTCATTCACAAAAGTAAGATACTTCTCGCTCTCACGGTAAAAGTCGGAAAAATGCGAAGGTTCGGCGCAGTATCTGCCAAGCATTTCCCACATCGCCTTTGCCATTTCCGCCCGCGCCTCCGGGGTCTTTTTGGGAAAGGCGATTTTGATATTCTCGTCCGCCAGGCGGGAGTATCGGCGCGATAGCACACCCGCAAACCGTCCACACGACGCACCCAAATTCGATGCCGTCTTCATGGGTAAAAGCTTGAATATATAGTATAGGAAGTGCGCGGAAAAGGACTCGAGCGGGTGCGATACGAACTCCTTGAAAAAGGGCTTTTTCGCCGCGCCCGCACGTCCGTCCCTCGCGTCGAATGCCGCGAAAGCAAACGTCAGGGCGTATAGGGTTTTTGCAAATACTGTTATCGTCCCGCGGTCGAAGTAAAAGTCCTCGATTTTCACGAACACGCATACATAGAAGAGCAGGGCGAGGAATACGCAGAAACGGTAAATCGACCGCCGCCTGACCGACTGCTTTGCATACGCGATGTACGACGGGAGGAAGCAGAACGCCATAAGGGCGAAGATGCTCCAGAACCTCGGTGCGACCGGCAGGGTGGGAAGTAGATTCAAGCTGATGAGACTCCAGAATTTTTCAAGCATAGTGCTTTACTTTTACTATAATTTACGCTATAATGCAACAAAAAAGGAGCGAATATGATAGACGAAAACACGCTTATACTTGCCACGGCCAAGATTTGCCAAGGTCTTGGCGACAAGAAGAATATAGCTGATATTGTCGCGAACGTGCACGCCGCACTCGCGGGTCTTGCACGCGAGGCGGCATCGCCCTCCGCGCGCCCCGCCGCGGATATAAAGGATTCCATACATCCGGATTATATAGTCTGCCTCGAGGACGGCGCTAAGCTGAAAATGCTTAAACGCTATCTAAAGACACGCTATAGCATGACGGACAAACAGTATAAGGAGAAGTGGGGCTTGCCAAGCGACTATCCAATGGTCGCGCCAAATTACGCCAAGCGCCGCTCTTCCCTCGCCAAAAAGTTCGGCTTCGGCACCGGGCATAGGAAATAGCTCTACTTCTTGAATTCCACAATCTTGCCCTTGTCGACGATAGGGAGATAATAGCCGCCAAGATACCCCGCCGTTCGGATTGCGACTCCGTTCATCGTCTCGGCAAGCTTGAATATCCCGTTGGACATCGAAGTGATTGGGTGCGAAAGTTCGACTAGGTGCAATACCGCTCCGCCCGCCACCGCCACCATGTCCACCACGCGGAACAGGGGTACACGAAGCTTGTGAAGAGCGGCTTTCAGCCACGCCGCAGTCACGCTCTCTGACGTCGCGATGGCGATTACGCTGCGGTCAAAGCCGAACGCCGACCCTTCGCGCGCGATAAGGTAATGCTCCGCGCCCGAGCCGTTCTCGACAAGCGGCAGGCGCCCGATTATGCGCGCCGCCTTGTTCTCAGCAAGCATGCTCGTCCACCACACATCGCTTGGCTTGGTTTTCGCGATAGGGGCCGAGCCGACAAGCTTCTCGTTACCCGCAACCGCCACGACCATCTCGAGGATTTTCGCAAACGGCCTGAACGACACGCCGGCAAGGATAGGGTAGAAATCCTTGAGTGCGCCTAAATCTTGGCGCCCGGCGGCAATCTCGAACTTTCCTGACGAAAGGCGGCAAAGCCACAAAAGTCCGGCGGTTATGGACAGCGCGCCAAGGTCGAGACCCTTTTCCGAGGTCAACCGGTTGACCGCCGCCGAAACTTCCTTGACGATTGCAAGTGCGCTTGTTTTGCCGGACGATTCCCCAAGCAGGGCTCCCACAGCCTCGTAAATCGCGCTTTCTTTCTCGAACTCCATAAGAGGTAGTATAGCATAATTTAATGGAAAAAGAAATTGTTATTTGGTCTGTAGGGGCGTTTCCGCAGGCCGAATATTTTTCCTTGACACCACCACATTATTATACTAATATATTACTAAGTTAAACTAAACCGATTCGCGGGAGCGGAAAATGTCAGGCCTTTACAAGGCATTTGCGAGTATCAAGTCCGAAAGGGAGTTCGACAGCTTCCTGCGGGACATCTGCACGCCTGCGGAAATAAAGGCCTTGAACGAGCGCTTCGAAATAGCCCGGTTGCTGTATGCGGGTGGGCTGTCCCAGAAAGCCGTGGCCGACAAGACCGGAGCAAGCGTGACCACAGTCACCCGCGTGGCGAGATTCTTGAACGACGAGCCCTATAATGGCTATCGCGCCGTCCTCGCCCGCCTCCATCACGCCTAGGGCGTGCTAAACTTATTCTTTGCCCTAACGGGCACAATCGTACAAAAAATCAACAAACTTTGGAGTGGAAAATGAACAAAGACTTCATCCGCGGAATCTGCGCGGACATGGAAAAGCAGATGGACATCATATCCGATGGCTTCAGGAGTCGGGGAATTCCGGTGCTTATGCTCGATAATACTGGCGTGCCCCAACGCGGGGAAATCCTAAAGGAATTCGCACGCTGTGGGGTCGAGGTAGGCATAGTGGGAGGAGAGTCACAAAACAGGACTTTCCCCGAAATACCACAGTATCCGAACAGGTTTGCCAAGAACCTTGGCGGGCTGTTCTGGAATACGGCCGACGTTGCTGCCTCTATCCCTGCGGAACTCTTAAAAAACAGGATAGCCGTGTTCGTATATGACACCGGAGCCGAGTACGAACGAGTCCTTGGCAATAAAATCTATGCCACATGCGACCAGAATCTGAACAGATATTTCGAGGAGAAAGGCAACCTGCCATACATACTGAAGTCCATTGGACTCGCGGAGGCGATAATACCGTACAGGTTCGTAAGTCCTGGCACCGGCAGAAGCGAGGCTCGGGCGATATACGAGGAGCTTCGCGACGGGCAGGGTCGCGTGGTGCTGCAAATAGTACGGGATAAATCCACGAACTATGGCGGTGCTGGAACCAGGATAGTCCGGAACTTTGAGGGGTTCGAGGCCGCGACCTCCAGCTCGGACAAGGAGCTGAAAGCATCGAAATTTATAAGCGGCGCCGAGGCCAACGTCTCGTTCTTTGCTGGCAACACGCTTGCGGCCAAGAGCGGAGGGCTTGGCGCGCTAAGGACCAAAATAGAGGTTGGCGACGACCCGTTCTCGCCGAAAACGATGATCGCCCTGCTTGATAGGGCTAAGGCCTCGGGGATAAGTATGAACAATATTCTGACGCTTCTTTCCCGCCCGACGCTTAAAGCCGTCGGCGACCCCTGGCTCACGCCAAATCCGGCGAACGGGATAGGCGAGGACTTGAACTATCGCTATCCTCCTGAGGTACAGGCCAAGATAGCGGACGCAACGCAGAGGATAGCAAGGCTTATGGCTCTCTCGGGCAGGGTCGGGCTTGCCGGCGTCGAAATGCTCATAGACAAGGACGGCCGTCTGTTCGTCAACGAGATAAACGACCGCCAGCAGGGCCCGACTGCCCCTATATCCGCGGATATGGAGAATAATGGCCTTCCCTCGCTCATGAAGCTTGCTCTTATATCCTCGTTCGGCAACCTCCGCAGCCCCGATGTCCAATGCGTACTTGATAGGATAAGGGATAACAAGGCCGAGATAGAAAGACGCTGCCTGGAATATTCCGACGGGAGCTTCTACCTCAAGCTAAACGCGCTTGCCTCAGGCCGCGCTATGCGAGAGTTTTCCTCTGGAACCATGACATTCTCGGGCGGGCTTGAACTCAATATAGAGGGCGCAAACACTAAGCTAGGAGACCTGATCAAAGAAGGCAGTCAGATTGCGCGCATAACCGGCGTCAGGTGCCTGCCCGGATCGCCTTTCGTGATAGACGAAGCCGGTAAAAGCGTCCTGAACCCTGATTGGAGGACAGTCCCACAAACATGCTATTCGTACATATTCGGCAAGGGATATATCGATTGGCGCCTTTTGGCTATGAAAAAGGAGTGCTCGAGATGATTTTCGAAATATTGAATCCATCCTCGGCCGTTCCGTTTCTAATATCGGCTGAACACGCGGGCAGCAAAGATCCGGTAGGGCTCGGCCTGTCGGCAGGCGATATGAGCAGCCGCGTCGCATACGATCTTGGCGCTAGGGACATAGCGGAACGCCTTGCCATTCGACTCGGGTGCGCAGCGGTGGTTGCAAAATGCACGCGTTGCTGCATAGACTTGAACCGGGAGCTGTCCTCGCCAACATTATTCCCTGTCTTACGACATGGCGTAAGGATAACATCAAACATGGATCTTGGCCCGGCCGAACGCATACGGCGCATAGATGGGATATGGCGGCCATACCACAAGGCGATAGACGGAATGATTGCCAAGACTCTTGGAAAAAGACAAGTTCCCATCTATATCAGCATACACACTTGTGGCGCTGAACATAGGCAAGATATGGCGTTCCTTTTCGACAACGACCGACGAATGGCGGATTATCTTAAAGCCGTGTTTGCAAAAGAGATACCCACGCTCGACATAGGCATGAACGAGCCTTATGACGCATACGAGATAAAGGGGACTCTCTCTCTGCACGCGGCGCCGCTTTCGCTCCCATGCGTAGAGGTCGAGTTCAACCAGAGGCTTATCGACAATCCCATTCTGCTTGGACACGCGGTTGAAACTCTTGCTAAGGGCATAGAGAGCTATGGAAATTAAATATGCGTAAATCCCAATACGTCTAGGATAAACTGGCGGAAGGGAGAGGATTCGAACCTCCGGTACCTTGCGGTACGCACGCTTTCCAAGCGTGTGCAATCGACCACTCTGCCACCCTTCCTTATGGTGCCTCCGGTCAGAATCGAACTAACGCCGAAGGTTTACAAAACCCTTGCACGACCTTCATGCTACGGAGGCGATGCAGAAATGATACCGTTTTCCGCGCGAAAATCAAGCTATTTATACGCCCGTTCGTGCGGGATGGAGACGACAATGCGCCCTCCGTCCTTTAATATCTTCCGCGCAAGGCGAAAAGCTCCCTCGGCCGCATGCTCGCCCGCCGTTGGTTCGAACAGGAAATCTACCCCAAGTCCGGGCGAAAACCACGCTTCTTCAAGCATGGCGTTCAGATGGGCAAGGGTCGAGGAGGAGGCGTAAAGCCCGCTCGCGCTCTTGATATAGGCGAAACCGTACCCGGCAACAAGGGCAAGCGTGGCCTTTATATCTGCGGCGTTCGATAGAAATGAGGTCTCGATTGCGATTTTGAGGGGCCTCCCAGCCGCAGCCTCGGCCGCCGCGCCAAGGTACTCGTCAACCTCGGATGGGACGTTTGAAAAGTCAAGCATAAAGAACGACGGCGGCAGGACAAGCTCGGCTCCGTCCGCCCCACGCGTGAACGCGGACTTGATTTCGCGGAACATTATTTCAGGAAGAGCAAGGGACGAAAGCATGTCCAGCCGCGTGAACAGGGCTATGCGGGCATTCTGCGTCCACTTCCACGCGTCGTCGAGCTGGTTGGCGGACACGGTAAGCGAACCATACCCGGCGGATATAGCGGCCTTGCACATATAGGCAAGCCCGACACCATCCATAGTCCCGCGAGGATATAGGTTGATGTAAGCCTTCTCCTCATCTGAAACAAGATATTGCATGTAAAGATTATAACACAGCGATAAAGGAAAATAAATTGTTATTGTAAGGTGTTTTAGACTATATCATACCCTAGCTTCTCGAGGACGCATTTCATCTCCTCCTCCCCAGGCTTGCCGGCAAGCCAGTCAAGTACCGCTTTCTCGCATGCCTTGACTATCTGCCCGCCCCCTATCGCGATACATAGCGCAAGTAGGCTTTCTTCGTCCAGAATCTCATGATACAAGCATGTCTCGTATATGTTTTTGCCCATGACCTTCCCCTCCAATCGGCCTGTCCAGCCATAACATGATAAATATAAAGTTGCATTTGTAAAGTAGGCACGTTATTGTTATCTAATTACCTTTTGGTAATTGTCAAAAAGGGAGAGGGGAACCATGATTGGCAACAAGAATTCGTCCGCGTGTCCGGCGGAGATAACCATATCGCTTATCGGGAACAAGTGGAAGCTTTTGATTCTGCGCGAGCTTTCCTACGGCGTCAAGCGCTTCGGCGAGCTTATGCGCATAATAGACGGCATAAGCCAGAAAGTTCTGACGCAAAGCCTGCGCACGATGGAAGACGACGGACTTGTCAAGCGCAAGGTCTATCCAGAAGTTCCGCCCAAGGTCGAATACTCGATGTCGGACATAGCTCGCGATTTGAGCCCTATACTCGACCTCATGGGCGAATGGGGAATCAAGTACAACACTCTTTTCAAGTGTAATGAGACTGAGACGCACGACGGCGAAGACTAGTCGTTTTCTTTCTGTACTTCGGCTGTGTGCATGGCCTCTTCAAACTCTTCGGCCTTGACTTCGCGGCGTATGCGGCTCTTGGCCGGAGCCTTGGATTTAACCTTGGGCGCGACGAGCTCTTCTTTCTTCGTTTCGGCCGCGGGCTCAGCGACAGCAGGCTTCAAGGTCGCAAGATAGGACACAAGCTTTCTGAACGCTGCGGCGCGGTGCGAAATCTGGCTTTTGACCTCCTCGCCCAGCTCGGCGAAAGTCGAGCCATAGCCGTTCGGAATGAATACCGAATCATAGCCGAAGCCGCCTGTGCCGCGCGGGGGAAAGCTTAGGAAACCGTGCACTTCTCCAGTCGCGAACTTGACTGCTTGGCCAGGCATGACAAGCGCCACCACGCAAACGAAGTATGCCGCGGTATCCTTGCCCTCCAAACGTTTGGCAAGTTCGGCGAATGCGGCTTCGGTGCCGCCAGATTCCTCCATGAATCTATTCGTCCTAATGCCGGGAAATCCGTCAAGCGCTGGTATTACAAGCCCGGAATCATCGGCGATTACCGGGCGGGCTAGTCGCGCGGAGATCGTCTCAGCCTTCAGCCTTGCGTTGTCCTTGAACGTGGCACCGGTTTCCTCTATCTCCATACGGCCGAGCAGGGACTCGTACGGGATGACCTCGATACCGTCAAGAAGCAGCTTTGCTTCGGTTATCTTGCCCGGGTTGGCCGAGGCGAATACAAGACTTTCTATCATAATTTATCCTTCTATTGAATGTGCTTCGTCCAGCGTCCCGAACTTGGTATATTTGCCGATATAGGCGACGCTGATTGTTCCGGTCGGGCCGTGGCGTTGTTTCTCTATCAAAATCTGCGCCTTGCCGCGGACGCGCTCCATAGCCAGATTCCACTTGAGCCACGCATCCGAGTTCCTGTCCGCGGGCTCCTCTTTTCCTTTATAGTATTCCTCACGATATATAAACATCACTATATCGGCGTCCTGCTCGATGGAGCCGGATTCGCGCAGGTCGGCAAGCTGTGGCTTTTTGTCCTCGCGGCTTTCGACCGCGCGCGATAGCTGGGACAGCGCGATTACAGGAACGCCAAGCTCCTTGGCAAGAACCTTTAGCCCGCGGGTAATTTCGGAGACCTCCTGAACCCTGCTGTCGGCATTCCTTCGCGTATTGCTTCCGTTTATAAGCTGAACATAGTCGATGACGATAAGCGCGAGACCTGATTTGCGCTTGATTCGGCGCGCGCGCGTGCGGATGGCAGAAATGGACAAAGCCGCAGTGTCGTCAATCAACAGTGGGATTTCGGAAATTGCGCGGGAGTGCTCGGCTATCCTTTGGAACTGCTCCTCGGTTATGCGACCGTTTCTAAGATCGTGGACGGGCACCTCGGCTTCGAACGCAAGCACGCGTCCGGCAAGCTGGTCATGGCTCATCTCGAGCGAGAAGAAGAGCACGGGGCCCGAAAGCTGCTCGGGCGCGCGTTTGTTGAAAACCTCGTTGGCCACATTGAAAGCAATATTGAGGCCCAAGGCGGTCTTGCCCATGCCGGGTCGGGCGGCTATTATTATCAAATCGCTCGGATGCAGGCCGCCCATGTTCTTGTCCAGTAGCTCGAACCCAGTCGAGACGCCGGACATCTTGCCTTCGCTTTTATACGCCTGCTCGATTACTCTCATAGAGGAGCGCAGCACGTCGGCGAATTCCTGAACCGCGCCATCGGTCTCGCCTTCTAGCGCAAGATTATAGAGCTTTTGCTCGGCCGCGGCGATTTGGCCGACGGCGCCATCGTCACCATCGCCACTTCCGTATGCGTCGTTCACTATGTCGGTACCGACGGAGATAAGGTTGCGTCGCAGAGCCAAATCATAGACAAGGCGGCCGTAATCGGCTGCGCTTACCAGTGGAGTGGCGGAGGAGGCGAGCGATGCCAAATATTCGGCTCCGCCACCCTCGACGAATCCCTCCGAGCCCTCGAGGTACTTTTTAAGCGTGATTACATCGGCCAGGTGGCCTTTTTCGACAAGGCGGGTACAGGCTTCATAGATTTTTCTGTGCAGGCCCTCGGAGAAATGCTCGGGCCGTAAAAACTCGGCCACGCGCTCCAAGGCCTTGTTGTTCGAGATTACAGCCGAGAGTACGGCCTGCTCTGCCTCGACGCTGGCCGGGGGCTGACGCAGGAAATCTCCGCTTGCATTAGAGGGCATTTTTCGACCTTTCGGCGTGGATTTTACAACCTTGAAAAGAATAAGTCTATTGCTTTTTATCCTAGGGCGCGTATAATTGCACATTATGCGGAAAATACTTGCCATATTATTGTTTTTGAGCGCCTGCACGACGCGGGAATTCAAGTCGGAGGAGCTTGCCCTCTCCTATTCGGTCGAAATACCCAAGCGGAACAAGAATCAAATCTACTCGCATACTTTGGAATGGGCGTATGGCCGTGCGGGGTTCAACGACATATCGGGCCCGGGATATTCAAGCAAGAGCGAGGGGCGCTTCTCCCGCCGAATCGAGATGGACGAGAACATAAGCCCGCTCTCAAATGAATCGGTCGAAATGCAGATGAGCTTTACCATCGCCGACAACCGCGCGGAGGTCGTATTTTCCAACCCTAGGCTGGTCAATGGCGGGATATTCGTTTTCGGCGCGCGCCCAAGGATAAATATGGAGGACGAGCTTGCAGGCTATAAAAACCTGACCGAGAGAGTTTTCGAGGAATACAAGACCTATATCCTTACCGTGCCGTACAATCCGAACTTTGATAAGGACACGGTCGAGATGAAAGGCCAGTTCGCGGAATGAAAATCGGCGTATTCGACAGCGGCCTAGGCGGTCTTATCATCGCGCAATCCCTTATCCGCGCCATGCCGGCATATGACTTTGCCTATCTTGGCGACACGGCGAACCTTCCGTATGGCGCACGCAGCGACGAAAAAATTTACGAGCGAGCGAGCGCATGCGTCGATTGGCTTTTCAAGCACCAGGACTGCAAGATTGTAATTATAGCCTGCAATACGGCCTCTATCGCCGCTTTGCGCAGACTGCAAAGGGAGTATCTGCCTTCGAACTTTCCCGAGCGGCGCGTGCTTGGCATTGTCATTCCTACAATCGAGGCGGCGGCGGAACGCGGTTATCGCCGGGTCGGGCTTGTCGGCACTATTTCCACCGTGCGGTCGAGAGTATATGAGCAAGAGCTTGCCAAACTGACCCACGGTGCAGTGGAGCTTAAATCGCTCGCCACGCCTTTGCTTGTTTCCCTTATCGAGAACGGCGGGGACAATTATGCCGAGGCGGTTTTATCCGACTATCTGACCGGCTTTAAGGACGCGGAGGCACTTATCTTGGGCTGCACGCACTATCCGCGGTACAAGGGTTTGATAAGGCGCATGCTGCCGGGCTTGGACGTATTGTCGCAAGACGAGATTCTACCCGAGAAGATTACGTCCTATTTAATGCGGCACCCGGAAATCGAACGCGAGCTTGGCCGGCTAGGCGCTCGTTTCTTTGGCATAACCGACATGACCGAGAACTATATCTCGGTTGCACGCGAGTTGTTCGGCGCAGAGATTATGGTTGAAAAGGTGGCTGTTTAGGCCTGTCTATGGACAAGCCTAAACAACCTACATAACTACAAATCTTTTACCGCGTCCTGACAGTCCTTTATCTCTTTCTCGAGCTGCGAGAATTGGGCTATGCCTATGCCTCCGGTGATGGCCGAGGCAAGCCCACCAGCAGTCGCAAGGCCAGCGGTTATAATGCCGCCCGTCCCGCTCGCAAGCTTGCCTATTCCGCTCGCCTCCTGGTGGGCAAGGGTATGCTTTATGTTTAGGTTCGAGGCGTTCGCTCCCTTGGCGTCCATCACCGCTTCCTGTATTCCTCTATCGCGTGCGGTCAAGTCCTGAAGTCCGAATATGTACTGGCTGGGGTTCTGGTCGACGGCGGCCATATAGTCGTCCATACACTTTTGCATGGTCTTGTTCAAGATGGGGTCGATTACAGTTTTTACAATCGTCTTGTTGCCCTGCCTGTTTAAGTTTTCGGTCATGGTCTTGTCGAACTCGTTCGCCACTGTTATTATGCATGATTCTAGGAGTTGCTTGGTCGCATTGGTGTTGTCTTCCGACAGGGATTCCATAAGCTCTGTCCTGCCGGAATGTATAAGTTCGGTCAGCTCGTCCAGCTTTGCGTTGAACGCATTCACCCTTTGTGGCGATACGCTTGTGTCGATTACGGTTTTGTTTGCGTCGGTGAACGACATATTCCCGAATTCGGAATAAAATTCGGAAGATGTTATGCTTTCCTTGATTCCTTTGGCCATCTGGTTCGCGTATTCCTTGTACTCGGTCTTAGCCTTTGCGACGGCATCGTCGATTCGATCCTGCGCACCTCTGATTTCGTCTTCGCTATAACCTTGCTTCATAAGGTCTGAGACCGCCGCGTCAGTAAGGCGCGTTTCGTTCCCCTCGGCATTCTCTTTTTTGGCTTTGTCAAGTTCGACCTTGTTCTTTATCTGTCCGGCAAAATTGAGCCCGCCAGCTATTGTGGAAACGCTGCCGCCGACAGTGCCGCCTATCATAAGGCCTTTGATTTGCCTTAGGTCGATATTGCCGCATGCCGATTTGACACGCTGAATCTTGGCCAAGTCTCCGGTGTCCGTGGTCACGAGAGAACGGGCAGTGCCAATGCCAACATCCCCGGCCGGAGTCTCGTAGGTCGAGGCCGCAGGTTCCGCCACGACAGAAGCAGCAACAGGATTGTTATGGATAGCGCCAGTACCACTCGCGGCCGTTGCGCTGGCACGCTTGGAAACAGGAGCCTTGGGCCGGTTGTCCCGCCTTTGGGCGCCCGCATCTCCGCCGATTGCCGCGATTAAAGCGAAAAGGGAAAGATTAAATACCCCCCCCCGTACATGTTTTGTTCGTCATATTTAGTCCTTTCCTTATATGGTTGACACAAGGAATTATAGCACATTTACCCCCCCCCTGTCAAGAGTCAAACGAAATGTTGCCAATCGCCGCCGCATGAGGTATAATTGCCGATATGAGAAAGTTTTTGCTTGTCGCCGCACTGTTCATGCTCGCCCGCCCCGCGCGGGCCGAGACGGTCGATTTATGGCCGGACACAAGCCGGGCTATACACGACATCAACATGCGCGTGATGAGGATGATAAAACCCTCGATAGAGGAATACCGCGAGCAGCATTTTTCCATCGTCCATCGCGGCCTCCTCAACATGATGCGCAATTTGCACGAGCCGATGACGGCGGCAAACTCGCTTCTCGAGCTTGACTTTGGCAATACTTGCTCAAGCGTCGGGCGTTTCCTTATCAACTCGACAATAGGCCTTGCGGGCCTTATCGACGTCGCGGGCGAGATTGGGCTAAAGCGGGACAAGCGCGACTTCGGCATGACGCTTGGCGCCTGGTACGTGCCCGAGCTTGGCTATCTCGAGGTTCCTCTTTTGGGCCCCTCGACCACGCGCGATCTGACCGGCAAGATTGTGGATGCGACGTTCGACCCAATTTACCTTGTGATAGGGTGGCAGATTGGATTCGCGACCGACGTCATGATCTCTTTCCTCGAACTATACGAGGGGTACGACATGATGATGGCGTTCGACGCCTCCTCGCTTGATTCCTACGGCGCGTTCAAGGCCATGTATCTTCAAAACCGCGCAAAGAGGATAGAGGATATGAAAGTGCTGTTCAAGGTGGGGCAGTCCCCGCCGCCTCCGGCATACGATTTCGATATGGAATAGGATGATAAAACTTAGGATAGACATCGACGCCGCAAAGCTCAACTCCTGGATGAAGAAACACTATCCGGGACTTACGCTTTCGCACCTGCAGAAACTTTGCCGCATAGGCGAAATCCGCATAAACGGCGGCCGGGCCAAGTACAACGACGTCCTTGCCCGCGGGGACGAGCTTAAACTCCCGCCGTATATAGTCGAGTATGAGAAGCCCGCCTCGACCCGGCGCTATTCGCAGAAAGAAAAGGACGAAATCCTCGCCCGCATAGTGTTCCAGGACGATGAAATGCTTGCGATTGACAAGCCCGCAGGTTTGGCCGCACAAGGAGGTACCGGAGTCGAGGCTTCGGTTGACGAGCTTGCGAACGAGGCTTTGCCTGATTACTGCGGCTCGCTTCGCCTGGTTCATCGGATAGACAAGGAGACTAGCGGCATACTTATCCTTGCCAAATCGCGCGAGGCGGCGCAAAGCCTTACCAAAATGTTCAAAGACAAGGAGATGGCCAAGACCTATCTTGCCCTTGTCCACGGCAGCCTGAAGAACAAGAAGGGCTCGATAAGCACCCCGATAGAGGAGGATGGTCGCCAACGCTCCGCGCTTACCGAGTACAAGGTGCTGGACGAGGCCTCCGGGCTCTTGTCGCTGGTCGAGCTTGCGCCCATGACCGGCCGCACGCACCAGCTCAGAGTTCATATGAAGTCCATAGGACACCCGATAGTCGGCGACTTCAAATATGCTCCCGAGGGAGAGTTCTCGAAGCTAAGGAACGCGCTTGGCATTCCCCTTGCGCGGCAGATGTACTTGCATGCCTGGCGCGTGAAAGTTCCGGGCCGGCGCATTATTACCGCGCCCGTGCCCGAGTATATGGGCAAAATCATGAAATACCTAGACATGGGTGCTGGTAAATGAGAATATTTGCGATACTTGCGAAATTCCTGCGCTTTTTGATATTCGTGCTTGCCGTCGCGGCAATCGCGCTTGTGATAGCCCTAAACCAAATTGACCCGGACGATTACAAGAAGGATATAGAGACAAGCCTCGCCTCCGTCCTCGCCCGGCCCGTGGTCATTACCGGCAAACTGTCGTGGAAGCTTTCCTCGCTCGAACCTGGTATAGGCATTTCCGGCTTGAGGATAAAGAACCGCCGCTGGGCCAAGGACGAGGATTTCGTCGCAGCCGACGACGTGATGGCCACGCTTTCCCTCAAAGAGTTGCTCCACGGCCGCCTCGTAATAGACGCGATAACAATCAGGAATCCGACGGTCAGCTTGGAAATCTCGCCCCGCGGGGCGAACAACTGGAGCATAGGCCAGGCCTCCTCTCCAGACAAGGATAAAAAGGACGGTCTTGCCATAAGCATAGAACGGATAAACATTGTCGGCGCCGAGATTGCATATATGGACAAAAAGCGCGGCAACAACCTTGCACTTGCGGTAGGCAAAGCCTCCTTTACGATAGGCGCGGACGGCGGCATAAGGCTTAGGGTTTCGGCAAGCTTTGACGGCCATCCTATTTCCGCCGACCTGACGGGCCGAAGGGAGGACGAGAACAGGAACCTCCGCCTTTCCGGATGGGTGAACATGTACGACGCCCAGGTCGAGCTTGCCGGCAAGATAACCGACTATATGAACCCAAGCCTTTATACGGCAAGCATACGCGCGCATATCCCCGACCTCTCGAAAATGCCGGGCGTGGAGAGTCAGTTCGACAAGGAGGCCGCGGTCGAAATCAACCTTGTCTCCGACGGCGCGTTCGTCGATATTGCACGGCTTGAGGCAAGCTACGATACTTTCGATATCTCCGGCACGGCTAAAATCGGCCTTGGCGCCAAGCCTGCAGTCATAGCCAAACTGAAAGTCCCGCTTTTTGACATCCCCAACCTGTTCTATCCTGGGTGGGAGTTCGCATACCGCGAGCGCGTGCGCCTCGGGCTGGAAAAGGCGGACGAGCCAGAGGAACACATAGACGACCCCAAGGCTTTCCGCGGCGCGCCTCTGCCTGTAGCCGAGCTGGACTGGCTGGATGCCCGTCTCGACCTAGAGGTAGAGAAGCTAAAGGCCATGCCAGACATGCCGATTGAGAATATAAGACTTTCCGCGGTGCTTGCCGATGGCGTCGGCGTGGTCGATTCACTTAGGTTCGACTATATGGACGGACAGGTGCTCGTTCGCTCGTACGTGGACAACAAAAGCGGCAAATTCGACGGCGAATTCCAGATTGCGGCGGACAAGGTAAGCGTCGGACGCATAGTCGATTCCACCGGATATGAGGGGGTGTTCAAGGGTGGAGATTCCGACGTGGATGTTATACTGCATGGCCGCGGCGCCGATTTGGCCGAGTTTATGGCGGGACTTGAGGGCTATATCAAGTCCTATACGGTTTCAAAGATGACCGGATACCGCATAGAAAAACTTTTTATGGCGCAGGACTTGATAACCTCGATACTTAAAACGCTTATAAGGAACAACAAAAAAAACAGCGAGATTTCCTGCGCTGTCGTGAACCTGCCCGTCGTTGGAGGCAAGGCTGTATCCGACCGCTCGTTGGCAGTGGAAACAACCGATGCGAACATAATCGTCGATGGAATCGTTGATTTTACGGCCGAGAAGATGGATGTCTCGATGGCTACTATGGACAAAGACAGGCTAAAGGTATCTGGTACAATTACCGACTTGGTCAAAATAGAGGGCTCGATTGCCGAGCCGCAGATAAAGATAAACCGCGACCGTGTCGCCAACAAGATTACAAGCGTCGGCACGCTTGCTGTAGTAGCCGGAGTATTTACCGGCGGCATAGGCTTTGCGGCCGCAGGTATAGGCGTTCTTGGCGACGCATGGCTTTCCAGCTGGGAGTCCGACCCTCATCCGTGCATGACCGCGTTCGATGGTGCGGCCGACTCACGTATAAGCGAGAGATTCTCCGACCAGTCCAGGATAAGGAAAGATTTCGAGACCAAAGTTTCACGCGAACGCACTTTATTGGAGGCCGCCTTGTCGGCCAAGATGGCGCGTCCTAAATCTCGACCTTTACGGGACAATAAATAATCATCTTTTAATCTTCATCAACCTTGCCTTGTCGCGCTGCCACTCCCGCTCTCGTATGGTGCGGCGCTTGTCGACCTTCTGCTTGCCCGTGCCCACGCCAAGCAACAACTTGGCCACTCCCCGATTGTTGAAGTAGAGTCTAAGCGGTACGATAGTGACCCTGTTCTGCGTGTAAGTCCCGATAAGACGACTGATTTCCTTGGCATGCAGTAGCAGGCGCCGCGCCCTCTTCTCCGTGCGCTTCTCGAAAGGATTCTCTCCGTCTGCTTTGCCGATAGAGATGTTGTGCACAGCAAAGCCCTTGGCGTCCGGCACCGCATACCCGTCCGAAATATTCGCGCGGCCGTATCGCAAAGACTTTACCTCCGCGCCGGTCAGGGCAAGACCGGCCTCGAACGTCTCTCCAATCGCATAGTTGAACCTCGCGCGGCGGTTTTCCGCCACCACGCCGGTCGAGATAAAGTGCGATTTTCCGACTGGTTTTGTCATTTCAAGGCCAATCCTAGCTGATAAACCTCCCGCTTTGCAAGCCCGAAAGTATCCGCTACGAACGCCGCCGCCTCTTTGAGCGGCATATATGGGAGTAGTCGCCCTAGCATTGCTTCGACATCGACGGACGGCGTCTCCTCGCCCACAAATGGCGCAATCACTCCCACAATCTCACCTTTCGGAGCGGTGAAATAGGCAAGAAGCTCCGCTGCAGTACCGGTTTCCACCTCCTCGTGAAGTTTGGTAAGCTCGCGCGCAACCGTCATCTGCCGTCCGCCGAAAATCTCGTCTATTACGGTCAATGTGGCACGCAAACGCGCCGCACTCTCGAAGAATATTACGCTCGCCCGCACATTCGCAAGGCTTACGAAGAACTCGCGCCTGGCCTTTGCCACCGCTGGCGCGAATCCGGCGAATAAGAACCTGTCGGTCGGCATGCCAGAGAGGACTAAAGCGTCGATGACCGAACACGCGCCCGGTACCACCGTCGTGTATATGCCCCGCGCGCGTAAGGCCGCGGCAAGCTTGTACCCAGGGTCGGAAACAAGCGGCGTACCTGCATCGCTAACCAAGGCCACAGCTTTCCCCTCCCGTACAAGCGACTCGATAAATCCGATTCGCGCCGCCTCGTTGTGGTCATGAAGTGCAACCGTCCGCGCCCGTATCCCGTATTTGTCAAGCAACACGCGCGACACCCGCGTATCCTCGCACGCGATGACGTCTGCCGCACGCAATGTTTCCACAGCTCGGAACGTTATATCGCCCAAGTTGCCGATGGGGGTAGAAATTATGTAAAGTCCGGCTTGCAATTTTCATTCTCCTTTGGTATTATTCTATGATAAATATGAAGAAAATTCTAGTGATATTGTTGGCTCTTGCCGCTTGCGCCCGTCGCTATGATTCCCGACGGCCAAGCCCGCTTGCGGGAGAGAAGAGGGCGCCCGCGGTTGACATAGTGGCGCTTGACCAGCGCGTCCGTCCGACCATCGTGCCGGTCGAGAAGATAGAGCTTGAGAAAAAACCCGCGCAGATACAGCCGCAAAAGGTAGAGGTTCAGCCGCCTGTGCAAAAGGCCGAACCGCCCGAGGCAAAGCCGGCGCCGATAAGGGATAATACGCTTCGCATAGCGGTGCTTCTTCCAATGGAAAGTCCCATAGCCAAGGATTTGAGGGACGCGGCCCAACTTGCCCTCTTCAACCTCCGTTCGGATAGCCTGGTGCTCCAGTTCTACGACTCAAAGGGAACAGAGGACGGCGCGCGCGAAGCCGCCGCAAAGGCAGTCAAGGACAAGGCCGACGCGTTCGTCGGACCGTTGTTCAAGGATGAGGTCGAGGGAGCGAAGAAAGAATCCGCCGGACGGCCGGTCATATCGTTCACGACAGACGCGGCCGCGCTCTCCCGGGATGTGTTCTCCATAGGCTTCATGCTTGACGACCAGGTTCGCCACATAATGGACTACGCAGCTTCAAATAGCCTCTCGCGCTTGGCAATAATCACGCCCAATAGTCCGAGCGGCAAGGCCGTGCGCCGCGCGGTAAGGGACTCCGCGCGCGATGTCGAAATTGTCGCAGACGAGG
>JAISGI010000029.1 GCA_031263095.1 Rickettsiales bacterium | reverse complement strand
TTCCGGCGTGGTCGCGAACATGGAGAACTCGGCCTCGAGCTTGGCCTCTATATCGGATGAAACACGCAAGGCGTCGTCCGCGGCGCTTGACAAGATTTCCGAATACTCGGGCTTCGTGGTGGAGCGATTGGGCGCGCAGTCGAAGCTGTTCACGGAAAAGGCGGATGGAATCCTTTCGACGGTTGCGAACATAGAGGCACGGTTCGGCGGGCTTGGCAAGTCGATGGGCACTGCTTCGGACGACATAATCAAATCTTTCCGTCTTATCGCCGCGGAAATAGCCGTGCAGAAAGAATCGCTGTTCGTCACCTCGGGCGAGGCGGCGGGCGCGATTTCCGCCATAGGCGAGAAAGTCTCGGGTGCTTCGACCATGCTTGCCAACGCGACGGGCGAGATACAGGGCGCCAGCCAGTCGGCCTCGGACATGTTGCGCGAACAATCGGCCCAGTTCAGCGCTAAGGCCGAGGAAATCCGCGGCGCAATATCCTCAATCGACGAGGCGATGCAGTCCAGCCGCGGTACTTTGTCCGAGCAGGCTCAATCAGCGCTCGAGTTCGCGGTGAAGATACGCGACACCCTTAAACAACAAGTCGACGACCTTACCAACTGCGCCAACTCGGTCGCGACGAACACCCGGCTTTCCGAGGCGGCAATCGAATCGCAGGGCAAGAAGATGGCAGACGCGGTCGAGCAGCTTATCATCAAGGCCTCGGCAATAGATTCCAAAATCGCCTCGGCAGGCGGGAACATCATGAACTTTGCAAGCCGAATAGATGAAAAGCTTGGCGCGATGAGTGAATCGGTGGTCGCAAAGGCTACTGCCGCCGGCCGTACAATCTCGGACGCGGTGGAGCGGAGCG
This sequence comes from Rickettsiales bacterium, assembly GCA_031263095.1. GTDB lineage: Bacteria > Pseudomonadota > Alphaproteobacteria > Rs-D84 > CACZYB01 > WQWV01. The sequence goes on along the minus strand of JAISGI010000029.1, from coordinate 16,858 downwards.
AAAGTGGAGCCGCCAAATTCCGCGAGCTTTCGGGCGAATTCGCCGCTCTCGCCCGGCAAGCAAGCACCGAGCTTGGCTCGCTTGTCGAAGGGTTGCGCGCGCAGGTCGCGGGCATAGAAACCTCGGCCAAGGGCGCGCGGGAGGTCGTATCTTCGGTCAGTCTCGACATACGGCAGGCGGGCGAGGTTGCGGACGGGCTTGGCGCGATTGCCGAGCAATTCTCGAAATTCATAACTGCGCGGACGAGCGAGTTCGAGCTTATCTCGAATTCGTCGGCCAAGGCGGTTACGAACGTGGCATCGTACGTGAACAAGCTTTCCATAGACGCGCAGAATACGCTTGACACTTTCGGCGCGCAGTACCGGGAAATCGGCGCGCTTTCCGAGGAAACCACGCGGCGCCTCTCCGCGCTTGTCGACGAGCTGAACTCCAACAAGGGCGTCCTGCGCAACGCGCTTTTCCCCAATGCGGAGGATGAAAAAAGCTTCCTCAATCGTGCGGGGTTTGCGGTCGAAAAGCTAAATTCGATTGCCATAGACCTTACCAAAATCCTGTCGCCGGAAGTGGCGCGGGAGCTGTGGGGCAAGTACAATGCTGGGCACAAGGGCGTGTTTTCGCGCTATATAGGCGAGGAGCTTTCCAAGGGGCAGATTGGCGCGGTGCGGCAGCTTGTCTCCAACCCGGAATTCGCCACGGCGGCGCGGTCGTTCGCATTGGAGTTCGACCGTCTTTTGCTTGCGGCGCGGGCAAGCGACAAGGGCGAGGCGCTTATCGTCGCGCTTACTTCTTCTGACATCGGGAAAGCATATGTCGTTTTGAAAGAAGTACTGTGAACTGGGAATCGCGGTATGAAAAAATAAGGCCGCTGGGTGCGGGATATACCAGTGTCGCACACCTTGCCCGTGCGCGCGGCGGGCAAGATGTGGTCGTCAAGACCTCGACCGGGAACCTTGAGAGCGCGCATTGGGCGCGCAACCAGCAGTACGAGAACGATATACTTTACTCCCTACGTTCGCTTGGCGACATCGGGGTCGATATTCCTTGGGGGCGTCTTGAAATGGTCGACGGCGAGCCGTACGAGGTTCAGCAATTCCTTGCCGGCGAGACTTTGAACGACATATACATGTCGGGTCGGGCGATTGCCAGGCAGAGGGAGGCGGCGAGGGCTATAGCGCGGTTTTTGGCGGCTCTGCATTCCCTGCCGTCCCCGGAGGGCGGGTATGAGGAGCATCCTTGGCATGTGCTTAAAAAATACATGCCGAAGCCGGGCGCGCTTGCCGTGTTGCCGCGGGAGTATCAGTTCGCTATGTCGGCGCTTGGCCTAGAGCTTGCGGGCGATGATGGGATTCGGGCGAAGAGGGTGCTTAGCCACGGCGACATTTCGGGCGTAAATCTTATCCACAATCCGGACACGGGGCGGCTTGGCGTAATCGACTTTGGTTCCTCGGGCATGAAGACGCCGTATCTTGACTTTTCGTGTCTGTTTCGAATGACGTGGCCATTGAAGACCGAAAGCGAGGCCGTTGTGAGGGAGTACAACAGTATAATGGGCTCGCGCGGGGTAAGTGCAAGCAAGGCGGCGCGGTATGGCGTGCTTAGGCAATTCTATTTCATGTTTTCCGAGGACGGGCGCGGGCGGGCCAAGGACGAGGCGCAGCTTGGGCGCGATGTGGCGCAATTCATAAAATACTTCGATAAATACCGGACAAAGTGGGCGCAACCGTGTGTGCGAAAAGAACTCTTGCCAGCGCTTACAAGATAGTTTAATATCCGCAATTATGAGCAAAATTCTTATCACCTCGGCGTTGCCGTATGTCAACGGGATTCCGCACCTCGGGCACTTGGCGGGCTGTTTCCTGCCGTCGGATGCGTATGCGCGGTACAACCGTCTTGTCGGAAACGAAGTCCTTTTCATCGGCGGGACGGACGAGCATGGGACGCCCTCCGAGCTTGGCGCAATCAAGGAAAACATGGACGTCTATGACTATGTGACCAAGTACTATGAGCTACACAAGAAAATATACGAGCATTTCGGGATTTCGTTTGATTATTTCGGGCGCACCAGCTCGCCGAACTGCACCGAACTGACGCAGCGAATCGCGCGCGAGTGCAACTCGAACGGCTATATTGAGGAGCGCGAGGTCGAGCAGATGTACTCGGTCGACGAGGGGCGGTTCCTGGCCGACCGGTATATTATCGGTACCTGTCCATACTGCGGTGCGGACAATGCGCGCGGCGACCAGTGCGAAGCGTGCACAAAAGTTCTTGAGCCGAAGCAGCTTTTGAACCCGCGCTCTGCCATTACCGGTTCGGTCAACTTGGAGTTCCGAAAGACGCGGCATTTGTACCTGCGTCTGCCCTTATTGGCCGAGCGACTCAGGGAGTGGATTTCGGGCAAGGACTGGAACAAGCTTACGCGCGGGATTGCGTTCAAGTGGCTTGACGAAGGGCTTGCCGAGCGGTCGATTACGCGCGACCTCAAGTGGGGCGTGCCGGTGCCGGTCGATGTGTGGCCGGACATGGCGGGCAAGGTCTTTTACGTATGGTTCGACGCACCAATCGGCTATATTTCGATCACGCGCGACCTGCTGGGTGAGGGGTATCTCGACTGGTGGCAGAAGCCCTCGGAAGTCAAATACGTCGAGTTCATGGGTAAGGACAATGTGCCTTTCCACACCATATTCTTTCCGGCCATGCTGATGGCGTCGGGCGAGAATTGGAAGCTTGTGGACGAGCTCAAGGGCCTTTCGTATCTGAACTTCAATGGTGGGAAGTTTTCCAAATCTGCGCACCGCGGCGTATTCGCGGACGACGCGATTGCCGAGTTTCCCGATGTCGATGTGCTTCGGTGGTGGATTATGAAAAACCTGCCGGAGACGGACGACTCCGACTTTACTTTCGAGCGGCTTGCGGAAGATGTGAACAAGGACCTCAACGATGTGCTTGGCAACCTTGCGCTTCGCGTGTGCAAATTCTATGGGAGCAAGTTCGGGCCGGAGGTTGTGCATGCGGCGGCCAAGGACGACCTTGGGATTGCTCCTCACATCGAAGCTTATCACAAATACATGGAAGCGATGGAGTTCAGGAAAGCGATACTCGAGCTGCGTGCGATATGGGTTTTGGGCAACGAGTATATCGACGCGAAGGCGCCGTGGAGCCTTTATAAAACCTCGCCCGAGGAGGCCGGAGCCGTACTTGCGCGCGCGATGGAGGCGATAATCGTTTCGGCTGCGCTTGCGCTTCCTTTCATCCCGACTTTCGCGCAGAGGATACTCGACATTTTCGGCGTTCAGGTTTCGGATTTGCGGCGTTTGCCGGTTGTGGCGCCGGGCATGCGCTTGGCTGTGCCGGAGCGGTTGTTCGAGAAAATTCCGCAGGAGAGGGTGGATGAGCTCAACGCGAAATACAATAAATAGGTGGCTTTTGTGCGCGCTTGCGGCATGCTCGCTTGGCGAGGCGCTTATCGGCGAGCCGGGCAAGGTCGAGGGCTGCATGTACATGCGTGGGCGGCCTGTGCACATTTCCTGTCTCAACAAGCTTATTACCGAGGGCGGGCTCAGCCGCAAGGAGCTTGCCGCCTGCATCCTCGAGCGGGAGCGGTCAGCGGTCGGGGCCTCGACTTTCTTTACCCTTGAAGGAGGGCGGCAGGAATCGTTTGCCGCGTGCTATTTCGAGCGAGGCGACCGGCGCGAGTATTACCGCTATGAGCCCGAAGAGAAAAAGGTGCTTGTGCGCACGCTTACCTGTGCTGGCGGGTGCAAGAGCGAGACGCGCGTGTATTCCATAACTTTCGGCGAAGAGTACGTCATAATGGAAAAGCTTGACAATTAGCTGCTTCAGCATATAAAATCGTTTTCGGAGGAGAGAGAGGTTTTCCAACCATCAACCAAAAAATCCGCAGTTGCGGCTTTTTTGGTTGGAAGTTTGAGTTCGAAAGCCGGGGAAACCCCGCCTTTCTCACAACTTGGGATATTGGCGAGTTATGAAAAGGTTTCTGTTCGTTATTTTATTATTGCCAGTCGCGGCGAGGGCGAATGTGCTTACGGACGCGCTTTCGAGCGCGCTTGCCAAATACTGCATTCCGCGCGAAGATTCGGACTGCTCGGTCGAGTTCGCGGCGGTGTATGACGAGGCCTATGCAGTGCAGGACGGCAGTCCGTCGAACAAGTGCAAGTGTCCGTCGGACAACATGGCTTACAACATGACTACCCGGCGGTGCGAGTATTGCATATACGGCAGCGGCGGGCGGTATGCGACCGCGTGCAACGGCACTCCGGCGTGTCCGGTTGGATATACTTTGCAGCAGGTTCCTAGTAATACTAACTCGTGCGGGGCGGGCGAGTATTACCAGATAATCGACTGATTTTTGTTGCCCCGTGGCGTCCGGGGTGGTAGAATCTTCCTATGGCGAAATCGAAAACCATATTCGAGTGTCAGGCGTGCGGGGCGAAGTTCCCTATTTGGAAAGGCAAGTGCGACGCCTGCGGCGAGTGGAATCAGATTATAGAATCGCGCGAGGAGGGTTCAGCCTCGGGCGCGGCTGGTGGCGGGATAAAGCTTGCGTTCGCCGACTTGGCTGGCGCGGCGGCGGACTATCCGCGAACCTCGACTGGGATACGCGAGCTTGACCGTACGCTTGGCGGCGGGCTTGTTTCCGGCGGCGTGGTACTTGTCGGCGGAGACCCGGGAATCGGCAAATCGACCATACTTTTGCAAGCTGCGTGCAACATTGCCAAAGCGGGCGGCAGCGTGTTTTACCTTACGGGCGAGGAGTCGATAAACCAAATCCGCATGCGGGCGTCGCGCCTTGGGCTTGCGGGTTCGCCAATCAACTTGGCTGCGAACGCGAACGTGCGGGACATTGCGGCGAGCCTTGCCGACGAAGTTCCGAGCGTGGTCATCATAGATTCTATCCAAACAATGTTCCTTGATACAATCGAGTCGGCGCCGGGGACGGTTTCGCAAGTACGTTCGGCCAGCAACGAGCTTATACGTCTTGCCAAGTTGCGCAACTTCGCGCTTTTCCTTATCGGCCATGTGACCAAGGAGGGGGCGATTGCTGGGCCGCGCGTTCTCGAGCATATGGTCGACACGGTTTTATACTTTGAAGGGGAGCGAGGGCACCAATTCCGAATCCTCCGGTCGGTCAAGAACCGTTATGGCGCGACGGATGAAATCGGTGTGTTCGAAATGACTGAGCGGGGACTTGCGGAAGTCGAAAACCCCTCGGCACTGTTTTTGGCCGAGAGGCGGGGGAACATCAGCGGTTCTGCGGTGTTTGCGGGAATAGAGGGGACGCGGCCGATACTCTTGGAAATCCAAGCGCTTGTGTCGTCGGGCAATGGCGGCGGGGCGCGTCGGTCGGCGGTTGGGCTTGACCTTGCGCGGCTTTCCATGATTACCGCGGTGCTCGATGCGCGCTGTCATCAAGAGCTATATTCCTATGACATATTCCTGAACGTTGCGGGCGGGATGAAGATTTTGGAGCCGGCGGCGGATTTGGCGGTTGCGGCCTCGCTTATGTCAGCGAAAAACAACATTCCGGCGCCTGCGGACATGGCCATATTCGGGGAAATCGGGCTGTCTGGCGAAGTACGCTCGGTTCCGCTTATGGATTTACGAATAAAGGAGGCGGCGAAGCTTGGCTTCAAGCGCGTGCTTATCCCCAAGTCGTCCAAGGTTCAGGCGAATGCCGATGTGAAAATCCTGCAAATCGGGCATTTGCAAGACCTTGTGAACATGTTCATGAAGTAATCCTTGTTCGTGAATTATTTTCTTGACAAAAACCGGTAGGGGGGGGGGTAAAATGTTCCCCATGATAATCAACAGCAAAAACTCGGGCGAGATGCTCATGCAGGCCAAAAACGACGGCGCGGTGTCGCTTGGCAGGTACAAAGACAAGCTGTTCAGCGCGGCCATACTGCTGGACAAAATCTTGACCGCAATCGAAAAGAATCCCGGGTTGCCGTCCTCGATAACCACGCATATAAAGTCGGTGCAGAGCGATATAGGCTCGCTTGACGGCTTTGCAGACGAGATTGCTGCAAGCCAGAACAAGGCCTTCGCCATATACGAGTACCAGAATCATCAAGCGCGGGAGGAGCGCGACGACGCGTGGCGGCAGATGGGCGAGCTTCAGGCCAAGCTTTTGGGCCGGTGCGAGAGGAAGCTTGCGAAATGCCTTGCCGAGCGGCGCGACATCGAGAAAGTACAGGCCTATCTTTTTCCCGAGTTTAACGCGCGGGCGCACGGGGAGTAAGACCCTGGATTTCAGTCCGCGGACTTCTTCAATATTCCCAGCAATTCGGGATAGTGTTTGAGCATCGCGGAGATTTGCTCGTCGTTCTTTTTCCGGTCGCAATTTATGGCCGAGAGGCGCGGGGCGGAGAGCTGTTTCTTCAGGCTTATGAACCTGACCTTTTTTGTACCATCCTGGATTATCCTGAACTTTTTGCCGTTCAAGACGCACATGGCCCAGAACCATATATCGTCGCCGGTCGGGCATAGCTTCAAGGCGAGGGCGGCGTTTTCAACGTCCTTATAAAAGCTTCCGGGCGGGTAGAGTATTCCGCCGCCGGTGGTCGCAAAATTGAGGGCGGTCGGCGGATCGTCCTTGATATACTGTCTCTCGTACTCCCACTCGGCATAGGGAAGCGGGCGGCCGTTCGCGCCGAACCTTATCCTATGCGCGCGGTGGGCGTTTATATCCTCGGGATGCCTTGCGTAGCTGTAGAGCAGTTTGGCGAGCCAGGACTTTTCATAATACAAATCGTCGTCGGCTGTCACAAGCAGGTCGTTTGGAAACTCCTTCAAGGCGGGGAGCAGCTTTTTGTACGAGCCGATATTTTCGCACCACCTTATCTGGAGCCCGTGGCTGCGGAGCGAGAGAAGATTCTCGGGGAGCGAGGCCTCGCCCTTTGGAAACTCCTCTGCCGCCAGATAAAGCGCCACTATGTCCGGCCGGCGCGACTGCTTCAAGAGCGAGTAGATGCAGTAGTGCAGCTCGTCTATCCTTTTCGGGAAGCTGGTCAGGCAGACTATGACCCTCTGCTTCATTATAAACCGGTGAAAGCGGAAGTTCAGGAACGGGCGGGTAATCGTATCCCACAGCTTGGTCGTGAAATTCTCGACCTGGAACTTGAAACCGAATATCGTTATGACCTTGTAAAGGCGGTTCTGGGTCGTACGGATGCCAAAGATGTTCTTCAGTATGGACATTTGGGTGCCAGGCGGGGATTATAGCCTATAAATTTATGCTTGTCAAATCGGGTCGGTGGGCGTAGGATTTATTCATGCCGAAGATTTCATTTCTTACCGTTATCGGGCCGCTTACCATAGCAGAGGAGGGCGGGGCCGTCAGGAGCATCCTATTCATGGACGACGGGAGCGAGGGGCATTCGGACTTGCTTGACGAGGCGTCGGCGCAGGTGCGCGCGTTTCTTGACGGCCGTTTGCGGCGTTTCGACCTGCCTATCCTATATGACGGTGGCGAGTTTTTCATGCGGGCGTGGGATGCTATGCTTCGCATTCCCTATGGCGAGGCGCAGACCTATGGCGACATTGCGTCTAAGGCCGGCTATCCCCGTGCCGCGCGGGCGGTCGGGATGGCTTGCAACCGGAATCCGTTGCCGCTCATAATCCCGTGCCACCGTGTGGTCGGCGCGAACGGGTGGATTGGCGGCTTTGGCGGCGGGCTTGATATAAAGCGCAAGCTTTTGGAGATAGAGGGCACGTCGAGGCCCGATTTTCCCCTTGCATTTTAGGAAACCTCCGGTATAATCCGCCTGTCCTGTTCCCATCGTCTAGAGGCCTAGGACATCGGATTCTCATTCCGACAACGCGGGTTCGACTCCCGCTGGGAACGCCAAGACCTTTATTTCCTTTTTTCCTTGCCTTATTCCTAAAAATGCATTATATTCATCTGAAACAACACAAGGAGACACCTAATGAAAAAGGCTATCGAACTTGAGATGAACACGCGGACGAAGGGACGTGCGAAGAGCGCCTCGGACGAGGGACTCAAGGCCTATATCCGCCGTGTATTCTCGTACATGGGAATATCGCTCGGCATTACGGCGGCAATCACGTACTTTACCATCAACACCGGCTTTTTCGCCAACCTTATCGAGGTCACGCCCAAGGGCGCCAAGCTTTCGACCCTTGGCAACATATTCATGTGGGCGCCGCTTGTCCTTGTGCTTGGCATGGATTTCGTGCGCAGCATGCAGGGCAGCAAGCCCATGTTGTTTTTGGTTGCGGCGGTGGAGGGTGTTTCGATTTCCCTTATCGTTCTGTTCGCTGGCGTGCACACGGCGTTCCAAGCGTTCCTTTTGACCGGCATTTTGTTCGGCTCGATGGCGCTATATGGGTATGCTACGGATTCCGACCTTACGAAAATGGGCAACATACTTATGATGGGTGCGTTCGGGCTTATGCTCGTCTCGATAGTCGGCGTGTTCACGGGAGGCGTCGGGATCTGGTTCTCGTATGCGGTGGTCGTCATATTCACTCTTCTGGTAGCGTACGAAGTACAGATGATAAAGGGAATCTACTCGCAAGTCGCGGACGGAGAGGAGCTTGACAAGCTTGCCGTGATGTGCGCGCTTTCGCTTTACCTTTCTTTCATCAACATATTCGTGAGCCTTTTGCGGATACTCGGCAACAACAGGAGCAACTAAGATGGCGTACAAGATAAACAAGGACATCTGCATCTCTTGCGGGCAATGTGCGACGATTTGTCCGGTCGCTGCTGCGGCTTTCGTTGACGGCGAGTATAAAATCGACCCGGCCAAGTGCACTTCCTGCGGCGCTTGCGCGGAGAATTGTCCGGTCGAAGCAATATCTCAGGGCAATTAAAAAATACTGCGCTTCGCTTGTCTTTTTTAATTGGAAGTAGGAGAAAAACTCCCAAGGGAACCCCGGGAGTTTTTCAGCTTAGTTATATTAAAGTCAAGAAAACCCGGCTTTTTTACGCTTTTTATATTTTTTGCTTGACTTTGTTCTTGATTTGTGCTATAAACAATCCAACTTCATAAGGAACGAGGGGGTTGGGGCTACCTGTGCCGATTCTCCGGCAAGCTGCAAAGTGTTTAGAGCTACGCCGGGTAAAAATACGGGACTGCTCCTCTATCGCCTTCAAGTACTGTTTGGCCGACGCCACTATTTAGGGCTCCTGCGGCGGCCGTCCGGAAACCCGGATAATAACGGAGCAGCGGCCAACATCCATTATCGGACCTGGGCGAGGGTTAAGTCGTGTGCCTACAGGATATTAAAATGGGGGCAGCCGCGGGCCGGACTAGTACGGCGAACCACCATCTATGCCTGAACCAGGGCGAAAGGAGAAAAGACGGTGGAAGAAAAAACAATTGAAAAGTCGCGCTCGGCTAGCGCCTCCGCTCTTTTTCAATTGGGAAATAGGAGTGGTAAAGCCAGGGAAACCCCGGCTTTACCACAGTGTTGATTTTTCGATTGGGAACAGGGGTTCGCAAACCGGCGAACCCCGGCTTTTCCGCAGGCTTTGCTTTTTATAGTAGTTGACAACTTGGCCGGGCGTGCGGCATAATGGCTCATATGCGAATCTTCGTTCTCATATTTGCGATATGGCCGTTCGCCGCGCGGGCGGAGGTCGTGGATTTTTCCGCGGATGACGGCCTTGTATGGGACATGCAGAAGTTAAAACTCTCCATGCGCAAGAACGCGACCGCAAAAACCCCGGAATACGACCTCAGGGCGGACAACATCGACGCCGACTATCGCGAGGGCAAGAAAATCCACCACATATTCGCGCAGGGCTCGGTTCGTCTTGTTTCGGCCAACGAGGAGATATTGTCGGACACTCTGGACTATGATCTCGACACCGAGACAATCGTGCTTGAGCCGGTCGGAAATCCGGTTTTGCTGCTCTCGGACGAGACGAAGTTTTCTGCCCGCGGGCGTGTGGTCTATTACAAGCTCAAGAACTATGCCACCGCCGTGTCCGCGTTTGTTGAGAATGGCGGGCGCACTATGGCCTCGGACGAAGCGAGGGTCGAGTTCAAGTCCGTCGGCGGCAAGAACGAGCTTAGCCGGATATTCGCGAGCGGGCATGTCAAAATCGTCGATGGCCTTGAGGAAATGTACGGCGACAAGGCCGAGTACAATCCCAAGACCGGGCTTGCCACGCTTACGGACAACGTGAGCTTCAAAAAGGGGGACGGTGCGGCAATCTATGGCGGGAAAATAATCTACGACATGAAAAGTGGGGTGGCGAACATACTTCCCAAGTCTGCCTCGGACAAGGTGACGGGCAAGTTCGTAACCGGCGGAGCGGCGAAAAAATGACCAAGGAAATCACGGCGCGGAACATCTCGAAATCGTATGCCAAGCGGCCGGTGCTGCGCGGAGTTTCGGTCAATGTGCGCCAGGGCGAGGTGGTCGGCCTTTTGGGCCCGAACGGCGCGGGCAAGACCACGTGCTTCTACTGCATCACCGGGCTTATCATGCCGGACAAGGGACAGATTTTCCTTGGGCCCGAGAACATCACCCGGTTGCCGTTCTATCGCCGGGCGCGCAAGGGGATTGGGTATCTGCCGCAGGAAAGCTCGATATTCCGGGCGTTGTCGGTCGAGGACAATATCATGGCTGTTTTGGAGGCTACGGAGGAGAGACCTGAGCGCCGGCGGCAGAAGCTTGACGAGCTTCTTGCAGAATTCTCAATCACCCATCTGCGCGAGTCGCCGGCAATCGCGCTTTCGGGCGGGGAGAGGAGGCGGCTTGAGATTGCGCGGGCGCTTGCCACGAACCCTGATTTCCTTCTGCTCGACGAGCCGTTCGCGGGGGTGGATCCGATTGCGGTCGAGGACATAAGGAACCTTGTCATGCACCTTAAAGACAAGGGTTTCGGCGTTCTTATTACCGACCACAACGTGCGCGAGACGCTTGAGATTATCGACCGGGCGTATGTGCTTCACAACGGCGAGGTATTGGCCGAGGGCAAGCCGCGGGAGATAGTGAACAACAACGACGTGCGCCGGGTCTATCTTGGCGAAAACTTTAGGACATAAAGGAGTCTGTCATGCCTGCGAAAACCATGGACGAGCTTATCGCGCTTTGCAAGCGCCGCGGATTCATCTTTCCCGGAAGCGACATTTACGGCGGACTGAAGGGTACCTATGACTACGGCCCGCTTGGCGTCGAATTGAAGCGCAACCTGAAGGAAGCGTGGTGGAAGTCGATGGTCTATGACCGCGACGACGTGGAGGGGCTTGACGCGGCAATCGTCGGTAACCGTCTTGTATATAAGCATTCCGGGCACGAGGACACGTTCCACGATCCGCTTGTCGACTGCAAGGACTGCAAGGGGCGCATGCGGCAGGACAAGATGAAAGACCAGACTAAGTGCGACTTTTGCGGCTCCGCGAACCTTACCGAGCCGAGGCCTTTTTCCCAAATGCTCAAAGTAGGAATCGGAGTAATCGAGGGCGAGTATGCCTATCTTCGGCCCGAGACGGCGCAGAGCACGTTCATAAACTTCAAGAACGTGCTTGATTCAACCTCGCGCAAGCTGCCGTTCGGAATCGCGCAGATCGGCAAGTCTTTTCGCAATGAAATCGCTCCGCGGAACTTTACTTTCCGTCTTGTCGAGTTCGAGCAGATGGAGCTTGAGTTCTTCGTCAAGCCGGGCGAGGACGAGAAGTGGCACGAGTTTTGGGTGAATGCGCGTCGCGAGTGGTGGATAAAGCAGGGGCTTCGCCCGGAAAACCTCGAGTTCGAGAAGCACAAGAAAGAAGACCTGTCCCACTATTCCAAGGCTACGACGGACATTTTGTACCGTTATCCGCACGGGTTCGACGAGCTTGAGGGAATCGCCAACCGTACGGACTTCGACCTTGGGTCGCATTCGAAAGACCAGGGTTCGCTTGGCCTTGCCGCGAAGGTGGCTCCGAACAAAGACTCGGTTTCGAAGCTTGTCTATACCGACCCTTATAATGGCGAGACTTTCGTTCCCTATGTCATTGAGCCGGCGGTTGGCGTCGACCGTGGCGTGCTTGCCCTGCTTGCCGAAGCGTATGACGAGGAAGCGCTTGCCAATGGGGAGAAGCGTATTGTTTTGCATCTTGCCTCGCACTTGACGCCGGTAAAAATAGCTGTCATACCGCTTGCCAAGAACAACGCCGACATCATGGCCAAGGCGGTAGAAGTTCGCGACATGCTCAAGCTTCTCGGTCTTGGGAGCATTGCCTTGGAGGTCAGCGGGAATGTCGGAAAGGGCTATCGCAGGCATGACGAAATCGGCACTCCGCTTTGCATAACGGTGGATTTCGAAACGCTTGAGAGCCAGCCCGAGACTGTCACAATCCGCGACCGTGACACCATGAGTCAGATACGGCTTCCTGTGGGCGAGCTTAGGAACTATGCGATAAACTTCTTCCACTATGTATGAGGTGCGCAATGATAGACAAGCTTAAAATCACGCGGGCGTTCGCGTACTGCTTTTTCGCTCTGCTTTTCGCCGTTATAATCGTCGGCGCGAGGCGGGAGCGGAGCGAGAGCCGCTATAGCCTGTCGGCCAACGTAGCCCGGTCGGACGGCCTTAAAGTCCGCGCGGCGGTGCGGATGTCGGGGGTGGATGTCGGGTACGTGGACGGCCTGCGTCTGAATCCGGACTTTTCGGTCGATGTGGATATGAAACTCGACAGCGGTGTGAAAGTGCCTGAGGACAGCGTGGCGGCGATATACACCGACGGCCTTTTGGGCGCGAAATATGTCGAGATAATTCCCGGCGGCGCGGAGGAATTCCTTGAAGACGGCGGCTCGTTCGACTATACGCAGAGCGCAATCGACCTTTCGTCCATGATAGAGCGCGGAATCGAATCTGCAGTCAAGAAATGATTCATTTCATATACGAGGACAAGCGGTGGGACAGGCGACTCGAGCCTTTGGCGGAGCGGGCGTATGTCGCGGCGGGCATGGACGGAGAGGTAAGTCTGTTGCTTGCCGGAGACGTGCTTGTCGCGAAGTACAACCTCGAGTATCGGGGCAAGGACTGCGCCACCAACGTGCTGTCGTTCGAGACGGGGGACAGAGAGCTGCCCGGCGACATAATCCTGTCGTACGACACCCTTTCGCGCGAGGCTATGGAGCAGGGGGTTGCGTTCGAGGCGCATTTTGCGCACCTGCTCCTACATGGGCTTTTGCATCTTATGGGGCACGACCATCAGGTAGAAGCGGAGGCGGAAAAAATGGAGGCGAAAGAAATTGAAATACTCGAGAAGCTTGGGTTTGGCAATCCTTATATTTAGCGGTGTGGCGGGCGCGCTTATGTGGGCGCCGTACAATGTCTGGATTATCGCGCCAATATATTTCGGCGTGATGTTCCATTATGCGCGGAGCGCCAAGACTTGGCGGTCGGCGTTCGGGGTCGCTTGGACAATGGCTTTTTTGGCGAACATATTCGCGTACGGCTGGCTTGCCCATCCTTTTTCTTTCATCGGCGCGCCGATGTGGCAGGCGGGTTTGGCGGTCGGAGCGTTCTCGGCTTTTTTAGCCTTGTATGTAGGTTTTGCGGGAATCGCGGCGAAGCGAGGCACGTTTGCGTTTGCGGCGGCGCTTGCGCTTGGCGAATGGATTCGCGGCTGGCTTTTTACCGGCTTTCCCTGGAACCCGGTCGCGGCGATTTGGAGCGGGATTCCTATCGTCATGCAGTCGCTTTCCTTGGTCGGGACGTATGGACTGTCGTTCCTTACCGTGTATGTGTTTGCGGCGAGGCGGGATAAGGTCTATCTTGTGGTTGCGTTGCCGGTAGTGATTTTCGGCTATTTCCGCATGGGCGCGGTGGAGCCGTCGGGTGTCAAGGTGCGGCTTGTCAACCTTGCCTCCGAGCGGCCGCTGAACGTAGATGCGAGTAATTTCTTCAAGCAGATTCTTCTTTCGAAAGGCGACGGATGGGAGGACATAGACCTGTTCGTGTGGAGCGAGTCGGCCTCGAAATTCGACCCTACTATCGACCCGGCGGCGGCAACGCTTTTGGCCGAGGCGAACAATGCCAAATCGGCGCTTGTCCTTGGGTTCAACAGGTACGAGATTCACGAGGGAGGGTACGATGTCTATAACGCGCTTGGGGTGGCCAGTCGTCGAGGAATGGAGGTCGTGTATGACAAGCGGCACCTTGTCCCCTTTGGCGAATATGTGCCCCTGCGCTGGCTTTTGAAGTTCGGGAAGTTCACCGAGGGGATACGGGACTTTTCCGCGGGCGAGGGTGCGCGGTTTATCGAAATCCTTGGCCGCAAAGTAGCACCGCTTATATGCTATGAAATCATATTTCCGGGGCTCCGTTTGCCGCGCGATGTCGCATATATCCTTACCATTTCGAACGACGTGTGGTTCGGGGCGAATGGCAAGGCGCAGCATTTCGCCCTTGCCAAGCTTCGCGCTGTGGAGGAGGGCGTGCCGGTCGCGAGGGTTGCCAACAGCGGGATTTCGGCCGTGATTTCACCCTATGGCATCGCGTCCGAGACCTTGGCCGGGCAGGGGATACTCGATGTCGCCATACCTTTGCGCCTGGCCCGGACTTTATTCTCCTATACCGGGAATTACCTTGTCATAACGGTGCTTGGGATGGCGCTTTTTGTGCTTTACAGGAAGCGGAAAAAGTAGTATAATCTTGAGCATGAGAAGGATTGTCCTTTTAATCGCAGTGCTTGCGGCGGCGGGAGTTTGGGCGAAACCAGACCGGACGCGCAAAAGCCAAGGCGCGAAGAGTGCGCGCGCGTCGCGGCCGAAAGTAAGCTCGCGCCTGTCCGCAATCGCCAACAACCAAGAATCGCCGGGAACCTCGGCGACTTCGCCCGCCGCGTTCGTGCGATATTTCGAGTATCCGAACGTGAACTTCTATGATGGGCAGGCGTTCACGCTTGCCAGCTTTATGAATCCGGGCAAACTTGCGGAGTACAATTCCGGCGGGTCGGAAAGGGCGAACGAGAAGCTATGTTTCGGCTGTGGTCTTACCTTGCGCGGAGAGAATGGTGCGCAGAACAGCACTGCGGCCGGGCCCGCGACGGGCGAGCGGTGCGAATCCCTTGCCGCGGGATATACCTATAGCCTTATCGTGGCGGCGGACGCGTCGGCCAAGTGTTATTCCGGCACGGTCGCGGTCAAGAACACTGCGGGATACACTCTTGCGACGTTGCCGGTCAAGCTGAACCCTTACTCGCAAATGATGTCGGATCCGAACTATGCCGGGGACGGCGACACGACTTTCGACCAGGCTTATGTCGAGTTCATGGCCGCGTTCGAGCCCTATCGCAACGCTATGAACGAGGCAAAGGGTGTGTGTGGGGACGCTACCGACAAGACGCGTAAGCTTGCCGAGCATGTGGGCGTGATAACCGGAACCGGAGTAGGTTCGGCCATAGGTGGCGCGGTCGCTGGCGCGGCGGGTGGTGCAAACATCTACTTCACCGGCGAGACGGAGAAAATCGAAAAGAAGATCGATAAAAAGCAGAGTGAAATTGAACAGATAAAATTGGAGAAAGTCGCCGGAGCTGCATCGCATGTAAAAAATGACCAGGGTGTTTTAGAAGTCAATAGTAATGCTACACCGGAACGGGGAGCTTGGTCAGAGCAAAAAATAAAAGAGGAGAAGGTGCGTCTTGGTTTGAACGAAAATGATACTGATACAGAAATTGAAACAGCTATTACTAAGGCCCTAAAAGAATATGCAGATGGTGACAATGAAAAGTTATTAGTTTATTATAATGGCACCACATACTCTGATATAATCGTCAAGGACAAGAACTATTCTTGCAAGACTGCGGCCGATAATCTGGCTAAGATTGAGTCCAAAAAGAATGGACTGAACGTTGAATATGAAACAGCAAAGAGGGAAAACAGCCTTACCCCTAACAGTGACGCTGCTAAAGCTGCTAAAACGCTAAAAGAAACTACCGCAAAGCAGGCGCTTGAGAACATCGACAGGGATATAAACCTTTTGCAGCTTGCCTTGGATGGGGCGAAGTCCGCTTGTGACGAAATGTGGAACAAGGTTAGTAGACTTAGGGCGTTGAAAGATGGCAGCTTTACTGTGTCTTTGACAAGTCAAGCTAGCTTAGAAGAAGCGGCACGTGGAGACAGAATTGCCAATGTAGAGAAAGTCAAGGATAAACTTGCAGACAAAAAAGAGGACAAAGAGGCTGTCAGCAAGTGGCTTGACATTGGCGGGATTGCTGGCGGGGCGGGCGCCACCATCTCGGGCGGCGTAGGTAGAGGATTTGCTATCGCGGGGGGGGGTATGGTCAAGGACGCGGCCGAGAAGGCGGACTCGTGCGCGAAGGCCATCGAGAAGGCTCGCAAGGCCAGGACTACGTATGAGGCGTATGTGAGCAAGTTGGACTATGACGGGGAGAGCTACAATGAAACGTTATGGTAGCAAAACTTTGCATTCCGGCCTGCGCCACGCGCTTTTTTCGAAAACCGCGTCCGCACGTATCCCCGCCTGCACGGGGACAGGCTGTACGCTTGCGGCGCAATTTTCGAAAAGAAACGTGCTGCTCGACCGGACTTCAAAGTTTTGCATGTTTTCCTTTCTGCTTTTCTCCCTCGGTGCGTTCGCGGCGGATCCGCGAATTACTGCCAAGCGCAAGCTTGTCTCGAACCAGTACGAGAGCATAGAGGCCATGTTCGACGGGTGCGACGTTTCTGGCTTCAAGAAGTCGGACATCGAGGAGGTCAACGGCGTTCTGGTCGGCACGGGAATATCTTCGGGCGTGTCGTTTCTTGGCGGCGCTACTTCGGTCGTTTCCAGCTCGCTATCACTTGCAAACAAGAAATTGGATTTCGGCGGCAGCGGACTTATACAGGACAGCACGGCAACTTCGGACAA
>JAISGI010000015.1 GCA_031263095.1 Rickettsiales bacterium | reverse complement strand
GTTCCAGCTTTCCCCTTGTGCGGCCGGTAGACGGAGAGGGCAAGTTCACGGCCGAAGTTCCCGACTATGCCGGAATGCAGGTGTTCGAGGCGAACGAGCCTATCATCGAGCGGCTGCGGGCGAGCGGCGCGCTCTTCAAAAAAGACCAGATAGTACACCAATACCCATACTGCTGGCGCACGGACAAGCCACTTATATACATGGCCATGAGCTCGTGGTTCGTCAAGGTCGTTGAGCTTAAAAAAGTGTTGCTGGACGACAACCAGCTTGTCAACTGGATACCCGAGCATATAAAGGACGGGCGGTTTGGAAAATGGCTTGACGGAGCGCGTGATTGGTCGATTTCGCGGAACCGGTTCTGGGGCGCGCCTATTCCCGTATGGCGGAGCGAGGACGGGGAGCAGATTGTCATCGGCTCTATTGCGGAATTGGCCGCTTTGTCGGGCAAGGAGGTTTCCGACCTGCACCGGCCTTATGTGGACATCGAATTTATGCGTGGGGGCAAGGTTTTCCGGCGGGTGGAGGATGTTTTCGACTGCTGGTTCGAGTCGGGCGCAATGCCCTTTGCGTCGGTGCATTACCCGTTTGAAAACAAGGAGTTTTTCGAGCGGAATTTTCCTGCGGACTTCATAGCCGAGGCGACCGACCAGACGCGTGGGTGGTTCTATACCATGGCCGTGTTGGGCGTCGCGCTTTTCGGCAAAATCCCCTATAAAACTTGTGGTGTTACCGGGTTCATATTCGACGAGAAGGGGCAGAAGCTCTCGAAAAAACTTGGCAACTACAGCGAGCCGAACGAATTTTTCGACAAGTTCGGGAGCGACGCGTTCCGCTGGTTGCTTTTGGCTTCTCCCGTATTGAAAGGGGAGATTGCGCGAATATCGAAAGACGGAGCGGAGGTGGCCAAGGCCGCGCGGCGCTCGACCATCCCGCTTTACAATGCGTACCATTTCTTTACTTTATACGCCAATGCGGACGGGGTGGAGGCGACGTATGACAAGTCCTCGGGCGCGCTCTTGGACCGTTATATTTTGGCAAAGACAGCCGAGCTTGCCGACGTTGCGACCAAGGCCATGGACAGGTATGACGTCGCGAGCTTCTGCTATGAGGTAGAGAAGTTCCTCGACACGCTCAACAACTGGTACATACGGCTTAGCCGCGAGAGGTTCTGGGGTACCGGGGTCGAGCGTGCGCGTCAGCAAGAGGCGTTCAATACGCTTTATTCAGTATTGGTGGATTTGAGCCGGCTTGTGGCGCCGGTGTTGCCCTTTACTTCGGAGCATATTTACAGGGCGCTTTGCGGCGGGGAGTCGGTTCATTTGGCCGATTGGCCGAAGGCGGAGGCGGTTGATACGAAGCTTGTCGAAGATATGGAGGCGGCGCGCGCGATATGCTCGCTTGTGCATACTATACGCGATTTTAAGGGGATACCGAACCGGCAGCCGCTTGCGAAACTTGAAGTGTTCGGGCAGGTGCCGCACGAGCTTTTGTCGATAATAGCTGCGGAGAGCAATGTGCGGAATGTCGGCATGAGCCCCGCGCTTGCCTTGCCGAAATTAAAGAGCGAGCTTTACCTTATCACGCCGGTGCTTGGCAAGAAATACGGGCGCGGGCTTGCCGATATACAAAAGGCCGCGAAGGCCGGCGAATATGCGCTTGCCGACGGAGTGTGCAAGATTGCCGGATACGAGCTTGCGCCCGGGGAGTATGAGCTTAAATTCTCGACCTTGGATGAAAGGTATTCCGTGACGCCGGACGGTCGCGTAATAATCGAGCTTGACACCACAATCACGCCGGAGCTTGAGTTCGAGGGGCTTATGCGCGACTTTATGCGCGCGGTGCAGGAGGAGCGAAAGAACATGGGCCTTGACGTCGCCGACAGGATACGGCTTTACTACTCTGGCGTTTCTGTGCCCTCCGAATGGGCGGAGGAGATTAAAAAGACCACGCTTGCTGTGGAGTTTATAGAGGGCGAGGGCGTTGTGGCCGTGCCGGATACTACTATCAAATTCAAAATAGAGAGAGCTTGAGGGGGTGCAAAATGCAGCAGGCTTTGGCTTATATAATGGGAGAGGTGGACGGGCAGCTTGCCGTGTGGATTTCGCCCAAGGCGCCTTTGCCGGGTGCGGTCGAAAACCCGGAAATTGCCTATGACGGAGGAGAGCATGCGGTGCTTTACCGGAGCGAGAACGACCCGATAGCCTTGGACTATATACCGGAAGAGTTTCGGGCGCGGTTGCTTGCGGCGGCATCCGTTCTTGTCGGCGAGGGGCGTGAGAGCGAGCTTGAGTACACGGCCAAGGCCGTCAAGGTTGCCCGGCTATTCTCGATGGATGGGGAAATATTGTCGCGGAAAGATTTGGGGATGGCGCAATAGAGGGGCACTATGAAGCATTTGCTTACAAAAATGGCGGATATATATTCAGGGGACTGTCTGGAGGTGTTAAAACGGCTTCCGACTGATTCCGTGGATTTGATAGTTACCTCTCCTCCCTATGCCGATCAACGTAAAAATACCTATGGAGGAATTTCCCCAAACAAATACGTCGATTGGTTCCTACCAAGGGCAAAGGAGATGAAGAGAGCGCTTAAACCGACTGGATCGTTCATACTGAACATAAAGGAGAGGGTCGTAGATGGAGAGAGGCATACTTATGTCATAGAGCTTATATTGGAACTAAAGAAGCAAGGATGGTTGTGGACGGAAGAGTACCTATGGCACAAGAAGAACTGTTATCCCGGAAAGTGGAGCAATCGCTTCAGGGACGCTTGGGAAAGGCTTTTGCAATTCAACAAGCAGAAGCAGTTCAAAATGTTCCAAGACGCCGTAAAAATACCGACTGGAGACTGGGCGAAGCAAAGGTTGAAGAATTTGAGCGATACGGACTTGGCAAGGGACGAGTCCAAGGTAGGTAGTGGCTTTGGGAAGAACATATCCAATTGGTTGAACAGGGATACGGTTTATCCCTCGAACGTGCTTCATATCGCTACCGAGTGCGGCAATAAGAACCACAGCGCTACTTTTCCAGAAAGCCTGCCAGAATGGTTCATAAAGCTGTTCACGGAAGAAGGGGATACGGTTATGGATCCGTTTGCTGGGAGTGGAACCACGCTTATCATGGCAAACAGGCTGAACCGGAAAGCAATAGGCATAGAAATCCAAAAAGAGTATGTGAACCTTATGTTCGAAAGGCTGGATAAAAATGATAAAAAATGAGGAAATAACAGGATTCATAGAGGAAAATATCACTTCTTTCCACAAGGCGAGACTGGAAAGCCTGAAGAGGCTGAAAATAAATACCCTATTGAAAAGGAAGAATCCCTACTTGTTCAGGTGCAAGAATATACAGCTTGCCGACGAACTTGTGAAGCTTTTATTAGAGGCACATTTATCCTCACAGGAAGAAACCATATTTGGCGACTTTTTGGAAAGGCTGGCGATTTTTATAAACAGAAGTGTTTATGGCGGTGTCAAGTCGTCCACCGAGGGCATAGATTTGGAATTCTCAAGAGACAACGTACGTTATATAGTATCTGTAAAATCCGGCCCGAATTGGGGAAACAGCAGTCAGATTAAAAAGATGAGAGACAACTTTACAAAGGCGAAAAGGGTGCTTCGTACTAGCAGAGGACAAACCGATAATATAATCGCCGTGAACGGTTGCTGCTATGGCATCGACAACAGTATTGACAAGGGGGATTATTTCAAGTATTGCGGGCAGAGATTTTGGGAGCTTATATCTGGAGATAAGGAGCTATATAAAAGAATAATAGAGCCGCTGGGGTATAAGGCAAAAGAGCGCAACGAGGAATTCAACAGAGAATATGCAAAAATCATAAATACCCTTGTAGAGATGTTTGTCGTCGAATTCTGCGACGAAGGACAGATAAATTGGAAATCGCTTGTCGAATATAATTCCAAAAGCAATATGTAAAGCCTTTACATGAAGCCATGAGGCAAGCTAAAACCGCTTGCATTTTGCAAACGCCTCCGCTATATTGCCCTTTATGGAGGGCGGATGAAGAAAATAGACGAGCAGCGCTATCTTTGGGTGTGCCGTGCGCAGGCGTTGTTCCTTGCCCTGTCTGTCGCCGTCTTGGTCATCCTTATACTTGCTTATGATAAAATCAACCCGGGCGTGAAGTACGAGGCTTTCCTTGTTTCCGGCAACCCGGAGGTCAAGTCTTTCAAAGTCGCGCGGGCGCCCAAGAGCATGACCCAAGGCTCGATATCCGAATCTATTGCCAAGAACCTTGCCGCCAAGTACATAACAATGCGCGAATCGACTTGGCTCGACCGTTCGGCCGCGAATGCCAATATAGGCGAGGACAGCGACCTATACTACATGTCCGCGTCAGACCTTTACAAGCAATTCAGGGAATCGGCCGAGTACAGGGACAAGGTTTCCAACCCCGCGCGTCGCTCGGTCGTCGCGCGCGTGTCGGCGGAGGACATAATCTATATGCCGAAATCAGGCGTGTTCGAAGCTCCGGTCACCCTTGTTTCTGCCAACCACATAGGCCTTGACAAGACAACTTCCGTAAAGCGGGTCGAGATTACCGCCGAATTCAGGCGCGGGGAGGAGCTTAAATCCCTTGCCGGAACCTGGCGCAACCCGACCGGATTCACTGTCCTTAGATATAGGATTTTGCAATAAAAAACACTTGTAAATGCAATGCTTGGGGGCTAGAGTAGGAAGCGGAGAGAAATCATGAAGCATTTTTTCAAAGTCCTTTGCATTGCGGCGATTTTCGCCTTTCCCCTGCGCGCGCAGGAGGGGCCGGTACCCGGAGCTGGCTTCGGCACCCAGGCCGCTTGGGAAAACCCCGTGCAGAACATGGGCGAGAACCAGACCAAGCCGGGATACCAGCGTATCCAGTGGGAGCCGGGCTCTATCATGCCAATAAAGCTTCGCGACGGCATGCTTACGGTCATAAACTTTCCCGAGTGGGAGACGATAAAGGATGCATACGTCGGGGACAAGGACTTCTTCGATGGGCGGCCTGTGGAAAAAAACACTTTCATGATTTCGCCGGTTGACGGTCGGTCTATGGCGGACACGAACCTATTCATATTCGGCGCGTCGGGGAACAAGTATGTGTTCTATCTTAAATCCGAGCCGTTCACGACGGACAAGATAACATCCTCTATCATAGACATATCCGTGCCGATACGGTACAAGAAAGGCTCGAACGGCGCTGCGGGCGCCGGGGCGGCGGCACCGTCCGCCGGCGGGTTCGCGGGCATGAAGTCCCTGATGGGCGGGACAAGCTATTCTGCGCCGACCGATTCCGACTGGGAGGGCGAGGACTTCGGCTGGATAAAGTCTATCCCTGTAGACCCAACGGAATTCCGTTTCGACCTTGACGTATTCATCCCTAACCCGGACGACTATGTAATCGCGCCCGAGCGGGTGTGGCGCGACCAGGTGTTCACCTATATCGACTTTGGCGAGAAAGCCCTAAACATGAATCAGCGACCTGTTGTGTCGTTATTGGTCGAGGATGGAGAGTCGCCGGTCGGCTTTAGGACCGAGGGGCCGCAGTCCAGGTTGCTTGTCGTCGAGGCAATAGGGGATTTGGTACTTCGTTCCGGCGGGCGGCTTGTGTGCATAAAGCTACGTTCTAAGCCCTACCTGCTTTCGAATCCTCCCCCTCCGCAGGAGCTTATCGCCGTGTCGGGCAATATGGGCGGAGGAATGGGTGGCGCGGCCGGAGGGTTCGGTGGTGGATACGGCGGAGCTTCGTATGGCGCCTATGGATATTCGGCCGGTGCGGCAGGAGGGTTCGGCGGCGGACAATATGGGTATGAATATCCGGCGCAGGCCGGGGCGTATGCTTATCCCCAGAATGCCGTGGCGGCAGTGGCCTCCACCCCTGCGGTAATAGCCGCGGTAGCGCCTCAAGGCGGCAGGACGAATGCAAGCATGCTTCCGAATCATTATGTTCCGCTTGTCCGTCAGAACGAGCAGAAGGTCAGCATAGAGATATTCAAGGGGAAGTCGGTGGTCGAGCTTGAGAGCAAGTGGCTTGAGCTTACCGAGAAACTCCCGTGGCTTGACGAATATACGCCCTTTTACTCGGTCGAGACGTCGGGAGTGGACGAGCTTGGCGCACAGAGATACTATGGCGGCGAGTTCTATCGCCTTAGAATCGGTCCGTTCGCGCGGATGGAGGTTGCCAACGAGGTTTGCCAGAAGCTATCGCTTCAGAACGTAGCATGCAGCGTGGTGCGCACACAGTAATGTTCGGAAAAGGAAAGAAAAAGACGACCAACCCGGAGCCCTCGAACGAGGAGGTTCTTGCGCCTGAAAAGCGCAGCCAGGCGGCCGTTTCCACCTCGAACTCGAATGCGGCGCTTGTCCTTATATCCTTTCTTATGATAGGGGTGTTCGTCGCGGGGGCATTGCTGTTGTCCGGGAAAAAAGAGGCCGAGGCGCCCGCTCTTGAGTCCGCAGAGCCGGAGGTTGCGCCGGTTCCGATTACCAAGTCGGAATTCGACGATGTTGCTCCGTCTGTGGCCTCGAACCCGGCGAATGCCTCGATCCGCGACGCGCGCATAGGCGAGAGTGCGTCCTCGTCCATCCTTGTATCCGTATCCGGCGCGCCAATCAAGGTCATTTCAGTTTCCGCCTCGTCCGACACGGACGGGTTCTTCATCGACGAAGACTGCACCAGCCAGGAGTCGATTACTCCTGCTGGCGGTTGCTCGGTCGATGTGAAATGGACACCCGCGTCGCCCGAGAACAAGAGCCTTTTCATAATCATACGTTATACCCCTGCCATATCGGCCGAGCCGGATGACAAGACTTTCCGCATTCCCCTGGAGCTTGCGTCTGTCGGCGGCGGAGCGGTGGCGGTGGAGGCTCCTGCTCCAGCGCCTGTGGCCGCTCCTGTACCCTCGTTCGAGCCGGAGATAGAGGAAGAGGAGGAGGAATTCGAAGAAGAGGAATATGAGGAGGAGGACGAGGAACCGGCCGCAAAGGTGACCCCTCGCGGTGCGGCGGACGCAAAGAAAATCGTGTTCCCGGCTGACTGCAAGCGTTTCGCATCGAAAGCGTATGACTTTTCCGGCGTGTTCATCGGCTGGGCGCACGGGAACAAGGATGTATTCTCGCCGAACTGCAGCAAGCTTATCGGCAGCCTGTCCGAGGACGGCATGGTTATTGCCGTCGGCACAGGAAAAATAATAGGCAAGGGCGTTGTCATGGACAAGAAGAAGTCCGACGAGCGCAGGATAGAGCTTGCGCTTCCCGCACTTCAAGCCGTGCAGAACAACCTTGCCGCTGACAACTTCAACCCCGACCTTGAGGATGTGCTTTCGAACCGTGCTATGGTAAAGGACGAAGGGTTCGGCAATCCCTGCGAAGATGAAAACGGCGAGTGCAACAAGGTGTCCGATCCCTTGGGCATAATGTCCAAGCGCAAGAACAGCTTTGTGCCGTTCACCATCGAGACGACCGACCAGGTTTCATCCTCGCCAAAGGACGAGCGGTACGTGCTTCGCCAGTCCAAGCCTATACCTGCCGTGCTTGTGCGGCCGATATTCATATCCACGTTGGCAGATGATTCCGAAAGTCCGGCGCCGGACAACCTTACCGCGGTCGCGACGGTCGAGCGGAACGTCTATGGCGGGGATGGGCGCACGGTCGTTATTCCCGCCGGAAGCCAGCTTATCGGTGCGGCGGCGCCTCAGGAGTTATCGGGCGCGCAGGCGCTTGCCAAAATAGACATAGACTGGAGCCGTCTTATCCGTCCGGACGGTGCTGAATTCGACCTGACGGACAAGGTCGAGGGGACGGCGGATGCGCAGGGCCGCAGCGGCGTGCCGGGCAAGAACGATACCAAGTACATGCGCGATCTGTTCCTCAAGCCTATCCTATACAGCGCGTTGCCTGTCGCTATGGAGGCCATGTTCCCCACCACTTCACAATTCGTGAACCGGGTCAAGCGTAGCGACGGGTCTTACCAAGTATGGAGTCCGGATGACGAGGACTTTATCGCCATGGACAACATAGCCGAGGACGTGAGCTTTTCCGTCAACCCGGACGAGGCTGAGACTATGATGAACATGACTTCGCGCGACAAGATGAAGATGGAGGTTCAGCAGAATTGGAAGAACGTGGCGAACAAGCTTATGGAAGAGTCGCTTCGCCAGCGCATACCGTTCACGGTTCCGGCGGGCACGCGAATCCAGATTTATCTAAACACCGACATAATGCTTAAAATAGACGACGAGATGGACGATTTGTTGAACAACGAATAAAGAGGCTTATTATGAAAAAGGTTTTGTTAGTTTTGCTGTTTGCCCTTGCCCTGCCTGTGCGGGCGGAATTCATGAGTGCGTTCGAGGAGATTCCCCTTATGGACGGAATGGTCGAGGACGAGGCCATGTCGTTCGACACCGAGGATGTTCGAATCGTCGAGCAGTACGTCTCGAGCGAGAGCGTCGCGCGGGCGGAATTCGTCAAGTTCTATAAGGCGACGCTTGCCAGCCTTGGGTGGGTTTTCGCTGGCGAGAAGGGCGGTGTTCTTTCGTTCAAGCGGGAGGACGAGGCCTTGTCTCTGACCATAGAAGGCGAGAGTCCGCTGGTCGTGTTGTTTTCGCTTAGACCGGCGGGGAAATAACTATAGCTTAGCCACTACGCCGCCCGCGGTGTAGTCGATTTTGTCGTCAAGCTCGAGCTCAAGGAGCGTGGTATTTATGCTTTGGCGGGGAACGTCTGGCAGGGCGCGGATAATCTCGTTCAGGCTTGTCGGATTGGCGCCAAGAAGCGAAAGAAGCGCGGCCCTTGTATCCGGCGCGGGCACGTCCCCGAAACTGTTTGGCGAATCCTCACACACCTTGAACTCCATAGTCGGTTCGCGCGGCGAGAAATCGTGCCTCAGGCCGTCCAAGACGTCCGTTATATCGTCCACCGAATCGGTAAGCGTCGCACCCTCCTTGATTAGCGAGTTCGCGCCGAGCGAGCGCGGGTCGAGCGGAAAGTTCGGTACGGCGAAGACCTCGCGTCCTTGTGCTGCTGCGAATTTGGCCGTTATAAGGCTTCCGCTACGTATGCCCGCCTCGACCACCACCACGCCCAATGACAGGCCCGAGACTATGCGGTTGCGGCGCGGGAAGAAGGCCGCCTGAGGCTCGGTTCCCGGCGGCATTTCGGAGACTATGGAGCCTTTTTCTATGATTTTTTCGTATATCGTGCGGTTGCTTGGCGGGTATATCACATCGACTCCGCCCGCAAGGACGGCCACAGTTTTTTGCCCTTGGCGTATCGAGACCAGAGCACCCTCGTGCGCGGCGGCGTCGATGCCTATGGCCATGCCGCTGGCTACGACATATCCACGATCGACAAGGCCGCGCGCAAGGCTGTGGGCGAAATTCCTTGCGTTTATGGATGCGTTCCTTGAGCCGACCAGGGCTACGGTTTTTACGTGTAATGTTTCTGGGTCGCCGAGGATGTAGATTACCGGCGGGCGATCGGGGATTTGGGCAAGCATGTCCGGATATTCCGGTGTGCCGGCGAATATTGCCGTGGCGCCGATTTTGGCCGCCTTTTCGAGCTCCTTTTCAGCTTTTGCGACGGGAAAAGCCGGTTGTTTTCGCTCTTTTTCCAAAAACTCGAGCGCGGCCGTTGGTGTGCCGAACCTTGCAATCAGCTTGCGGAACGTCACCGCCCCTATGCCGTCCGTACGGGCAAGGCGGATGAAGTCCAGCCTATCGCTATTGCTTGAATTTGACATTATCTTCCTTGCCAGCGAGCAGTCTTTTGATATTGCTTGTATGGCGGAAAAGGACGAAGACCACCAGGCCCGAATAGAACCATGCCAAATCCGCGCTGCCCGTGAAGAACCATGCCCACAGCGGGACGAAGACGCAGGCCGTCAACGCGGAGAGCGAGGACTTGCGGCTTAGCGCCAAAACTATAATCCACACCGCTATGGCGGCGAGCGCGAAAACGGTCGAGAACATCCACATTGTGCCCCATGCGGTCGCAACACCCTTGCCGCCCTTGAAGTTCAAATATACCGGGTAGCAATGGGCGAAGACCGCGACGGCGGCGATGAACATCTTGGCCTTGGGGTCGTCTGGCGCGCCAAGTATCCACCATGCGGCCAAGGGTTTCAATGCGTCGAGGGCCAAGGTTGCGGCGGCGGCCAGCTTGCTTCCCGTCCTTAGCACATTCGTTGTGCCGGTCGAGCCGCTTCCGATTTTCCTTAAATCCTTTTTCAGTATGAACTTGGATATAACCAGGCCGAACGGGATGGCGCAGATTAAATATGTGATAATAAATGCTTGGGCGGTCATTCTACATCTCCTCGGGTATGTTTATTGCGGCGATTTGGGCGAAGGCATCAAAGACTTCGAGCGTTGCGTTTGCAAGCGCCAGCCACGAATTTTTGAGGTTTTCGTCCGGTTGCGTCAAGACGTGGCAGCTGTGGTAGAATGCGTTGAACCTGACCGCAAGGGCATATACGTACTGGGTCAGAATATGCAGGGCGCGGGAGTCGAAGCTTTTTTGTACGGCGTCGGCGAAGCCGCAAAGCTCTATCGCAAGTGCGCGGTCGTGGTCTCCCGCTAGGGTTATGTGCGGTTCGGTGGGCGGGGCGGCCTGGCGCAGCATGGATTTTATCCTTACAGCCGTATATAGGATATAGGGGCCGGTTTTGCCCTCGAAGCTTGTGAATTTATCCAGGTTCAGCACGTAGTCGTTTATGCGCGGGTTTATGAAGTCGGCGAACTTTATCGCCGCTATCGCAATATCCTGCGCGGCGGCTGGGTTCTTGGATTTTGCCTTGGCCTTGGCTATGGCCTCCGTTATCAGCTCCTCGAGCGGGAGGGTGTCGCCGGAGCGGGTCTTTAGCGGTGTGCCGTTTTCGCCCAAGATATTGCCGTGGGGGAGGTGTTCGAGTTTTGCATTTTGCGCGACGCCGGTTTTTTCGGCAACCTTGAACACCTGCTTGAAGTGCAAATTCTGCCGCGCGTCGGTATGGTAGAGAATCAGGTCGGGGCCTATGTCCCTCATGCGGTCGAAAATCGTGCCTACATCCGTCATGGCGTAGAGCAGCTGGCCGTTCGAGTTGGTCACGCGGAAGGGCAAGTCTTCGCCTATATCTATGACCTCGGCGCCCTGGGAAACGCGCGAATGGCCGTCAGCGCGGAATTTTTCGCGGAGCATTTCGGCGCTGGCCGCGGCGTCGGATTCTCCAAGCCAGAGGTCGAACTCGACATTCAGAAGCGAGTATATCCGCTTCATGTCGGATGTCGATGTAGCCACGAATTTCCGCCAGATTTCGAAGTTTTCCTTGTCTCCGCCCTGGAGTTTTTTCGTTTCATCGGCCGCTCGTTTGGCGAAAGCCTCGTCCGTTTTGGAGCGTGCGGAGGCGGCGGGGTAGAGCTTGTTCAAATCGGCGACGCTCAAGCTTGCGGGGTCGAGGTTTTGCTCCTTTATGCTCGCTATCACCATGCCCATCGGGAGGCCCCAGTCGCCGAGGTGGGTGTCGCCTATGACCTCGTGCCCTAGGAATCTTGCGAGGCGCTTCATAGACTCGCCTATTATTGCCGGGCGGAGGTGGCCGACATGGAGCGCTTTGGCGACGTTGGGGCCGCCGTAGTCAACCACGATTTTCAGTCTTTTTGCGGGCGGCGGCAGGCCGAGGTTGGGCTTGGCTATTATTTCATTTATTGCATCCTCGACGAATTTGGGCGAGAGCTTGATATTTATAAACCCGGGGCCGTCGATAGCAAGCGTCAGTTCGGGGTCTTTTATATTGCCTATAATTTCCTGCGCCACGTCGCGCGGGTTCCTCTTTTGCATTTTCGCAAGCGCGAGGGCGATGTTGCTTTGGAAGTCGGAAAGGTCGGGGCGGTCGCTTGGCCGTATAACCTCAAGCCCGTCGGGGATGTTTGCCGCGGCCCTGAAAATCCCCTCCAATTTTTCGATTATCGGGTTCATAGGCCGAGGGCTTTCTTTACTTTGGCGAGCGTCTTGGCGGCGGTGGCGCGGGCCTTGTTCGCTCCGCCCGCTAGCGCCTTGTCTATGTTCGCCCTGTCCGCGATAATGCGTGCGTACTCGGTGCGAGGCGCGGCCAGCATTTCGTTCACGGCGGCGGCAAGCTCCTTTTTCGCCTCGCCATAACCTATGCCGCCCGAGAGGTATTTTTCGCGGTAGGTGGGGTCGAGGCCGAACAGCTCCATCAGCTTGAAAATCGTAGAATCAGCCGGCTTTTTATCTTCGGGAGAGAGCGAATCGGTCGGAATGCGGGCAATCTTTTTGGCCGTATCGTCGGGAGTCGTGAACACCTCGACCGTGTTGCCATAGCTTTTGCTCATCTTGCGGCCGTCGAGGCCGATTATGGTTTCGACCTCCTTTTGTATGCCAGGTTCCGGCAGCTTGAGCGTTTCGGTACCGGTTGCGTGGTTGAACGCGCCGGCGATGTCGCGCGCTATCTCGATATGCTGCTTCTGGTCAAGCCCGACGGGCACAACGTCGGCGTCCATGGCCAATATATCCGCGGCCATAAGAATCGGGTAAGTATAGAGCCCCATGTTCACGTCGGCGTCGCTGCCTCCGCCCTCTATAATCGCCTTGTACGCGTGGGCGCGGTTCATCAGACCCTTGGAGCAGAAGTTTATTATTATGCTTGAGAGCTCGAAGACTTCCAGTATGTCGCTTTGGCGGTAGAACGCGGTCTTGGATATGTCGAGGCCGAGGGCGAGGAAGGTCGCTGCGACTTCGTACGTTTTTTCCCGTATAAACTCGGCCCCCTTGAAGTTGTTCAAGGCGTGGATGTCGGCGATGAAGACGAAGCTGGCTCCGTCATTCGCGTTCGCCATGTCTATTACCGGGCGTATCGCGCCAAGGAGGTTGCCGAGGTGCGGGCTGCCGGTGGGCTTTACTCCTGTAAGTATCTTACTCATTTGAAATTTAGCTTACAATCTTTCTGTCGGTTATTCAACAATTTTCATGCTAAATTTCAAATGGGAAGTAGGAGTGAAAAACCTACGTGCACGCCGCAGGTTTTTCACGATTTTTATTTTTCAGTGAGCTTGAATTCGATTCTTCGGTTTTGCGCGTGGGATTTGGAGACCGGGTGGTATTCGCCGAAACCGGCGGCGGCGAGGCGAGAGGCGGGGACGCCCCGGGAAATCAGATACTCGACCACGGACATGGCGCGCGCGGCGGAGAGCTCCCAGTTGCTTTTATACCGACTGTTGGGGCGGATAGGGCGGCTGTCGGTGTGGCCGTCGACACGCAAAATCCAGTCGGCCTCGCCGGGGAAGTGGACCATCGCCTCGGTCAGGTTCTCGGCAATCTTGTCAAGTTCGGGCATGCCTTCGGGTTCGATTTGCGCGGATTCCGGCTTGAACAGAACCTCGGACGGCAGGACGAAGCGGTCGCCGACAATCTGGAAATTGCGGTTGTTCTTCAGGCTTTTTAGGAGCATATCGAAAAAGTCGGAGCGAACCTTGACCAGCTCGGCCGTCTTGTTCGCAAGTGCGCGGTTGAGTTTCTTGCCAAGCTCGACAATCTGGACTTTCTGCCACTTGATATATTTATCCGTGGTTTCGAAGACGTCGTTTAGTTTCCTAAGCTCGGTGCCGAGGCGTTCGATTTGGTTCTTATAGGTAAGGTTGGCGGCCTCGAGCGACTTTATCTGGTTTTCTTTCCTTATTATATTGCCGTCAAGCTCGGCAACTAGGGCGCCAAGTTCGGAAATCTTTTCCGAGTTGAGCTTGTTTTTGAGTTTCTCCTTGCGTGCGAACTCTATTACCGTGCCGAGGGTTTCGGTTTTCCCGGTTTCGTGGGCGCCGGTCGTTGCGAGAGCGGCGACTATGGCGATAAACAGCATGAGTATGAACATGTTGCTCATCACATCGACAAAGCTTGGCCAGAGATTTGAATATTTGCTATCGTCTTCCATTTATTTTTTTGCCTTGGCAAGCAGTCGCAGGTCGCCCGAGAGGCGGCTTGTCATCTCGTCCAGCCTATAGTCTATCGACCGGATATGCTCCTTGGTGCGTTCGTCCATGCCGAAGCCGGACTTTGAAATTTTGACTAAATCGTTCAGGGTCGAGTAGAGTTTTTCCGGCGCGGTCGAGATACGCTCCATCACCTTTAGCTTGTCTCTCATCTGCGCCGAGAGGTCGGCCACTGCCGTGGTCATTTCGGCCATTTTTTTTGCAGCGTCCGCATTTGCTTCGGTAGAGCGGGCCATAAGCCGCTGGAGACTGTTGAGGTTATCGGCCGTCTGCTCGAGCATGGCCTGGAGGTAGGGCAGCACGCCGCTTTCCGCACCTTGGCCAGCGCCGCCCGCGGAGAGGCGCGTATATTTCATCAGATTATCCTCGAGGCTTTCGAAGAAAAACCGGGAGGCAAGCTCGCCCTGGAGTTGCAAAAACCCAAGAGCAAGCGAGCAGGTGAGGCCGAAGAGCGAGGTCGAGAATGCGGTGCCCATGCCGCCCATGGGCTTTAGTATGCCGGCTTTCAAGGCTTCGGTTCCGGCGGCGGACTTGACAATATCGCCTGCGGCGCCAAGGGTCAAAAGCAGGCCCCAGAATGTTCCCAAGAGGCCCAAGAATGTCAGTATGCCGGCTATATACCTTGGCACCGCGCCCATGCCCTTTAGCCTTGCCCTTACTATGCCAAGCAGCATATGCATGGAGGCGCCGTCCATATAGCCGCGGCTTGTGCGCCTTTGGCTTTCAAGCTGGAACACTATGGGCGAGAGGGTGCTTGGCGGCGCGGATGTCTGCCCCTTGGCGAGGTAGCCGTTCATCCAGTTCGACGCCCTTATAAGCGAGAACGCGGAATGGATGCTCAAGGCCACTCCTACCGCGAAGGCGGCTATTATCACTGAATTGAGGCCCTTGCTTGCCGCCCAAATCGGGCGAAGCGTCGGGGCGAGGGCTATCGCGGCCATCAGCATTACGACGAGGAACGCGTTCATCCGCGCTATGCTTGCGTAGATGCCGGATTTGGACAGTGCGGCGGCCTCGGGGTTCATCATTGTTTTTGTCGGCATTGTCGGCTCCGTTTCTATTTATGGACAATATATATTTCGTTTGTCCAAAAGTCAAATGAAAAAGGTGTTGCAGTGGTGCGGGCATTATGATATTATGTATAGGTCTAAACAAAAGGAGAACCCACCGAGGTAGATGAACAAAAAGCGTACGGGGGGGGGCGGAAGGCTAAGTATATAGCAACTGCGCTTCTCCTGCTATCAGCTAACAATTCTCAATCTGCCAATTATTATACTTGTACAGCTTGCGCATTCCCCGAGGGGTGCCAAGCGGGAGCAAGCAAGGAATGTGTCCACAACCGTTCGCTTGTCTTGGCCGACGCGGAAGCCTGTATCGGGACGCCCGACAAATCAAGGTGGGTGCTTGTCGGTTCAATATCCTGTCCGACCAAGGAGAACTGTCAGGCTAAAAATGCCAACATAGGCGTAGGAGTGTATAGGCTCGACAGGTACGACAGTGATTCCTCATATCACAGCTATGTTGTCATAATAGACGCGACGACTCCTTATCAGCCTTATTATGCGTTGCAGTTGTATAATGGGAAATTCATGGCCGAGCTTAAAACTCCGGACGTCGAAGGGTGGAGCAACAACGGGCACACGTATGCTATGAATGGAATGAATACGCCGGGGATAACCCTTGCCGACATAAAGGCGGGCGGGTACAACGCTGCGGTGTATAAACTCAATTGAAAAATCGCTATGCGCTTTTTCAATTGGAAGTTTGAGAAAAAAGGCCGGGGAAACCCTGGCCTTTTTTCAGCTTGGTTTTTTGCGTTATTGTGCGGAGGAGATGACCTTGAACCCGGTCACGACGTCGATTAGTTCGGAGGTTATCTCCTCCTGCCGCCTTGTGCGATATTCGGATGAGAGGGTGTCGAGGTGTTCCTCGATATTATCCTCGGCCTGGGACATTGCGGCGGCGCGGGCGAAATGCTCGGCCGCAAGGCTTGCCGAGAGCGCCCTATAGACGCTTAGGAACAGATATTGCCGCAGGAGTGAGGAGAGCATTTTTGCTGCGTCCCCGTATGTCATCGGGATATTCCTGCTTGGCCACGGATGCTTTCGGATTCTGTCAAGCGTATGCAGGTCGATGGGCAGGATTTCGCGAGCCTCGGGTCGGAACGCACCCTCGCGTTTTTTATTGAAGAACAGTACTGCCGATTGGCGCGTGCCGATGAAGTCCCTGTCTCCGAGTGCTATTATTATTTCCGAGGCGGCAAGGGCCAAGGCACCCGTCTGACGCGGCATATTGAAGAATGCCGAGGGCTTGCCGTCGAAGCGCGCCCCAAGCGCACGGCCGCAGACTATGCTATCCACGGATTCCTGAGAGATATGGCGCTCCCTCATCCAGCCGTCGACGAACGACAAGAGCGACTTGTTGAACCGTCCTACCAGTCCCGTATCGCTCCCGATAATTATCGCGGTCGCGCGTGCGGGCTCGGCCGGCCTGGTTTCCGGCAGCGGGAAGTAGGCAAGCGTCGCGCGCAGCGCAAGCTCGACATTTTTGAGGTAGGCGGAAAGGCTTGCCGAAGAGCGTTCGAACCCGGTCGCGTATGCCTGGGACATCGACTTCATCGAGCCGACTATGCCCTTTAACGAGCCGAGCGTCCCCATGCGCCGTTTAATGCCCTGAAGGCTTTGCATCGTTTGCCACCTTGGCTATATGTTTAAGGTCGGATGCGGAGAGTTTGCCTCCCTTTTCTATCCGCGTCATAAGCGTTTTCAAGTCGCGGCGGGTGGACTTTATAATCGCGTCCTCCTTGGCCGCAACCTTGTCAAGTGGCACGGGGTCGAAAACGCCCGCGTTCAGGGCCGCCATTATAATTATCTGCTCGGCCGGGCGCATGGGCTTGCCCTGGGGCTGTTTCAAGACCTCGCGCACGCGCTCTCCTCTTGCGATAGCCTTAGCGGTCGCCTCGTCCAATGAAGCGCCGAATCGGGAGAATGCCTCGAGCTCCTCGAACTGCGCGTAGGAAATCTTCATGTCGCCAGAGACTTGGGCATAGGCGGGAAGCTGGGCCCTAGAGCCCACGCGCGAGACGGAAATGCCGATATTGAGGGCTGGCAGTATGCCCCTGCCGAAGAGAGAGGCGCTTAGAAATATCTGGCCGTCGGTAATCGAAATCAGGTTCGTGGGGATGTAGGCGGACATATTCTCGGCCAAGGTCTCGCATATCGGGAGCGCGGTTATCGAGCCGCCGTCCCTTAGCCTTGTCGCCCTTTCCAGCAAGCGGGAGTGGATGTAGAATATGTCGCCGGGGTAGGCTTCGCGTCCGGGCGGCCTTTTAAGGTAGAGCGACATCTGCCGGTATGCGGCGGCGTGGGCGGAAAGCGAGTCGTATATTATCAGGACGTCGCGTTTTTCGACCTCCATAAAATACTCGGCAATCGAGGCGGCGGCGTATGGCGCGATGTAGAGGAGGCCGGGCGAGGACTCGGCACTTGCGGCGAGGATTATGGAGTTTTCCATGGCGCCCTCTTCGATAAGCCTTGCCCTTACCTTGGCGGCGGAGTCGGTGCGGCCGCCTATGGCGCAATATATGCATATCACGCCGGTGCCCTTTTGCGCTATCATCGAATCAACCGCAAGCGCGGTCTTGCCAGTCTGCCTGTCGCCGAGGATAAGCTCGCGTTGGCCGCGGCCTATGGGGATTATCGAATCTATGGCCTTTATGCCGGTTTGAAGCGGGACGCCGACCGACTGTCTATCGAAAATCGGGTGCGCGGGGCGCTCTATGTTGTATTTGATTTTTGCGGTTATGGCGCGGCCGCCGTCTATGGCCCGTCCCGTTGGGTCTATGGCACGGCCGAGGAGGCTTGGACCTACTGGCACGTCGGCTATGCGGTGGAGGCGCACGACCTTATCGCCGGCCGATATGCCCTCTGCGTCCGAGAGCATGACTATGGACACATGGCTTTTTTCAAGGCTCATGACCATGCCCACTGCGCCCTTTATCGAGACCAGCTCGTCAAGCGCGACGTAAGGCAAACCCGCGGCCAGGACGAC
Organism: Rickettsiales bacterium; assembly: GCA_031263095.1. Classification (GTDB taxonomy): domain Bacteria; phylum Pseudomonadota; class Alphaproteobacteria; order Rs-D84; family CACZYB01; genus WQWV01. The sequence continues at coordinate 87,345 of JAISGI010000015.1, read as the reverse complement.
GCAGCCGGTTATCGAGAGCACAGTGCCGGTCTCGCTTACCCTTATGCGTTTTCCCGGTTTTTTGGTCGCCTTTTCAAGAATGTTTGTCGACATTTTCCCTCAGCATGTCTATGTAGTTGTCTATACCGAACCTTAGCTCCAAGTCCCCGCATATTATCTCGACCCCGCACAAAAGCGTGGAGGAGCGGGCGAATCTTATGGGCAGGACGCGGGTGCGCAGGGCCTTGGCGAGCGTGGTTTTCAGGAGCGATTTTTGTTTGGCTGTAAGTGGGAAAGAGGCACGTATTTCGAGTTTTCTTTCGGCAGCAAAAAACTTTTCAAGCTCTCTCATCCCCTCCATTCTGCCCGAGGCGATTATTTCCGACAAGCGCAGTACGACCGATTCCTCGAGGCTTTGCGAAGTCAGCGACTTTACCGCGCGAGCGGCGATTTCGAGAACTATTCGCCCGGACTGTGCCGCCGCGGAAGCTATAAAGGCCTCGCGTTCGCCATTCATCTGCTCGTCCGCGAGGGCCCGCCGTTTGGCCAGCGTCTCCTCGAACTCGCGCAGGGTTTCCTCGCTTTCGGCGGCGAGGCGTTTCTCCTCCTCCTCGCGCAATCTGTCCCTTTGACGTTCAAACGAGAGGCGTTCCTTGTCGAGCGCGGCTCCCACGGCCTCGGCCTCCTTTTTCAGCCGCTCGGCGTCGGCGAATTCGGCCTCTATCCTCTTCTTCCTCGCCTCCATCGCGGCCATTACTGGCCTGAACAACCACCGCCTCAGCACGTATAGCGATATGCCGAAGTTGAGTAGCTGGAGCAACGCTGTGGCGAGGCTGAAGCTCATTTAACCGCCGATACCGCAAAGTTCCAGAACGGATTGGCGAATATCACTATCATCGAAATCAGCAGCGCGTATATGCAGCACGATTCCAGCATGGCGACGGATACGAACAGGGTCGAGCGGATTGTCGAGGCCTCGTCCGGCTGCTGTGTCATGCTTACAAGCGCCTGCTTGACCGCGTTTCCCTCGGCAATAGATGGGAAAACGCATCCAAGCGTTATCGTCGCGCCCGCGGTTATGATGGAGGTTATCGCCACCATCGCCATATTCTCGTCCATTTCATTCTCCTTTCTTTTGGTTGTCGTCGCCTATGGCCGAGGCGATATAGACGACCGCCAAGACCATGAAAATGTAGGGCTGTATTGTTCCGGCCAAGAGCCCGTAGATGTTCAGGAGCGCCGGGAAGAACGCGGGCGCAAGCACGAAAGCAAGCCCGGCCAGGAACGTGCCGCTCATGATATTTCCATACAGCCTTATCGCCAAGCTGAACCCCTTTATCGCTTCGCCTATCACGTTGAAAGGCAGGAGTATTGGAATCGGCTTTACGAACCGGCCGAAGTAGCCCCTTATCCCCTGGGCTCTTATGCCATATACCATGACCGAGAGCATGACCGCGCTTGCCAGTGCCGCTGTGGTCGAGAGCGAGGCGGTCGGCGGCATGAAACCTGGGACAAGCGAGCTCCAGTTGCAGGCCAATATGAAGATGAACAGCGTGCCGACGAGGGGTACGAAACGCTTGGCGTCGCGTCCAAAGATTTCGGCGGACTGTTCGCCTATAAACTCGATTCCCGCCTCGACCAGTTGCGTCCGGCGGCATAGGATAAGTGTCGGAAGCACAACGGCCATGACCGCCCATGTGCCAACGACCGTAAGGTCGAAGGGTAGCGCGCCAAGGCGGAACACCTCTATCTCGTCAGGACTTAAATGCATACTGCCGTCCTATGAATATTGCCAAAACCTCTATGACAAGAGCGGCCGGGTCGCGCGCGGCGAGGAACACTATGCCATAAATCCATACTGCGGCCACAAGTATCCTTATGGTCAAAAAAGCGTGAAAAGAGCCGGGTTTTTTGCTTTTCAAGGCCTTTTCCGCCTCGGCCTTGACCCAGGAAAAATAGGCCAGAGAGGTCAGGAAAGCAAGCGCGGCCAAGGCAAGGTATCTTATCATTTCATCTCCCTCTTTATCCACCTTGCGGTGTTGAATATGCCTATCACAAAGCCTAGTACCATGAAGCCCAAGGTTATCCAGCCGTCCTTGAACAACGTGCCGATATATGTGAAAAGCGCGACCGGAGCCGCCACACCCCATCCCACCAAACCGAAGAGGGAGACGGCGGACCAGACGCCCATCCGCTTTTCCTTTTTCGCGCCCAGGCGGCGGTCGATTTTGTTTCCAAGCGTTTTTTCAAGTTTATCCATTTTTAAGCTCCACGAACAGTTTCGCTATGTTGCCCTCAAGCGCGGCAAGCGCGCCGCGGGTCTTTTTCTCCTCCTCGCCCTCGTGCCGGAATTCCTCGGCCACGCGGCGCTTGAGGTCGGAGAGCGAGGTTCCGGCAATCGCCCGGCGGGTCGAAACCGCAACCTTGGAGGCGACTTTGGTCAGCACCCCCTCGTCCAAGCCGAAGAACACTTCTTTGCCGCCGGACTTGTATGAAAATACCGACGGCACAAGGCAGGCGGCATAGTCGGCGTGCCTTGGCAATACCGTGAACGGGCCGTCCGCGCCCTCGGCATACACGGCCGAGACGTTCGGGACGCGGGTAATGCTTGCGGGCGTTATAATCTCGAGCTCAATCATTTCTTGACCTCGCCTATATCGCCAATCATATAGAACGCCATGGGCGGCGTGGAGAGGAGCTTGCCGTCCAGGATCTTTTCGCAGCCGTCAAGCGTATCCTCTACGGGCACGCGTCGGCCATGGGTGCCCGTGAACTGCGTCGTGGTCGAGAACGGCTGGGTCAGGAAGCGTTCAAGCTGGCGCGCTTTTAGTACCGTCTGCTGGTCTTTGTCGGAGAGCTCGTCAAAGCCGAGCATGGCGATTATGTCTTTCAAATCCTCGTACTCGGCTATGGTCGATTTTACATTGCTTGCGATGTCGTAATGTCTTTTGCCAACCACGCTTGCCGAGAGCATTTTCGAGCCGGAGGCAAGCGGGTCGAGGGCAGGGTATAGCCCTTGAGAGGCAAGCTTCCTTGATAACACTATGGTCGCTGAGAGGTGGGCGAAAGTCTCGGCCGCGGAGGGGTCGGTAAAATCGTCCGCTGGCACATAGACCGCCTGAATCGATGTGATGGCCGCGGCGTTTGTCGAAGATATGCGTTCCTCGAGCTCGGCAATATCCTGGGCGAGCGAGGATTGGTACCCCACGCGCGAGGGAACGCGGCCCATAAGACCCGCGACCTCGGCCCCGGCCTGGACATAGCGGAATATGTTATCTATCATCAGCAGGACGTCCTGATTCCTGTCGTCCCGGAAATATTCGGCAATGGAGAGCGCGGTTTGCGCAACGCGGAAGCGCACTCCGCTCGGCTCGCTCATCTGACCGAAGACCATGACCGTCTTGTCCAAGACCCCTGCGCGTTTCATGTCCGCGTATAATTCCTCGCCTTCCCTCGAGCGTTCGCCTACGCCGCAGAATATGGACACGCCGTTATAGTGTCCGAACATGTTGTTTATCATTTCGGTTATCAGCACGGTCTTGCCCGCGCCGGCGCCGCCGAAAAGCCCGGCCTTGCCGCCGCGTTCCAACGGCGTTAAAAGGTCGATTGCCTTTATGCCGGTGAAGAAAACCTCGTCGGTGGTGGCGCGTTTTGCAAACGGTACCGGCGAGCCGTGGATAGAGCGCCAATCCTTGATGTCCTTCAGAGCGCCCTTGCCGTCGATAGGTTCGCCCTTGACGTTCAACACTCGGCCGAGGATTCCCTTGCCTACGGGTGCGGCCAAGGTAGTGCCGTCGTATTCCACTGCGTCGCCGCGGGACATGCCCTGGGTCGGGTCTATGGCAAGCGCGCGTACGCGGTTGGCGTCGATGTGGTCTTCTACCTCGAGCGTTATATTGTTCGACGTAAGCTTGGCAAGAAGCGGGGGCAGGGCGTGCGCGAATCTTGCGACAACGACGCTGCCGTCTATCTGCTCGACCATGCCGTGAAGTTTCCTCAAGTCCCCTCTCTCTATAAGGAAAATAGCAGGTTGTCGGCATTGGTGTCAACAATAAAAGAAGATTTTGCTTGCGCATGGTGGAAAAGTGTCCTAGCCTTGACAATATGAAAGAAACTGTTGCATTATTGCTGTCTATGGCCTCATTCGCGCCTGCGGATGCCAGAGTACCCACGTATTATATAGGCGCGGGCGCCGGACGGACTACGCTTGGCCTTGCGTCCGAGATGGAAATCGCTCCGTACACCTTTATCGACGCTGCGGCGCCGGCAGCTTTTGCCGCGCCAATGCTTTATTCGGGTGTGGTGTTTTTGGACAAGTATGGGTTCGAGGGGTACTATCTTGCTCCGTCCAGGCGGACAAACCATAATGTGGTCGGCGCGGACAGCGTTGAGGGCCGGTTCGAAGGCCTCGGCCTTGCGGCCATATACTGGCTTGGCGGAGCGCACGGGTTCAGCGCCTTTGCCGGAGCAAGGGTTTCGAACTATCGCTACTATGCGACCGCCTTGGACGACGGGGACAGAGCAAGCGCGTCCGAGGCCGGATTCGGCTATGGCGGCATGGTCGGGTTCGCATACAAAGCCGCCCCCGGGCTTTCGCTTCGCGTCAGCTTGGCCGCGGATAATTATGATGGAGATTGGCTGAACAACGCGCAGAATTTGGATGGCGGAGTTTTCTGGAACTTCTGATAATCTCGATTTTTTGTTGAATAGTACTCGCCTATGGTGTATCTTTCGGCAAACTAAGGAAATGAAATGCAAAAGAAACCTTTCAAAACGCTTATCGCGGGCGAGCGAATCGAGCTTCGCCGGCCATCGCCAGACGCGGCGCACGCGGCGGAGATGTTCGACCTCCTCGCGCGGAACGAATTCTTTTACCCTTGGCGCCTGTCGCTGGTCGATATGAAGTCGGCGGAGGACTGCGCCCGGCTTGTCGAGCGGCGGCTTGTCGAGTTCGACGCAATGCAGAGCGCGTATTACGACATATACTTCGAGGGGCGCTATATCGGCGAGGTGTATGCCCGCGACATAGACTACAACTCGAATCAGGTTCGGAACTTCGGCTATTTCATCGACAAGGACTTCACGCGCAGAGGGCTTGCGAGCGAGGCGGTCATGACGCTCGAGCGGGAGCTGTTTTCAAACGGGCTCCACCGGATAAGCCTGTTCTGCCACTTCTTCGACCCGGCGGCTTTGAATGTCGCGTCCGAGGCGGTCGCCAGAAAGCGCGGATACACTTTCGAGGGAACCGCCCGGGACGTTTTATACGACAAGGTGCGCGACCGGTACGCGAGCGAGCACATGTTCTCGAAACTCTCTACTGACGACGACAGCGTAAAGTTCTAGTTCAGGCGGTAGATGGCCGTAGTCCGGTTCGTCCTTATCATATCCGAGACGGTTATGCCCGGCGTCTGCATGTTATTCTCGACTTCGTCGGCCTGGAACCAGAAGGTTGCGCCAGTGTATGTTTCGCCGCCAAGGTCTATGCCTATGCAGGTGCCGACAGGAGCTTGGCATTGCGAATACGACTGTGCGGCGACATTCCTGTCGAACGCGGCCACCATGGATTCCACGCCGTTCGCGTCCCAGTACATGTCGAACCTGTATATGTCCTTGGACAATGGTATCTGGTGTACGCCGGATGATTCGCTCGATATAAGCGTCCATCTTTCCTTTGCGGGAGTGCCGATACATTTTTGCGCCTCGGCTAGGGATAGCGGACGGTTGTAGATACAATCTTGTGTCGCCCCGGCTTGGCACGCTCCGGGTACGGCGCAGGCAGTACATGTGTAATAATTAGCAGATTGGGTATTGTTGGCAGATAATAGGAGAAGCGTTGCGAGTACTATTACTCTATTTGCCCCCCCCCGTACGCTTTTTGTTCATGTATATCATTATGTCTTTCTCCTTTGGTTAGACTATTATATGATAGCATATTTCACCTGTGGAATCAAGGATAACTTTTCAAGTTATCTCCTGATTCCACAGGGACAACAGCAACAAAAGATTGTAATAATTCAAGTTTGGCGGGAAATGCTACAAAACCCGTATTATTTTCTCAGTAATGCCAGCGGGCGGATGAACAGACCTGCCACGTCCAACAGCCAGCCGAAGTATTTATTGAATTTTGTCTTGCGTCTACGTCTCATTTTTCCTCCTTTTCATGGAAGAAACATTATAGCACAAAATATGTACAAATGCAAGAACTTTTTAGAAACGTTATAATTGGATTTTACTAAGATCTATGCAGTCCATTGGTCCAATATCGCGTTTGATATACATAGGTGTATCCATATATCCATTGCCGCCATTTTCCATCCAAGCTGGAACATTCTCTTCTTTGGCATTCTTAAATGCAATTTCATTTAGCTTTTCTATCTTTTCCGGAGCAGAGGGAAAATCACCATTCATTATGCATGCTATCACGCCACTATAATATTTGGTGTCAGACTGTATGAATAAATTGGCAAACGGCTTGCCGCGGGCTAAATTTTCGATAATGGTTCCGTCGGCGACCCTGCATCTTTGCGTTTGGCTTGAATATGTACGGATATAATACGTATTGTTCTCTATTCCGGCCCTATATGCGATGACCTTGCCAACGGGACAGGCTGGCAATGAAGATTCAAAAGGGTCTGGAATTTCTTCGCATGATACATCACCGTTTTTTTCGCGGATTTTCTTATATGGCTGGTTCGCAGCCATATAGGCGCTATATTTATCCGGGTTTATCCAAGATGGATAAGGGATGTTATAATTATCCAAGTATTCCATTGAAATAGACGGACAGTAGTCAGGGTCTTCGTATGTGTCATAACATTTCGAACCGTCCTGCATAGTATAATATTTACCGTTCGGCGCTTCGGCAACTACAACGCCTATGGGGCAAGGCAATTTTCCGCCGGATGAGGATTTGCCACGACCACTGCCGCGGCCGCCTCTTCTGCCCGAGTCCGAGGCTCCGGAGCCATTGTTCGGCTTTGAGCGGTTTGCGGAGCGCGCGGTGGCGGTGGAGCTTTGTTTTTCTTTGCTTTTGCCGGACGATGCGGCACGCTTTGATGAATTCTTGGCCCGAGCGGTTATTGAGAACAATGCCGAGGCAATTACAATCGCTAAAAACCTGTTCATTTCATAACTCCTTCACAAGAGCGATTTTACCCCCCCCCATAAGAAGTCAAGGAATATTTAGAGAGCCTGTGGAAAGCGAGGATAACTCTATGAGTTATCTCCCGCTTACCACAGGTATAATAATAAAATATTAGATAGAAGAAATTTGATTATTTCTTCTCTTCGTATTCGGCGTCGACGACCTTTTCCTCGGCGGGTTGTTCGGCGCCTGCACCTTGAGTACCAGAGGCCTGCGCAGCCTTGTAAATCGCCTCGCCAAGCTTCATCGCGACCTGGGTCAGAGCCTCGGTTTTCGTCTTTATCTCGTCAAGCGCGGCATCCGATTTTGCAAGCGTATCCTTGACGTCCTTGACAGCAGCCTCGATTGCGGAAGCGGTCGCCTCATCGACCTTGTCCTTATTATCGGCGAGCTGCTTTTCAGTCTGGTGGGCGAGGGATTCGGCGGTGTTCCTTGCCTCGACAAGCTCGCGCTTTTTCTTGTCAGCGTCGGCATTGGCCTCGGCGTCCTTTTTCATGCGCTCTATCTCGTCATCGCTTAGGCCACCGTCGGACTTTATCGAGATAGCCTGCTCCTTGCCGGTGCCCTTGTCCTTGGCGCTGACGTGCGTAATGCCGTTGGCGTCGATGTCGAAAGTGACCTCGATTTGCGGCATGCCGCGAGGAGCCGGAGGAATACCGACCAAATCGAACGCGCCCAAGAGTTTATTATCCGCGGCCATCTCGCGCTCGCCTTGGAACACTCGTATTGAAACTGCTGTCTGGCCGTCCTCGGCCGTAGAAAACACCTGCGACTTCTTGGTCGGGATAGTGGTATTGCGGTCGATAAGGCGGGTGAAGATTCCGCCCAAGGTCTCGATACCCAAGGAAAGCGGCGTCACGTCGAGGAGCAGAACGTCCTTGACGTCGCCCTTTAGGACTCCGCCCTGGATGGCGGCGCCGACGGCGACCACCTCGTCCGGGTTCACGCCCTTGTGCGGTTCCTTGCCAAAGAACGTCTTGACAGTCTCCTGCACCTTGGGCATGCGGGTCTGGCCGCCGACCAATACAACCTCGTCGATTTTGGATTTGTCTATGCCTGCGTCCTTCAGTGCTTTCTTGCAGGGCTCGAGCGTCTTTTCGATAAGGTCGCCGACCAAGCTTTCAAGTTTCGCGCGGGTCAGCTTGACGTTCAAGTGCTTGGGCCCGCTTGCGTCCGCGGTAATGAACGGCAAGTTTATGTCGGACTCCATCTGGGATGAGAGTTCGATTTTCGCCTTCTCGGCCGCGTCCTTGAGGCGCTGGAGCGCGAGCTTGTCGGCCTTGAGGTCTATGCCTGCGGATTTCTTGAAGTCGTCGGCCAAAAAGTCGATTATCCGATTGTCGAAGTCTTCGCCGCCAAGGAACGTATCGCCGTTGGTGGACTTGACCTCGAAAACGCCGTCGCCGATTTCCAAGACTGATACGTCGAATGTGCCGCCGCCAAGGTCATATACCACTATGGTGCCGGTTTTCTTTTTATCCAAGCCATAGGCGAGCGCGGCGGCGGTAGGCTCGTTTATTATGCGCAGCACATCGAGGCCCGCGATTTTGCCTGCGTCCTTTGTCGCCTGGCGCTGCGAATCGTTGAAGTAGGCGGGAACCGTTATCACGGCCTCGGTCACCTTTTCGCCAAGGTACGCCTCGGCGTCCTTTTTGATTTTAGCCAGAATGTCGGCGGAAATCTGTTGAGGCGAGTATTTCTTGCCCTTGACCTCGACCCAAGCGTCGCCATTGTCGGCCTTTACTATTTTATAGGGAACGAGCTTCCTGTCCCTTTCGACCATCTTGTCGTCGAAGCGTCGACCGATAAGGCGCTTGACCGCGTAAATCGTATTTTCAGGATTCACGACCGCCTGGTTGCGGGCGCTTGTGCCGACCAGAGTCTCGTTGTCCGTGAAGGCGACTACCGAGGGGGTAGTACGCTTGCCCTCGGCGTTCTCTATTACCTTGGCCTCGCCCGAATCCATATAGGCGAAGCAGGAATTGGTGGTACCGAGGTCTATTCCAATGACTTTTGACATATTTTCATATCCTTTCGTTAAAGCTTACGGATATAGATATAGGGGTCGAAAAACCAAGTTTCAAGGGGATATGAAGATTTTCTATAGGAATTCGGGTAGGTCTGTGGAAACCTAGGATAACTCTTCGAGTTATCTCCAGGATTTCCACAGGTTTTATAAAAATAACAGAAAAATAAATGTTTATTATTTAGGTTTCGGGCGCAAGAAAGATTGGCGGGAGGCGCTTAGCGTCTAACCAAAGTCCGTGCCGCCAATCTTCCCTGCGCCCTGCCCTCTAGTTCAGCTTGTATATAATTTGCTTCACTCCTGTCAAATTGGAAGGAAACTCGGATGCCGGGAATCCGGGTGTGTGAGATACCGGCGTACCCACAGGGGCTTGTATGGCGAACGAGGCCGATTGGTAAGAAGCATGGTCTATGTCTATGCTCAAACTGCTCCAAGGTGTGCTCGTATTGGAATCGTTTCCGTTGCGGAAGGAAAATGTCCTATCGAAGGCGACTACTCTGGACGTAGCGCCGCTTTGCAGGTTTGGGTAGAATATATCGAACCTATAAATCCCGGCGCCGAACGCACCCGTAAAGGTCTTGTCTTTCGGACTATCAACGCTTTCGGACATTAGATTCCACCTCGACTTGTCGGGCGTGCCTATTGCGGCGGTGGCTTGCTCAAGCGTTAGCGGAGCGTTGTATTTGTCAAAGTCCGTGCTTGCGCCTTCTTTGCACAATTCGGGAATCACACAGGCTGAGCAAGTGTAATAATTAGCAGAGTTTGAATGGTTGGTAGATAGCAGGAGAAGCGCGAATGCTATGTATTTAGCCTTTTGCCCGCCCCCGTTCGTGGTGAGTTCCTTGTCATCGGTCTTCTCCTTTGGTTTGACATAAAGGATTATATCACATGTGCCCTGTGGAATCAAGCATAACTTTTCAAGTTATCTCCTGATTCCACAGGGCTACAAAAATAAATTATATTATTTTGAAAACTTTCTCTTTAGCCAAGCTCTTGCGCGGATGCCGAGGAGTATCATGCACGGCGTCACTATCAGCGTCAAGATGGTTGCAAAGCCTAGGCCGAACGTAATGCTCCTGGAGAACGCCGCCCACATGGCCATGCTTGGCGCGCCGAAGCTTATATCCGCATGAACGAAGTCTATGCCAAGCTTCATAGCCATCGGAACCATGCCAAGTATAGTCGTAATCGTAGTCAGGTATATCGGCCGCAGGCGCGAAAGGCCGGTGCGCTTCAATGCGTCCACCGGGTCGTCGGTCTTGGCCTTGTACTCGTTATACGTATCTATCAGGATTATATTGTTGTTTATGATTATGCCTGCGAGCGAGATGACCGCCAAACCAGTCATGACTATACTGAACGGATCGTGCGTTATTATCAGCCCCAATATGACTCCTATAGTCGATAGCAATATGGAAAACAGTATCATGAACACGGAGTAGAAGCTGTTGAACTGGGCAAGCAGGATTATGAACATCATGAATACCGCTATCATGAACGCTCCGCCCAAGAAACCCATGTTGTCGCGGCCGTCCTCGTCCTCGCCCTTAAACGTTATGTCCACATTTTCGGGTGCTGGAGTCTGCTTCATATATTCGCGTAGCTGTCTTATCTTGGCGGCGGCGAACTGGCCCGGCGCGACGTCCGAGCGAACACGCACGACCCTTTTGCCGTCTATCCTCTGAATCATGCTTACCTTGGGTCCGGGGACTATGGATGTGAAGCTTGAGAGCGGCACGCTTGCGCCCGTAGAGCTTACCACGTATAGGTTTTCTATCTGGTCGAGGCTTCTATATTCCGGCGGAAAGCGCACGACTATATCTATTTCCTCGTCCAAATCGGACGGCATATAGCGGGAAACCCGGGCGCCGTGGGTCATCATCTGGACTATGCCGCCTATCGAGCCGATGGAGACTCCAAGCTTGGCCGCCTGGGCCTTGTTTATCCTCATCTCCCACTGAATCCCCGGCAGGCTGGTCGTATCCTCGACGTTGGCGAAGCCGCCGATTTTGCCGATAGCGGCCATGATATAGCGGTATCCATCATCTATGAGCTTCTGGTCGTCGCCGAGGGCGGAAATCTGTATATCTATCGGCTTGCCGCTTGACGGGCCCTTGCGTTCCTTGACAACCTCTATCTGCACACCTTCGATGTCGTCGAGGCGACGCTCCATCTCGGCTACCACGGTATCGGCCTTGGGGCGCACATCCCAATCGTCAAGCTCGACCTGGACGTATCCAACCACATCCTCGGCCGCGTCCTGAGAGCGGGCGCCGCTTCTTGAATACACGTTCTTGAAGTACGGCATGTCTATGACGCGTTTTTCAACGTCGATTACATAGCGGGTCTTTTCCTCGACCGACAGGTTGCCGCGCGCGCGAACGTTTATGTTTATGAAATCGGGGTCGGTCGAGGGGAAAAGCTCGACCCCCACGCCAAGCCTGCCGTATAGGAAAATCGAAAGCACAAGCATGGCGCAAACGCCGGCGAATACTTTACCGGGGCGCTTCAAGGCCCAATCAAGTATGTTGTGATACACCTTCATATAGCCGGTAAGCTTGCCGTACTCGCCGGACGAGGCGGCCAAAATCTGCTCTTTCTCCGGCCCTTCTGCCGACTTTTTCGAGCCGAACATGGCGCCCAGTATGGGCAGAAAGACAAGCGCCACCAGAAGGCTTGCGGCAAGGATGCAGGAGACTGTTATAGGCAGGAAGCGCATAAATTCGCCCATAGTGCCGGGCCAAAACATCAGCGGCGCGAACGCCATAAGCGTAGTGACAGTCGAAAGTATCACGACAAGCGCCATACGGCGGCTTGCCTCGGAATAGGCATTGACCCTATTCTCGCCCTCGGCAAGCTTTTGGTCGGCGTATTCGGTTACGACTATGGCTCCGTCCACAAGTAGCCCAACAGAGAGTATAAGCCCGAACAAAACCATCATATTTATGCTTGTTATAACGAACGAGAGTATCCATATACCCAATATGAACGACAGTGGTATCGAAAAGCCCACCAGCAGTCCCTCGCGAACGCCAAGCATAAGGACTACGCACAATATGACCAGCACCATAGCGAAGATGACGCTGTTGCCCAGATCCATCAGGTTGTCCTTTATCCTTTTCGAAGTGTCGTTCGTAAGCGTCACGACCACGTTGTCGGGGATTATCGAAGCTGCGCGTTTTATCACGTACCTTACGGCCTCGACCGTGTCAATCGTGTTGGCGCCGACGCGCTTCTTCACCTCGAGAGATAGGGAGGGACGCTCGTTCATCCTGACGTACCCGTCAGCGTCCTTGTAGTTGCGTCTTACGTCCGCTATGTCGGAGAGCTTGACCACGGAATCGCCCGAGGATTTTATAGGCAAGGTAAGGACATCCTCGACCGATTCTATCAGCCCCGGAACCTTTATCGGAAAGCTGCCGCGCGGGGTCTCGATATTGCCGGCGGGGACAAGGATATTCGTCTGGGCCAAGAACTGCGAAATGCCGGAGACCGATAGGCGATAGCTGTCAAGCAGGCCCGGGTGTATAACTATCTCGACCTGCTCTTCGCGTTTTCCACCTACCTCGGCCTCCAAGACACCCGGCAGAGCCTCGAATATATCCTGAAGCCGGTCGGCGACGCGGGCAAGCGTCTTTTCCGGCGCGGCGCCATAGACGTTGACTATCGCAATCGGGAATTCGGAGGTGTTTATCTCGGTTATCACAGGCTCGTCCGCGTCTATCGGCAGGTACGGCTTGGCCTTGTCAACCGCGTCCTTGGTCTGGCGCAGCGAGCGTTCCGGATCGAGGCCGACGAAGAACTCGAGCACAACGTTGCAGTAGCCCTCGTAGCACTTGGTATTCATGCTCTTCATGCCCTCGATGGTCTTGAACTCCTTCTCGAGCGGCTTGGCAATCAGTCGCTCGCCATCCTCGGGCGAGATGCCCGTCTGGGTCACGGTCGCTATCATGAACGGGATGTTGATGTCGGGGAATGCCTCCTTGGGCATCTTTTGATAGCTTTGCACACCCACTATCACCAGCATGAAGAGGGTAAAGAAAAACAGCCTTTTGCGCGCGAGCGCCCAGTTTATTATGGACATGTTCTAGTCCTCCTGATACTTGGGCTCGACCTTTTCGCCGGTGCGGACGAACTCCTGCCCGGATACTATAACGGACGCCTTGTCCGGCAGGCCAGATACCCACAGGCCGACGTCCTCATCCTTGACCAGCTCCACGGGATAGAATTCCACCTTGTCGCCGTCGTCCAAGGCCTTGACCCCTATGCGGCCGTCGTCGCCGAACGTCAGGCACGAGCTTGACGGCAGGCGCGAGGCCATCACAGCGTCCAGAGGCAATCTTACCTCGGCGGTCATACCCTCGGAAATCCTTCCATTATTCCTTGCTATGAACTCGAGCGAGAACGTGCGGGTGGAGGAGTTCGCGGCAGGCGCTATGTACATAAGCGCGGCGTCGATTTTCGAGCCGTCCGCTATCTTTGCGGCCGCAACCGAACCGATACGCGCACGGGAAACGTACTTCTCGGGCAGCTCGGCCACTATCTTCATAGTCGCGAGGTTCAGGAACAGCCCTATGTGCGTGTTGGCGGGGATGTAGGCGCCCTCCTCGTAATCGAGAGAGCCGACCACGCCGTCGAACGGAGCCTTTATATTGGCGTATTCGACATCGAGAGATGCCTGCTTGTACGCGGCTTCGGCGGCGATATACTCGACCTTGGAAATCAGGCCTTTCTTCATCAACTCTTGGGCGGTCTGCCATTCGACCTCGGTCTTGGCGGCGACAAGGCGGGCCTGACGGTCTTCCATACCTAGCCTTAGTATGGTCTCGCCTTTCTTCACGCGCGAGCCCTTGGGCTTGAGAATCTTCTCTATAGTGCCGGCGGTGCGGGTTTTAAGCTCGACCCGCTCCTCGGCCAAGGTATGGCCGAAGACAAGGATGTCCGCGGTCGCACTTTCGGAATGAAGCACCCTGACACCGACCTTCATCAGCTTGTCCTCGCGCGGCGTCAACTTGGGCGCCGACTTGGTAAGCATGCCAAGCGCGAACCATAGGACGAGAGCCGCCATGAAAAACACGACCGCCTGAACCTTGGGATGTTTTTGCCCCAAGCGCGAGTTCATATACCGCGCCTTTAGTTTTCTTATCATATCAACCTCTTTTTTAATTTGGTCAAGTCTAACATCAGGCGTCAAGACTTTCAACAAAAAACATCGCTATAGGCTAGATTTTTTGCGGTTTTGTCAAGGTTTTGCAGAATAAGACGAGAAGGGGACAAAAAGCAGTCGGTTTAGGTGCCTGTGGAAAGCCGGGATAACTATTTATGGATTTAGGATTGACTGATTTACGGACTTGGTATATAATGGTATAGTCTAACCAAAGGAGAAGACATAATGACTGTTATGAACACAGTACGTACGGGGGGGGGCAAATAAGTATTTAGCTATTGCGCTTCTCCTATTATCTGCTAACAACTCTCAATCTTCAAATTATTACACTTGTAGTGCGTGCGATATTTCCGAAACTTGCCCTGCTGGTACAGCAGTCAAACCTGTATGCACAATGAACAAGATGTCAAGCCTCGAGGAGGCGACGGCATGCATAGGTACTCCGGCCGCCGGCCGCTGGAACCTAGTCCAGAAATACACCTCTGGCGACGGCGGGGGAACATCCGTCGGCCCGGGCGTCTATAGGCTTGACGGATTCCTGAAAAATGGTGGAAATCCTCGGTTTTCTTCCGGCGTCATAGTCTTGGACAAGACTTCAAATGTACAGTATTGGGCTGGAAGCGGAGCCATCGCGCTTCCGAACGCAGGATATACTGGCGGAGCGCCCGGTCCAGGTAATGACCGTGTTGTTTCCTCGGCCAATCAAGGAATATGGACGCCGGGCATAACCCTGCAAACCGCAATCGCGGCATATAGCGAGGATACAGTCGCTGCCCTGTATAAACTAAACTGAGCAATCTAAAATAAAACCGAAAAAAGGCCAAGGTTTTACCGGCCTTTTTTTATATCCCCAATGTCCTACTTCACCACGCGCTTGAACCAGACAATGCGCCATTCGAACACAGCGGACGGCAGATTCAGGAGCATTGCGGCCGTAGGTGTACGAAGATCGGTAATGGGCTCGATTGTCATCTGGAGCTCGTACTTCTCTCGGTTGGCCTGGGCGAGATTCCATACGGCCGGGCCCTTATAGACGAACTCGACCTCGGCTATCCACATATCGTCCTTGTACCGCCGTGGAGGCACGGTAATTTCGACCGTGCGCGTGGTGCCAGATTCGGAAAGCCTGCGGATTTCCTCTTTCTCTTTCATAAAGTCGTAATAGGGCGCAAGGTACGGCGGCGCGTCCGGCCTTTCCGGATCGAACGTGGCGAGCGAGGCAAGCTTGAACAGCGAGCCCGAGGCCATATCCTTGCCCCATCCGCCGAATATGCGCCGCGACTCGGTTGCGCTTCCCGTCCACGTATAGCGCGCGACTATATACTCCACTATAAGCTTTTTAAGAAGCTCCTCGCGCCGCGCAGCCGAAAGGGCCGGCATTTTGAGCGGGGTCGCGGAAAAGTCGAGTCCGCGGCCGTCCTCTTTCACAACTACAAGCACACGCAGGCGGTCGCGTTCGAGGCTGTCCGAAAATCCAAGCGCCGCATAGATGCAAAGCACCGCTGCGGCAAGGCACAAAAAGCTCGAAATGACAAGGATTACCCCGGACTTTCTCATTCGCGCCACCTTGCCCTTGGAGTGAACGAGAACGAGGCGGATTCAACCCGGTATTGGTACCTTGGGTTCGTGATAGGGCTTGAAATAGCGATGTTGGCGGTCAAATGCTCGCCTCCGGTTATAAAGTCGATTCGATACTCCGAATGCCTGAACCGCGTTGGCTTTTTTATTGGCAGATAGGCGGAAAGGCCCAACGGCGCGGGATCAGCGAACCCGGAGAGATAATGGGAATCGAGGATTTTGACCCGGCGGCTCTCGCCCCGCTTGGCGGCAAGTTCGAACGCGGGCTTGGCGTTGCTTGCGAAGTTGGAATATACCGGAGTGGCAGAGAAATTGCAAAGCCAGCACCGCGCTTGCGTGTCGAACAGTCCGGGCTTGGATGAATTCTCGCACTGGCACCAGTTGTCGTCGTTCTCGGCCAAGACGCCCGAAATCCCGAACATACGTCGTATATACTCGCGCGCGAAGTATTCCTCGAAATACTGTCCCTCGGGCAGGGTTTCGGGCGCGTCGGTGCCGGAGCCTATTGCGACGAACCGCCGCTCTGCCTCGTCCCACTTGACGAAATAAGGCGCGCTCTTCATATTTCCGGCGCCAAGCACACCAAGCAGGACGACGACTATACAAAGGCCGAGCACGGCATAGGAAAACCGCGCCAGCGAATACGTGGCGGCAAGATATTTGCGCGAAAGGTCTGCTCCGGCATCGACAGAAAAGGGATATACCGGCGCGTCCTCCTGCGCGGGATTTACGCTATCGCGCTTGCGAACCATTCGGGCAGCCCCGGCAGGGTTTCAACCTGGATGCAGGCGCACGGCGAAAGCTTGAGCTCGTTCGCGTCGTATCCGACTCCGACCGGGTCGGTTTCATAAATCGAGCCGCACGAGGCAAGCAGCACGGCGATGATGGCTTTCTTCATCTTGTTCCTCCCACGGCTCAAAGATATATTGACCGCGGGTGGAATGCAAGACAATTTATGAAACCTGTGGAAATCCCGGGCAGATTTCCACAGGGGCCCGAGTTCCTCTATCCCTCGAGCCTATACACCACAATTGACCCGGCACTTGGGTTCGTTATGTCATCGGCCGTTATGCCCGGAGTGAATATCTGCGGCGCTGTTGAATTTTCGTTCATTCCTGCCCATCGGTTGCATTCGTCGAACGTCTGTGATGGGCCGCACAGCATTCCCACGCACGCTCGGTCTTCAACCCCGTTGCAGGCGCGCTGGAAGCTGTATAGCTTCGTATCATATAACGATATAAAGACGCGTGAATATACGGTTTTCGAGTTCTTGAGATCGAACCTGTAGACTCCTTTTGGAAAACCTCCTGCAGAAGAAGAGCAGTTGTTTGTACACCTATAGACTTCCGTCCATCTGGTTTTCGCTGGAGTTCCTAAACAACGCGCCGCTCCCTCAAGGGATAGGAATTGGCCATAAGTACAGTCCGCCGTGGCGCCAGCTTGGCAAGCGCCGGGTACAGCGCAGTTTGTACAGGTATAATAATTTGATGATTGAGAGTTGTTAGCTGATAGTAAGAGACGCGCAGTTGCTCTATACTTAGCATTCCGCCGCCGCCCCCCCCCGTGCGCTTTTTGTTCATAATAATCATTTTCGTCTTCTCCTTTCAATTAGACTTTTATAGGATAGCATACTTTATCAGCGGAATCAAGGATAACAGAAAAAAATTATTGAGTTATATATTTATGGTTGTATCCTTTGAGCAAGGAGTAAGAAATGAGAAAATTTGCATTCATAATAGCTACATTGTCTGCCTTTGGCGTGCGGGCGCAGAGTCTTGAGGAGCGCGAGGCGGAATTCCAGGCCAAATTCGGAACGCCGAAACCTGCCTCTATCGCAATGCCGCCACCCGAGGCGGTTGTTGTCGAGCCGGCACCCGTCCCTATGACCTCTATGGGCAAAGACGGCGGGTACATAGCCGCGCGGCTTTTGGCCTACCGCAACATGGATGTGGATGTAAGCCTTGGCGGGGCGTTCGCGCTTGACGCGACGGCAAAGCCCGGCGGCCTTACTCTTGCCTATGGAAGCAAAAGCGGAGAATTACGAACCGAGGGCGAGCTTATTATCGCCGGGGGCGTCAAAGTCGAGGCGATTAGAGAGACGGACAATTTCAAAGCATCGGCCCTTATGTTGAACGGCTATTACGACTTTGGCAATACCAGCGTCATAACCCCTTATGTCGGAATAGGGTTTGGCATTACCCTGCTGTCGGCCGAGTTCGACCTTTGGGGCCGCGGCGGGCCGACCATCCTTTCGGGCGCAAGCATCAGAGAAGCTGGGTTCGGGTGGCAAGTCATGCTTGGCGCGAATGCGGACGTGAGCGAGCGTATTGCGGTCGAGTTCGGCTGGCGCCACATAAGCTATGGCGAGCTGAGCGGCGGCATGCTTATCGACACAGGCATAAACACCATCGCGACCACGGCCATAGTCGATGTCGAGGCGAATGCCTTTTACCTTGGCATGAAATTTAAGATTTAAGATTGACGGATTTAGGGATTTGCGGTATAGTATTTAAGTCAAACAAAAGGAGAAGACCGATAATGAGGAATAATATACGTATGGGGGGGGGCAAATAAGTATATAGCTGTTGCGCTTCTCCTAATATCAGCTAACCAATCCTATTCAGCAAATTATTACACATGCTCGACCTGTGCAGTGCCGGGTGCGTGTCAAGTTGGTGCGACCAAGGATTGCACTTATGACAAAACTTTGTCTTTGGAAGAAGCTGTCCGCTGTATAGGTACGCCCGCTAAATCCAGATGGACGCTTGTTAAAAAAGAAGAGGGTCCTCGGGGGCCGCAAAAGCTTGGCATGCTTTCGCCCGGAATCTATCGCGTAGATTTGTGGCATACCGAGGCAAGCTGGACATCACGGATTGTAGTGCTTGCCCAAGACACCGACTATGGCACCTGGAGCGGTAAATTCGTAGACAGCGGAGCACATGTATGCATAGATAACTCGTCCGAAGACTGGACAACAGTGCAACGCTTCAACAACTGTGGTGGCAGGTACCACACGATCAATGCGAATAGTAGTACCCAAAAGCCAAGCACTGTATCATATGTCCCCGGTATAACTGTCTCGGACATGATATACACGATAGACCCTACTGTCGCAATATACAAGCTTGACTAAACCTTAGGAAAACCTGGCCAGGGCCTTGCGGATTATATCGCCGACGGTAAGGCCCTGCTCTGCCTCGAGCGTCTTGGCCACGGCTGCGGCGGCCTCCGTCCTCGAATAGCCTAGGTTAGTAAGCGCGGAAATCGCATCCCCAGCGTCCGAGTTTGTGATTGTTTTAGAAACGTCGGCAACGGCCAGGTCGAGGCCAAGCTTGGCTACCTTGTCCTTCAGTTCCGAGGCTATGCGCACGGCGGTCTTGGCCCCTATCCCGTTAGCCTTTGCAAGAGATGCCGAATCGCCAGCAAGTATCGCCGATACCGCCTGCTCGAGCGGTAGGGCGGACAATATCGCCATCGCGGCCTTGGGCCCTACGCCCTGGACTGTGGTCAGTAGGTTGAAAAAGGCTTTCTCGGCCGCGGCGGAAAAACCGTATAATGATACGCCGTCCTCTTTCACCACCATCTCTATATACAGGTTCGCGGGAGATTTGGGCGCAAGGTGCGCAAGCGTACCAATCGGCGCGAATATGCCGTAGCCCACTCCGCCCACGTCCAAGACCAAGTGATTGTCGGAAATCTCGTCGACTATGCCGGTGAGCTTGTATATCACGCTATTCCTTCATATACTTGAACGCGGCGCGCATATATTTCCAACCCGTGATTATGGTCAGCGCGCACGCAACAAGCAGCAACACAACTCCCGCAACATATATATCGAACAAAAGTCCGTCCCACCAGGAGTTATAGAACCGGTACCTGTAATTCCGGCCGAATATCAGGAAGCCTATGGCGAAAAGCTGCGCCGCGGTCTTCCATTTGGCAAGGCGCGAAACCGGCACCTTGACGCTTTTGCCGCCCAAGTACTCGCGCAGGCCGGAGATGAAAATCTCGCGGCTGATGATTATGGCGGCGAGCATGGTCTCGAACCCGGTCACGAACTTGGTCTGGGCCATGGAAATAAGCACCGCGCCGACCAGAAGCTTGTCCGCAATCGGGTCGAGGAAGCGGCCTATTTCCGAGGTTATCTTCATCTTCCTCGAAAGATAGCCGTCGAAATAGTCCGTAATGCTTGCCAAAAAGAACAGCAGGCAGGCAACGTAGCGGGAATACATCTCGCTATTCATATACAGCATGTAGCACACTATTGGAATCACCAGGATTCGAGCGTAGGTCAGCAGGTTCGGAAGCGCCAAGGCAAGGTTCCTTTTGATAGCCTTGGGCGCGCTCTTTATGGTCTTGATACGCGTGGCGGAAATTTTCTTCATCTGGGTCTCCTTGAGCGGAAGTATAAGAGGCGGCGATTATGAAATCAAGGAGAATTGTTTAGTTAGGCCGCCTGTGGAAAGCCAGAATAACTCTCCCGAGTTATTCTGGCTTTCCACAGGTTGACAATAATAATAAAATAGAGTATTATACGGATTGTCTAACCAAAGGAGAAGACAGATGACAAGGAACTATAAACGTACGGGGGGGGGCAAATAAGTATTTAGCTTTAGCGCTTCTCCTATTATCTACCAACAACTCTCAATCATCAAATTATTATACTTGTACAGCTTGTGCTGTACCGGGGGCGTGCCAAGCCGGGGCCGTATCCGACTGTACCTATAACAGGCTGCTTACCAATTGGGGCTATCCGGGCGAGGTCGCGCGGTGCGTCGGTTCCCCAGCCGAGTCTGCGTGGACTCTTATAGACAGAGCTAATGGAGCCGAACAGAAAACCGGCCAAGTACAGGCGGGAATCTATAGGCTAGACGCGGTTGCGAACAACACAAGGTCGTCTGGCATAGTGATAGTCGACCGCGCGTCCGAATATTTTGTGGGAGATTCCGACCCTACGGCAGGAGTCAACCCTACTGCCAGGATAACGAACGACGCCACCGACGGCAAGACTTATCTCATGTATGACTTCAATATGCACACTCCCAATCTGTCCGACCAGGCCGCGGGAATGTATGGCGCCATATATCGTCTGAACTGAAATAAAGTTGCAATGGCGGGGCGGGCGGTATAAGCTTGCCCCATGTCGCACAAATTCTATATACGCGCGTTCGGGTGCCAGATGAACGTCTATGACACCCGGCGCATTGCCGGCCTTTTGACCTCCTCGGGTTATGTCGAGACAGACAAACCCGAGGAAGCGGAGGCCATAATTTTCAATACATGCTATATCCGCGAGAAAGCCGGGGAGAAAGTGTTTTCCGAGCTTGGGCGGCTTAAAAAAGCCCTGCGCCTCTCGCCGGTGTTCGCGATTGTCGGCTGTATGGCCAAGGCCGAGGGCGATAACGTGTTCAAGCGCGCGCCGTTCGTCAAAGTCGTGCTGTCGAGCCAGAAGTACCACCTGCTTCCGGATATGCTTGCGGCGGCGATTGCCGGCGAGCGTTCGCTTGACCTCGGGCTTTCGGGGCTCGAGAAGTTCGGCTGTCTGCCGCCGGTTTCACGCGCAGTGGCGGTCGAGTATTTGCAAATACAGGAGGGGTGCGACCAATACTGCACCTATTGCTGTGTCCCGTTCACACGCGGGCGCGAGGTGTGCCGTCCGGTGGCGGATGTCATTGCCGAGGCGGAGCGGTTGGCTGACTTGGGTGCGGTCGAGCTCAACCTTGTCGGGCAGAATGTGAACAGCTATCCCGACCTTGCGGGTCTTATCCGAGAAATCGCAAAAATCGGCGGTGTGAGGCGTATCCGTTTCACAACCTCGTACCCGTCGAAGATGACCGAGGAGCTTGTGCAGTTGTTCGCGGAGGAAGATAAGCTTATGCCCCTTTTATACCTACCTATGCAGTCGGGGTCGGACAGGATTTTGAAGCTTATGAATCGCAAATATACGCGCGAGCAATATATAGCCCTAGCCACGCATATCCGCCAGGTTGCGCCGCGCGTGAAACTTTCGAGCGACTTTATCGTCGGGTTTCCCGGCGAGAGCGAGGAGGACTTTCAGGACACGCTTTCGGCCATACGCGAAATCGGGTTTGTGCAGAGTTTTTCGTTCCGCTATTCTCCGCGGCCGGGAACAGTCGCGGCCAAGATGGACGACCAGATTCCCCTGCCGGTGAAATCGCGGCGAATCGCGGAAATCCAATGGCTACTGCGCGCCCAGCAGGACGAGTTCAACAAAACTTTCATAGGCGGCGAGACGGAAGCTCTGTTCACTGAAATCGACGGCGACAGCGCAATTGGACGGAACGAGTATCAGCAGCTTGTCATCGCGCCCGGAGGCGCGGAGCTTGTCGGACGCATCGCCAAAGTCAAGGTCGAATCGGCAAGCTATGCCAACCTTAGGGGCAAAATTGTTTAATATATCATGCTGCAAAAATAAAAAACATTTGGAATTTATTCAAAAAATGCTTGCATTTTCATCTCGCAGGATTATCCTCCCAGTAGAGGGGAAAATATATGCATTTGCGGGAATTACGTCTGCTTGTTCTAGTAATGCTTGCGGGATGTTATAGGGCCGGCGCACCGGAATTCACTTCCAATAGTCAGAAAGAAGGGAGCGTTCCTCCGCCCTTGGAAAACCAACCGGGGGCGGGAAATCCCGGCGGAGAATCTTCCTCTGGCAGGCAGGCGGAAAACAACGACTATCTTGGCGGCGTGCGGGGAGATTGGACAAAGTTCGAGCTTGAGCATGTATCGCTTGGCCTTTGGGCCTCTGTCGGAGAGTTCGCTCCGAGCCCACACTATGAAACAATGCCTTGGGCCGCGTATAAAATCGAGATTGCCGAAGACGAGGCTAGGTGGGCGACAACGGCTCCGTCCGGCGGAATCTTCACCGGTTCGACCGTGGCAGTCGCCTCTAACGGGTCGGACGTGGCCATGATAGTATCCGGCGTGGCCAAGCTTGACTTTTCTGTGCAAAAGCTCGACCTTGAATTCGCGGACTTCTATAAATTCTCGTTCGCGAATATAACGTCCGAAGGCGGTGCAATCTCCTATAACGGTCCGGTAGCCGTCATCAGAACCGGGGAGAATATATCCGGTATAACGTTTTCATCTGGAGAAACCGTCGGGAACCTCTCCGGCCAGCTTTACGGCATTGACAGTGGAAACCCGACCGAGGCGGCCGGGAGAGTGTCTGTATCCTCGGGTCTCTCCCGGCTTGAAGGCGTATGGGGCGTCAAGCGCTAGAGCCTGTACAGATAGCCTTTGTTGGCGCCGGATGGATAGTTCACGACGTTCGGCGTTTCTACGGTTCTGTTTTGCGAGCAAACGCTACAGTTGCCAAGGCTTGAGGTAGGGTTTGCATACGTCGCGTTATCCGCATCTATGCGGACGGAGAAATTGTCCGAGGAATGCTGGAAGCTTAGACCCAAGGGCTTGTCCGCGACGAATATCGCGGAGGCATCCAGCGATGTATTATTGTAGAACGTATCGGCCCTATAGATTCCCGGCTGTACAGTTGTCGGAGTTTGCGACGGATTATTCATACTCGCGGTGAAGATCGCCTCGCCCCATTCGGCAAGCGCTATGTCGCCGAGGCAACTTTCAACTTCGGCCAGGGTCAGGAAGCGGTTTTTTGGGCAAGTCGCGCCGGTCGGCTTGCAGCTGGTCGAGCCGGCAGGTGCGTCGCGCAAAGGCGGGCAAGCTGTGCAGGTGTAATAATTTGAAGATTGAGTTTGAGCCGATATTAGGAGAAGCGCAGTAGCTATATACTTATTTGCCCCCCCCCGTACGCAGTATGTTCTTATTCATCGTCTTTCTCCTTTGGTTAGACCCATATATAATAGCATGATTTCACAGGTATGGCAACAACAAAAGATTGTAATAATTCTAGTGTGCCGGGAAGTGTTTCAGAAGCCCTATAAAGTCGCGAGAATCGGAACGAATCGGCCACGAATCGCGCTATACCAAAAACTTTGCCAAAACACCTCTAATTTGCCAAAAAACGACCAGATTTTTGGACGCAAAATCGACATTTCGCACAGCCGTTTTTGTCCCTTAAAAAGTTTATATTTTTCTTTTTTTTCTAACCTCCCTATTTTCCCCAACTTTTTTCCAGTCAAGCAAAAAAATTGTTAAAAAACACAAAATATTGGTTGTGAATCGGCGAAAAACACTATATATTGTGTTTCAAGAGACATAAGGAAAACTTCTTACAGGGAGAAAACAAAAGTGGTGGACAATGTTATCGAGCTTGCGCCAACCAAAAAGGTAGTGCCGAAAAGCGTGGTCAAAAGGAACGGCGAAATCGTGCCTTTCGACATCGGAAAAATCTCGGCAGCAATAAAGATGGCCGGAGATGCGGTCAGACCCTTTACCGCGGACGAGCTTATATCCATCACGAACAGCGTCGTCGATGTCATAAACCACAAATATTCCGCCGAGCAGGCCGTATTTTTGGAGAAAATACAGGATATTATCGAGCAGGCGCTTATCAACGCCGGGCATTTCGAAACTGCCAAGGCCTATATAATATACCGTGAGAAGCGCGCAAGCAACCGCGAATCCGAGAAAATCAAGGTTGACGTCGATTCCACAGTCAACGAATACATAGACCAGCTTGACTGGCGCGTGAACGAAAATGCCAATCAGGGCTATTCCCTTGGCGGAATGATTCTCTCCATTTCCGGCAAGGTGATAGCCAACTATTGGCTCTCCCACATATATCCCAAGGAGGTAGGCGAGGCACATAGGAATGGCGACTATCACATACACGACCTTTCCATGCTTTCGGGATATTGCGCGGGCTGGTCTTTGCGCACCCTCTTGGAGGAAGGCTTCAACGGCGTGCCGGGGCATGTCGAATCGGTCGCGCCCAAGCATTTGTCCGCGGCAGTCGGCCAGATGGTCAACTTCATGGGCACCTTGCAGAACGAATGGGCGGGCGCGCAGGCGTTTTCCTCGGTCGATACTTACCTTGCCCCGTACATCAAGCTTGACGGCATGACCTATCGCGAGGTGAAGCAGAAGATGCAGGAGCTTATCTACAACCTGAACGTTCCGTCCCGGTGGGGCACACAGACGCCGTTCACCAACTTTACTTTCGACGGCGTGTGTCCGGCCGACCTGAAGGACGTGCATCCGAAAATCGGCGGGCGAGAGGTGGACTTTACCTATGGCGACCTGCAAACCGAGATGGACATGATAAACAAGGCATATATCGAAGTCATGACTTCGGGAGATGCAAAGGGACGGCCGTTCACTTTCCCCATACCCACATATAATGTTACCAAGGACTTCAAGTGGGAGGGAGAGACGGCGGATCTTCTGTTCGAGATGACAGCCAAGTACGGACTACCGTATTTCCAGAACTTCATAAATTCCGACCTGAAGCCCACGGACGTTCGTTCGATGTGTTGTAGGTTGAGGCTGGACGTGCGCGAGCTCTTGAAACGTGGGAACGGCTTGTTCGGCAGCGCAGAGCAGACCGGGTCGGTCGGCGTTGTGACAATCAACTGCGCCAGGCTTGGCTATAACCACAAGGGCAACATGGAGGGGCTGTACTATCGCCTTGACCAGCTTATGAACCTTGCGAAAACCTCGCTCGAGATAAAGCGCAAGACCATACAGAAGCTTATGGACGGCGGGCTTTATCCGTTCACGAAAAGGTACTTGGGAACTTTGAAGAACCATTTCTCGACCATTGGTGTCAACGGCATCAACGAGATGATACGCAACTTTACCGAGGACGAGTACGATATTACCGACCCGCGCGGGCAAAAGATGGCGGTTGAATTCCTTGAGCACATACGCACCAAGATGGTGGAGTTCCAGGAGGAGACCGGGCATATGTACAACCTCGAGGCCACTCCTGCCGAAGGTACTACCTACCGTTTCGCCAAGGAGGATGCAAAAGCCTATTCCGATATAATCCAGGCCGGGACGAAAGAGGCTCCTTATTACACCAATTCCTCGCAGGTGCATGCCGGATATACCGACGATCCGTTCGAGGCGCTCGATCTGCAGGACAAGCTTCAGACGCTTTACACCGGCGGCACAGTGTTGCACCTCTATATGGCAGAGCGGATTTCCGACAGCCAGGTGTGCCGCGACATAATCCGCAAGGTATTCGAGAACTACCGCGTGCCGTACATAACGATTACGCCGACATTCTCGATCTGTCCGAAACATGGGTATATCGCGGGGGAGCACGAGTATTGCCCTATCTGCGACGAGGAGCTTACCCAACGCAAAGTTGCTTAGAAATTATATGTAGAGACGATGATTTGTGTAGAGTGGTTAAAAAAGAAACAACAAAAGGAGGACTTGAAATGGCAATGATGACTTTCGACAACATAGATATGAAGCTTCGCACCAAGTGCGAGGTTTGGACCCGCGCCATGGGATACTGTCGCCCGGTGCAGAACTTCAACAAGGGCAAAAAGTCCGAGTTCAAGGAGCGCCGTTTCTTCACCGAGCCGGCCACGCTTGCCTCGATGGAAGGATTCTGCCTGTGCGAGCGGAAAGCTGCTTAAAGCGAATTTATGTAATAAATCCGTTTTAGAAATATGTGCTGGAATTCGTCGTACAAACCGCCGGATTCCAGCAGTTTTTTAGAGAAAAGACATGAGCGAAATCAAAGACATCGTACTTATACTTGCCAACATAGCGCTAACGCTTGTGGCGGTGCATTATTTCATCTTGTTCGCGTTCATGTCGTTCAGGAGCGGATCGGCTGTGCCGCTACCCTCGACCCGGATAGCGTGCAACAGGCTTGAGCCACTACTTATCAAGCGTTTTTCCGGGCGTAAATTCACATTCCTAGACCTTGGCTGCGGCAGCGGGCGAATCGTCCTTTTTGTCGCGCAGCGCTTTCCCCTTGCCCGCTCAATAGGCATAGAGCATAATCCGTACATCAGGCTTTTGTTCAATATAAAGCGGCGGATTCTTGGTCTTAAAAACGCTTCGGCCATTTCAGCGGACATATTCAAGGCGGACATCGGAGCCGTTCGGCCGGACGCGGTATATCTTTACCTTAGCAGGGCCGCGAACGCAAAGATTACGGGCAAGTTGAAGCGCGAGCTACCCTCAAAAACGCTCATAATATCGAACAAGTTCAAGCTTGCCGGAATGCGTCTTGTAAATACGGACAAATTCGTCAACTTCGCCAGCGGACCGCTGTACATATATTCGAACGAAAGGGCCTAGAATGCTTGAGAAAATAAAAACTTCGGTGCTTAAAATAGTACGGGACGACAAGACCGGACACGGGGCGGAGCATATACTGAACACCGTTGCTTTGACCGAGCGGTTCTGTCTTTTCACGCCAAAGGCGAATCGCGAGATTGCCGTGGCTGGAGCGTGGCTGCACGATGTTGACGACTATAAGCTAGTCGGAGCTGGGGTCGCAGGCGGGCTTGCCAATGCGCGCGTAGTTATGGACGCGGCGCAGGTGCCGGGCGAGGCGCAGAAAGAAATCCTTTTCCTTATCAAGACCATTGGATACTCCAAGCGTTTGTCCGGCGTCGTGCCATCCAGCATAGAGGCGAAAATCGTGTCGGATGCGGACATGTGCGACGCCATAGGCGCCCACGGCATAGCGCGGAACATAATCTCCCATACAAAATGGGGCGGCGGGACGTTCAGGCGCGACCTGTTCCCCGAGCTTGACCTTTCCATTGAGGATTACAAGCACCTTGACCGGCCGGCGAACACAGCAATCAACCACTTTTTCGAGAAGCTTTTGCGCCTGAGCAGCTTTATGCTGACCGAGCCGGGCAAGGCGGAAGCAGAAAAACGCAAGGCGATAATGGTCGAATTCCTAAGGCAATATTTCCTTGAAATAGATGCCGCGGAGTGGCTAGAATACCTTGAGGGATACTTAAATGGCGAGTTCTAAAATCATCGTCGGCGGGCTTGTCCCCTTTACCACAATCGACTATCCGGGAAAGGTCGCGATGGTCGTATTCCTTCAGGGCTGTCCTTGGAGGTGCGTGTATTGCTCGAACCCCCACCTGTTCGAGGCGAGGCAGGCGGCCGAGCAAGACATCGAAAACTGGCAGTATGTCTTGGACATGTTGTCGAGACGCACAAAGGTCATCGACGCTGTAGTGTTCTCGGGCGGAGAGGCTACAATGCAGTCAAAGGAGGTTGCGAACGCTATCGCGGACATACATTTCATATCTCCGGACTTCAAAATAGGGTTGCATACGAACGGGTGCCTGCCGGACGCGGTGGAGGACCTACTGCCCCTTGTCGATTGGGTTGGGCTTGACATCAAGGCGCCGGCTCGGCTTTACGAGGATATAACGTGCGTGCCCGGGTCGGCCGAGGCGGCGTTCAGGTCTCTCGACCTGCTTCTTAAAAGCTGTCTGCCGTTCGAAGTGCGCACTACCGCAGATCCGCGCGTATTGGACAAGGAGGCAATACTCGAGCTGGCCTCGCTCCTGTCGCGGCTCGGTGTGCGGAACTATGCGGTGCAGCGGTACCGCCCCGTCGATAAGAATGCCGATGGCGTGCCCTCGTCCGCGGACATAATGCAGTTCTTTACCGATACCGAATTCGAGGCCAAGCTCCGCGCAATGTTCGAAAAGTTGACTCTTAGATGGTAGAGGGATATTTATTTTTTGGCTCGGGCGCAGAGAAGATTGGCGGGAGGTGCTTAGCGTCTAACCAAAGTCCGTGCCGCCAATCTTCCCTGCGCCCTGCCCTCTAGTTCAGCTTGTATATAGCCGCGTGCACTCCTGAAGCGGAATCCATGTCGGCTTCGGTTGTTATATTTGGAACATTCGAGCCTGTCCCGATACCAGCGCCGTTTGCCACGAAGAACAGCGACGCACCGGAGTATGTCTGACTGTTCAAATCCACAAGGATTCCAGGGCATGCGTCGCATGTGATGTTAGGCCAACCCGGCGTTCCGGTTGAGGCTTGCCTGTACATTATATAGCCGACCGGGTGGTCGAAGACCACTGCGGCTGTGCTTGCATGGCCGGGATGACCGGGGATTATAGCCTCGAACCTATATATTCCCTTTTGCAAGGTGCCGGACCTGTTGCCGCTTGTTACCTTGTCCACAAGCGTCCAACTTTCCTTGGAGGGCGAGCCGAAACAACCTATCGCGCTTGCCTTAGTAAGCATTACGTTGTATGTGCACTCTTGCGTCGCTCCAGCCTGGCATGCGCCAGGAATTGTGCATGCGGTACAGGTATAATAATTGGATGATTGAGAGTTATTGGCAGATAGTAAGAGAAGTGCGAATGCTATGTATTTAGCCTTTTGCCCCCCCCCGTACGTACTTTGTTCATATATGTCATTATTGTCTTCTCCTTTGGTTGACTTTTAGAATATACCATAAGTCGCGGTTGGTGTCAAGAATAACAGAAAAAATTTATTGAGTTAGGCAATGGCACGGTGTATCATCGGCGTATGTTTCGAAAACCAAGCACCCTTGACAGGTACATAGCGGGGCAGATTGTCGCAGGCGCCGCCATAGTCGGCGCGATTCTGCTTGGCATTGCCTGGTTTTCCCAGATTATCCGCCTGCTGTCCTATCTTGTGAACAACTCGCTTTCTTTCTGGACGTTCATAAAGATGACGTCCCTTTTGCTTCCAGACCTGATTGTCATAATCATGCCTATCGCGATATTTTCCGTAATACTGTTCGTATATAACCGTCTTATCGCGGACAGGGAGCTTGTCATAATGGAGGCCGCGGGCCTGCCGCCCAAGCGGCTTGCACGACCGGCTCTTATCGTCGCGGCTGCCGGCATGATAGTCGCCTATGCGTGTACCATGTTCGTCGCGCCGGCAGGTTCGCGCGCATACCGCAACATGATTTCCTCGTCCAAAAACGACCTATCGGCCCTGCTTATCAAAGAGGGCGAGTTCAACCAACTTACCCAAGGCGTCACAATCTATGTCAAAAGCGCCTTCAACAACACCATGAGCGACATATTTGTCAACGACAGTCGGCGCTCCGGCATGGCGCGCACCATAATCGCCCAAAAAGGTATTATACGCCCGAGCAAAGACTCGGCCATACTTATCCTAGAGAACGGCAGCATACAGGAGAAGAACGGCGACAAATACACTTTCGGCACGTTCGAACACTATACGGCCGACCTTGGCCTTGTATCCCAGCAGGAGGAGAGAAGCCCGAATTTGGATGAATTCTCGGCCTTAGACCTTTTGTTCGCGCGCGAGCGCGGGCTTGCGCATAGCGATAATCACTATTTGAGGATTATGGTCGAGCTGCACCGGCGGCTCTTGTCCCCGCTTATGAACGTATTGTTCGCGCTTATCGCGCTTGCGGCAATATTCTCGAGCCCTTTAATCTCCCGCTCGGCAAGCAGGCACAGCATTATCGCCGCGGCGGTTATGGTCGGAGCGCAGATTGGTCTTATCTCGTCCTATGACGCGATGGCAATCAACCGCTATATATGGCCGGTTGTCTATATATCCGCAATCGGCGGAATAATATTCCTTGCAAGGCGGCTTAAATGAAAGTCGGGCGGCGGTTGGGATTATTTTTGTTGTTTTTCGGTTCGTCCGCGCTTGCTGGAGAGGTCGATTTTACCGGCCAGGCGGTAGTTTATGACAAAACCTCGGACAAATTCACGGCCATAGGCGGAATAACGCTTTCGGAGGGCGGGCGCGACATGAGAGCCAATGCCATCGAGTTCGACGCCCAGAAAAACGAAATCGAGGTCGACGGAAAAATCGACATGAAAACCAAAGAGGCCACGATAACCACGCGCGACCTTTTGTACAACACCGATACCGCGACCGGGACGCTTGGCGAAGCCAAAGTCGAGCTTGGCACTGCGGCCGCCCTTAAATCCGACGGGATGGAGGTGCGGGGCGACGACACCATAGTCATGCAGAACGTCGAATACTCGGCATGCAAGAAAGAGCTTCTCGACTGCGGGGAGACCCCTACTTGGAAAATCGGCGCCTCGAGAGTGACCCATTACCAAGAATCGGGGCAGCTTTTATATAAAAATGCGGTCGTGTACATGTGGGACGTGCCGATATTCTGGCTTCCGTTCTTTACAAACTATGGCCCGAACGTCAAGAACAAGACCGGATTTCTTACCCCGGCAATCGGAATGTCCAACGTCCTTGGCACCGTATATCGTCAGCCGGCGTACCTGAATATAAACAGATACAACGACCTGACCTTCACTCCCATATTCACGACAAAGCGCGGCCTTATCTATGAGGGAGAATACCGCACCAACCAGGACTTCATGACCGCCCGGCTGTTCGGAAATTACAAGAGGGGCGAAAACGAGAGCGAGAACGCCCGCTGGTACTACAACATATACGACTATATGGAGTTCGACAATACCTGGCGGGCGAAAATCGACTTCAGCCGCACGTCGGATGATACCTATCTTCGCCTTTACGAGCTGAATACCGATCCGTGGCTTACCTCGCGCGCGCATTTGGAAGGGGTGCGAGGAAAAAGCTATCTTACGCTCGATACCTATACCTACCAAGACCTGCGCCAGGTGCCGGACGGGTTCAGCCCAAAAGTGCTCCCCATTGTCAACTATCGCAGGATAAGCGAGACCAACTCGGCCGGAGGGCAGTGGGATACGAACCTGAACTCGGCCCGGATACTTCGCGAATATACCAAGACAAACACTCCTGACGAGAGCTATTTCCGCACGTCCGCACAGACCAAGTATCTGCAGCCGGCGCGCACGGACGGCGGGCATTTGTTCGACTTCGGGCTTTCCGCGCGGGCGGATGTGTATTCTCTTTCGGACATAATGCAGCAAAACGGCGAGCATTTCAGCGGGAGCGAGGCAATCGCCTCGACCCAAGCGAGTGCGATGTGGCGCTATCCTTTAGTCAGAGGCAAGGAGATACTCGAGCCTACGGCGCAGATAATAGCCTCGCCGAAAGCCAACCGTCCGGATTCAATACCGAACATGGACTCGAAGTACATGGAGCTTGATTCGGACAACCTGTTCCAGGAGGACAGGTTCGCAGGTTATGACCTTTTCGAGTCCGGTACGCGCGCCAATTATGGGCTTCGCTATACATTCGGCGGGCGGACTTCGGTATTCCTTGGCCAGAACTATAACATCGACACGCCGGAGGAGCTTTACCTTGACGGCTCGGGCCTTGCAAGCGGAGACGGATTCTCGGACGTCGTATCGGACATAAGCTATCGCCCGTCGGGGTTCCTCTATCTTGGGTACAAGTTCCGCATGAACCACGAGAATTTCTCAATGAACCGGCAGGACCTCCGGTTCCAGATAGGCCCAAGGGCTTTGAACTTCACTGCCAACTACGTCTATCTGCGCAGCATATTCACCGAGGACGGCGACAACCAGAGGAAAGACGAGCTCAACACCAGAATCTCGAGCCAGCTTACCCGCACTTGGAGCGTGTTTGCTGCGAACAAGTATGACTTCAACGCGAACAAGACGCTTCAGATAGTGGGCGGCGTCGCGTTCGAGAACAACTGCTTCCGCGCGGCACTGAACCTTGCCAACGACTATATGCGCGACCGCGACTATGAAGGGAACAAGTCGATATACTTGACCGTCACGTACAACACGCTCGGCACAATCGGGTATGGTTCAAGCCTTTCGGAGACCAACGGCATATCCGGCGTCGGAATGTATAAATAAAGGAGGAGAAAATGAACAAGGCAAAAAATAAAATAATAATTTTGATGTTATTACTATTCGGGTTTTCCGCCATTGCCGCGGAAGTCAAAATCGCGGCGGTCGTGAACGGCGAGATTATCACCTCGGCCGAAGTCTCTGCGCGGGTCAGGCTTATCAAGGCCTTGGCCCCGCTTATCGAGGCCAAGCTGCCGCCGGAGGATGCGCTTTATACCCACATGCTCGACAACATGATAGACGACATTGTTCGTGTGCAAGAGGCGGCAAAGTACAAGATTACCGCGGACGAGAAAGAAACATCCGAATCCATAGAAAAGTTCGCGAAATTCTACAATACCACCGCGGAGGGCCTAAAAGCCCTTATGGCCAAGGAGGGGATTGCCGAGGACACGCTTAAATCCCAAGCCAAGGCCGACGTCCTGTGGTCCAAGCTTACTTTCCAAGTCCTGCGCGCATATGTGAACGCCTCGGACAGGGAGGTTGACGGCGTGTTTGCCGAGCAGAACGGGACAAGCTCGTTCGAGTACTCGCTCGTGCCCTACTTGGTGGCCAAACCCGACATCGAGAATGCCCAGAAATCCGTGGCTGGAGCGAAATCGTGCGAAGAATTCGCGGCCGTCGCGCGCGAGGGCGGAACCGGGATCTCGGGCGAGAAAATCGTCATAATGGAGGTTCAGATGCAACCGGAGCTCAAAGCTCTTGCGCAGGGTGCCAGCGTCGGCGACACTCTTGCTCCGCTTGCGTTCGAGGATACGCTTACAATCTTCTTCGTGTGCGACAAGCAGAAAAAGGACATCACAGCCACGGACGAGGACAAGGCGCGGCTAAAATGGAGCCTGCTTGGCGGCAAGCTCGAGGTTTATTCGAACAAGTACTTCGACCGTCTGCGCCGCGGAGCGAATGTTAAAAAGATGTAAGATAGTTGTATAGAGCGCCTGTGGAAAGCGAGGATAACTTTTCAAGTTATCTCCCGCTTACCACAGGTTGACAACAATAATAAATGATGATATAGTATAATTGTCTAACCAAAGGATAAAGACATTAATGAGTATTATGAACAAAAAGCGTACGGGGGGGGGCAAATAAGTATTTAGCTATTGCGCTTCTCCTGATTTCAGCCAACAACTCTCAATCATCAAACTACTATACCTGTACCAATTGTTCTGTACCAGGGGCTTGTCAGGCAGGAATGACAAAGGATTGCGCCTATACAGAAAACATACTTTCGTTTGAGGAGGCAACACGCTGCATAGGTACTCCCGAGAAATCAAGGTGGAGTCTTGTGAAGCAAAGTGCATTTGCCGGAGATCATCAGTCGGTCGAGCTTGTGCCAGGGGTGTATAGGTTCGACGTCATACG
The DNA here is from genome assembly GCA_031263095.1 of Rickettsiales bacterium. GTDB lineage: Bacteria > Pseudomonadota > Alphaproteobacteria > Rs-D84 > CACZYB01 > WQWV01. The sequence continues at coordinate 53,452 of JAISGI010000015.1, read as the reverse complement.
CGCTGCAAACAACAAACGCTCCGGAGTGGCTGTTATTCCCGACAATCGTACAGGATACTTGGAACATACAATTGAATGCGACGGTTTATTATGCGGGTGGATATGGACGCGCAAGCCCAATGACCCTAATTGGTATATACAGCAGGCTGTCAGAGATAACGCACCGTCGGTTGTAATCACTACTCCAGGGATAACAAGTGACGACATAGGCTCGGAAGGCAAAGCAGCAATATATAAGCTGGACTAGAATTATTACAATAATTGAATTTTGTTATTTTTCCTGTGGAAAGCGAGGATAACCGTTTGGCTTTCCACAGGCTTTACAACGGCTAAAAAGTATGTTAGACTCTTCTTAAAAAAGGAGCCTCAAATGGATGATTCAATGAATTTCATACCCTATGTAATCGAGCAGACGGCCCGCGGCGAGCGGAGTTTCGACATATTCTCGCGCCTACTCAAGGAGCGTATAATCTTCATCAACGGTGAGATAAACGATGCCTCGGCCTCGCTCGTCGTGGCGCAGCTTGTGTTTCTCGAGTCGGAGAACCCGGACAAGGACATATTCATGTACATAAACTCGCCAGGCGGTGTAGTGACATCGGGTCTTGCAATATACGACACCATGCAGTACGTCAAGCCGGATGTGGCCACGCTTTGTCTTGGCCAGGCGTGCTCGATGGGCTCGTTTCTGCTCGCCGGCGGTGCGAAGGGCAAGCGATTCGCGCTTACCAACTCGCGCATAATGATACACCAGCCGCTTGGCGGGTACCAAGGTCAGGCCACGGACATCGAGATTCACGCGCGGGAGATTTTGAAGACCAGGGAGAAGCTCAATTCGCTTTATGCATTCCACACCGGGCGGCCGATTGCCGAGGTCGCCGCAGCGGTCGAGCGGGACAACTTCATGAGCGCCGAGGAAGCCCAAGGCTTTGGCTTGATTGACAAGGTGGTGAAGACCCGGGCGGATATGTAAAATGGAAATCCGCAAGGCTCTCGTCAATCTTATATGCATTTTCGTCCCAAACAGAGGCTTGCGCCATAGAATACGGACAATCTGTGCAAAATCAGCGATTTACCCCCCCCCACGTTTCCTGATAAATCCAATACGGATGTGGCAGAATCGTCTGTGTCAGATACGGGAACCGATAACAAGATAATCGTAGTCGAGAATGGCAACGAGCGAGAGCTTGCCCATGGAGAAAAAGTCCCGGGCTTTGCCATAACCCTTGGCGGGAAAAACAATCTTGTGAAGTTTTTCTTTCCGACGAATGCGAAAAATTGCAGTATCGAATGCCTTGCCGATGACTGCAAAATCGAAATCCGCAGTCCACTCCACATAAACGAGCTCCGCATTCTTATGTCGGACGGAGAGAAGCAGACATTGACCATCGACGAGGGATTGAGCTCGGGCCCGATGTTCATCCGAATGTCGGAGGAATGTCGGTGCGAGATTGGGAAAGACTGTATGATAAACAGCGCAACCCTGCGCCCGTCGGAAGGACACGCAATAATAGAGGCGGCGTCCGGTGAAATAATAAGCAATCCGCGGAATCCGCTGCGTATAGGAGAGCACTGCTGGATAGGGCAAGCCGCAATATTCACGAAAAATGCTTCCATACCCGACGGCACCATAGTCGGCGCCGGTGCAGTGGTCACAAAGAGCTTTTCGGAAAAACACACCGCGATTGCGGGAAACCCGGCGTCCGTCATCCGACGAGGCGTAATATGGAAGAGAGAATCCGGATGGGTGCTGCGCAGGGCTGCAAAAATAAAATAGGATTATGGCTGACTGGATTCCTTGGTCAAGCCGGGGAACTACAATAGAATGGCGGAAGGTAGAGGACTCGAACCTCTGGACGGATTTAACCCCGTCACGGATTAGCAATCCGCTGCATTACCGCTCTGCCAACCTTCCGTTGCAGGCCAATATAAGGCGCACGGCCGAAAATTGCAAGAAATTCTTTTCCGGTTGTCCGCGTCCCGATTTTGTGCTATAATACTTCCGCCGACGAAGAGATTCGCCGGCAAGGTTCGCGCCTTTTGCGAGCAATTGCACATAGCCCCGTGGAGGGTGCGACTTTCAGCCACAACCAAAGGAGGACTGAATGAAAAAACTACTAGCAATGGTGATGCTTATGGCAATGCCAGCCGGTGCGGCGAACTATTATTCCTGTTCGGCGTGCGCCGTGCCCGGTGCCTGCCAATCCGGCGCCACCCAAGATTGCAGGTACAATGCTGTATTGACGCTTGAAGAAGCGACAGCAGCAATAGGAACGCCGGAAAAATCGAGGTGGCAGGTCGTCGCCCAAACTTCTTCGCCCGGCAATGGCATAAGCGCTTCAGCGGATAACCTTTACGCACCTGGAGTCTATCGCATAGACGCCTACGTAGCCGGGAATAGTTACTCGTCCAACATAGTGGTATTGAACCAGCCTGCCTCTGTGCGTATATATTCGCTGTTGAATGCCGGAGGGTGTTTGAACAATGCTTGCACCGACCTTGTATTCTTCAAATCGCCTTATATGGGATCTGCAGAGAATGTTTTGGTTTACGGAGCACAAATGTACGCAAATAACCCCAACGGCGGAAGGATGGCCACACCCGGCCTCACACTTTCCGATATGGACAGGACTTCCGGCATGGTGTATTTGTACAAGCTGAATTAAACAATCTTGGATAAAATCGAAAAAAGGCCAGGGTTTCCCCGGCCTTTTTTCTCAAACTTCCAACTAAAAAAGCCCGCAGGGATTTTTTAGTTGATTTACTGGTTCATTGTCTCGAAAAATTCTGCATTGGTCTTGGTGTGCCGTATCTTTTCTAGCAGGAAGTCCATGGCGTCCGAGGAGCCCATGCTGACCAAAATCCGGCGCAAAAGCCACATTTTCTGCAAAGTCTCGGGCGAGACGAGCAGCTCTTCCTTGCGCGTGCCAGACCGGGTAACGTCGATTGCTGGGAAAGTACGCTTGTCCGAAAGCTTGCGGTCGAGCACGATTTCCGAGTTGCCAGTGCCCTTGAATTCCTCGAAGATAACCTCGTCCATCTTAGAGCCGGTTTCGATAAGCGCGGTCGCTATAATCGACAAAGACCCGCCGTCCTCGATGTTCCTGGCCGCGCCTATGACGCGTTTGGGCCGCTGGAGCGCGTTCGCGTCCACGCCGCCGGTCAGCACTTTGCCCGAGGAGGGGACTACCGCGTTGTATGCGCGCCCAAGACGGGTAATAGAATCCATAAGGATAACGACGTCCCGCTTGTACTCAACAAGGCGTTTGGCCTTCTCGATGACCATTTCGGTTACCTGGACGTGGCGGGCCGCGGGCTCGTCGAAAGTCGAGGACACGACCTCGCCCTTTATAGAGCGCTCCATGTCCGTGACCTCCTCCGGCCGCTCGTCGATGAGGAGGACTATAAGATAAACCTCGGGGTGCCGCTCGGTAATCGCGTGCGCGATGTTCTGGAGCATCATGGTCTTTCCGGCCTTGGGCGGAGCGACAATGAGGGCGCGCTGGCCCTTGCCCTGCGGAGCTACCAGGTCGATTATCCGCGTGGTGAAGTTCGGCTTCTTCCCGTCGCCCATCTGGACGTCAAGGTCAAGCTTGTCCTGCGGGTACAGGGGCACAAGGTCGTCGAAATGCACCCTGTGTTTGGATCTGCTAAGGTCTGCGTCGAAGTTTATGCGGTTCACGTTGTCAAGCGCGAAGTATTTCTCGTTCGACTTGGGTGCGCGCAGTTCGCCCTCAATGGTGTCGCCGGCCTTTAGGCCGAATTTCTTGACCAGCATGGGGCTGACATAGATGTCGTCCGGCCCGGCAGTATAGCTTGCGTCCGGCGAACGAAGGAAGCCGTAGCCGTCGCTCATCAGCTCGAGCACGCCCTCGCCGGTAAGCGTCTCCTCGGCGGCCATTTTTTTGAGGAAGTTGAAGCGCAGCGTCTGTATATCGAAGCTGCCGGGGTTTTCTATGCCTTTTGCCTCGGCCATTACGATAAGCTCTGCCGGCTTTATCTGGCGGACGTCTCTTATGTGCATTTGATTTTTCCTAAGATTATATTGCTGAAGTCGGTTGATTTTGCGGCTCTCTTAAACCGCTGAAAAGAATTATATTCAGGCGAAAGGCTTTTGTCAATAACAATAAAATACGAACTGGTGTTGGATAGAAATTTCTTGCTTTCCCATGCAAAATCGCTAAAGTATCCACAAACAGGAGCAAGAAATGCTTGACATAAAATTCATTCGGGAAAATCCCGATGCCGTCAAAAAAGCCATCGCGGACAAGCGGGTCGATTTGAACCTAGACCGGCTTTTACAGCTGGACGCCGAGCTTCGCGAGGCTGACACCAGGCTTCAGAACCTACGCGCGGAGAAGAACGCGATTTCCGAGTCTATCCCCAAGCTTGGCGCTGGCGAGAAAACCGCGGCCGTGGCCAAATCCAAAGAGCTTGGCGAGGAAATATCCAAGCTTGAGTCTAACAGCAAGGCAAGCGGCGCCGAATTCGAGCAGCTTATGTGGCTTGTTCCCAATATTCCTGCGCCGGATGTGCCGGTTGGAAAGGACGACTCGGAAAACGTGGTCGTACGGCAAGTAGGCAAACCACGGGAATTCGGCTTTGCGCCGAAAGCCCACTGGGAGCTTGCCGAAATGAACAACTGGGCCGACTTCAAGCGGATTCCGAATGTGTGTGGGAGTCGTTCGGTCGCGTTAAAGGGCGCGTTATCTCGGCTTGAGATAGCCCTGCATGCGTACATGATGGACAAGCTGACCGCCAAGGGCTTCACCATGATAACCGTGCCCTCTATGGTGCGTGAAACCGCGTTGTACGGCACCGGGCACTTTCCCACGGGGCGCGAGGAGGTATATTATCTGGAAAAGGACGATACTTACCTTTCCGGTACGGCCGAAGTCGTGCTGACCTCGCTACATTCGAGCGAGATACTCGAGGAGGCACAACTGCCCCTGCTGTATGCCGGATATTCTCCTTGTTTCAGGCGCGAGGCGGGCTCGGCCGGAAAGGACGTGCGCGGACTGTTCCGTGTGCACCAGTTTATGAAGGTCGAGCAGTACGTAATCTGCAAGAACGACCTTGAGGAATCAAAGAAGTGGTACGGCGTGCTGCTGTCGTGCGCGGAGGAGGTTTTGGCAGACCTCGAGCTTCCTTACCAAGTGGTCGAGTGCTGTACCGGGGACATGGGCGCGGGCAAGTACAAGATGAACGATCTCGAGACCTGGATGCCGTCGGAGAACCGCTATCGCGAGACGCATTCCTGCTCGAATCTTACCGAGTGGCAGGCGAGGCGGGCGAATCTTCGCTATCGCGAGAACGGGACGAACAAGGTGCGGCACTGCTTTACTTTGAATAATACCGGCATTGCTACGCCGCGCATATTGGCGCAGTTCATCGAGAACCATCAGACCGAGGATGGGCGCGTACGACTGCCGGAGAAAATCAGGCCTTATATGAACAATAATGAATATCTATAAAAGAGGTTGTATAATGAGAGCATTCCTATTTCCCGGACAGGGTTCGCAAAAGCTTGGTATGGGGCGAGAGCTTGTGTCCGAATTTCCCGAAGCGCGGGCGGTATTCGAGGAGGTCGACGAAGCTTTGGGATTTTCCTTGTCTGCCGTTATTTGGGGCGAGGATATGGAGGCGCTGAACCAGACGCAGAACACTCAACCCGCGTTATTGGCGGCGAGCGTGGCGGCATATCGTGCGGCAGGTTCGCCTATGGCCGACTATGTATGCGGGCATTCGCTTGGCGAATATTCGGCGCTGGTCGCCGCTGGCGCGATAACTCTTGCGGACGGCGCCCGCCTTCTGCGCGCGCGTGGCGAGGCGATGGCAGCGGCGGTTCCGGCAGGACTTGGCGGTATGATGGCGGTAATCGGCCTTGGCGCGAATGTGGTGGCGGACGTATGCTCGAAGCTCGACAAGGTATGGGTCGCGAACGACAACTGTCCGGGACAAATCGTAATCTCGGGCGTCAAGGAGTCGGTCGTAGCGGCGGAAGCCATGCTTAAAGACGCAGGGGCGAAAAAGTGTGTTATACTGCCCGTGTCCGTGCCTGCGCACTGTCCGCTTATGCAGCCCGCGCGCGAAAAAATGGAAGTTCTCCTGTCTTCGGTCGATGTAGGCGAACCCTCGATACCTTTCGTCTCGAACCGAACCGCGGCGGTTGCGAAAGCCTCGGACATAAAGGCTCTTCTTACCCAGCAGATGACCAGCGGCGTGCGATTCACGGAATGCGTCGGGTTCATGGTGGGTGCGGGAGTTTCCGAATTCTTCGAGCTTGGCAGTGGAGCCGTGCTAGGCGGCCTTGTCAAGCGTTGTACGGATGCGGCAAGCTGTGCTTCCGTCGAGGACAAGGCAGGGGTCGAAACCCTGAAAAATACTTGACTTTTTCGCAAATCCGGTGTATGTTCCCGTTTAGAGGTACGACATGATTTTGGCAAAAAAAGAAGACGACAAAATAATCTACACCGTCGACAACGGCGAGGTCGGCAAGCTTGAAATAATCAAGGACAGGTTCGGGTTCAAGGACTATGAATCCATCATGGACTATATGATAGCCATACTTGCGGCCACGAACCGCAATGCCGTGGGCATTGTAAAGGCTGATGACTCGGTCGAGTTCATGAGCCCGCAAAAAGAGCTTTTGAAATGACAGTCGAAAACCCTCTGGTGCCGAACGAAGATTTGAACGACAGGTATCAGAACCTTAAATTCGAGACCACAAAGAAGGTAAGGGAAGCGTTCACGGACGTAATTTGCAGCTTCGTCATACCCATGCTGGTAATAGGTGGCTCGGTCTTTATACTTATAATAGTAGGGCTGGCCATTTATTTGAACTGGAATTCGCCCGATACTTTGATAAAAGCCGTCCTGTGGGTATTGTCATACTGTCTGCCGTTCGTCCTCGGCCTATACTTTCCCAAGGACAAGTAGGAAACCTTTACAAAACAAGAGGCAAAAATGTTCGATTTAAGCGGAAAAACTGCCCTGATTACCGGCGCCACCGGCGGGATTGGCGAGGCGATTGCCCGGACGCTCCATTCACTTGGCGCGGCGGTAGTTATAACCGGGCGCAAGGCGGATGTGCTTGAGAAGCTTGCGGGCGAGCTTGGCGGGCGGGTGTTCGCGATACCGGCCGACCTTTCCATTGCCGACGAGCCGGCGCGTCTTATCAAGGAGTCGATTGAAAAAGCCGGGCGGCTTGACATCCTTGTCAACAATGCGGGCTTGACCGCAGACACGCTTATGATGCGGATGAAAGACGAAGACTTTTTGCGCGTAATCGACGTGAACCTGACCGCCTCGTTCCGGCTTATGCGCGAGGCTGTCGGCCCCATGATGAAGCAGCGGTTCGGGCGGATAATCAACATAACCTCGATTGTCGGGTTTATGGGCAACCCGGGCCAAGCGAACTATTGCGCCTCGAAGGGTGGGCTGACCTCGCTTACCAAGGCCTTGGCGGCCGAGGTCGCAAGCCGCGGAATAACCGCGAACTGCATTGCGCCCGGGTTCATCGAGACCGCTATGACGGACGTGCTCTCCGAAGATGTCAAGACCTCCATGATGGCGCAGATTCCCTTGAAACGCTTCGGCACTCCCTCGGATGTCGCCTCGGCCGCTGCTTATTTGGCAAGCGACGAAGCCTCGTACATCACTGGGCAGACTTTACACGTGAACGGTGGGATGTTGAGGGTTTGATGGAATACATAAGCATATTGGACGAAGACGGCATTCCGACCGGAAAAATAAAGACCCGGGACGAAGTGCACAGGGACGGCGACTGGCACGAGGCCGCAATCGTCGCCATCATAAACCAGAAGAACCATGTGCTTTTGCAGAAACGTTCGATGACGAAGGAAAAGTATCCGGGACTGTGGGATATATCGCTTGCCTCGCACATAAGCGCGGGCGAAGATGCGCTCTCCACCATAATGCGGGAAAACAACGAGGAGATCGGGCTCCAACTGCCCCGGGACATCCGCGTGTCCGACTTCCTGTTCACCAAGACTTTCCGCGACCGCAGGACTATCGGTGAGTTCAAGGAAAACCAGTTCTATAACCTGTTCGTGATACGCAAGAACCTTGCGCTCGACAACATCAGCTTCAACGACGCCGAGGTTGACGAAGTAAAATGGGCCGACTATACCGAGCTTTTGAACATGATGAAGAGCGGCGTAATGCATCCACGAACGCAATGGATAGATTTCGTGAACAAAGTTATGAACCGGTTATAACTTTACCCTGTGGAATCCGTGCACAACTCCGTTAGAGTTGCACACTAATCCCACAGGGACAATATGCTAAAAGCGTTCTAGCTATCGCTGTCAAGCTTGTACAGGGTATATCTGCACCACGTGGGCAAAGTCTCTCCTTTGGTCAGGGTTTCGCTTGTCAGGCCGGGAGTGAGTATCGCCGTCCTAAGCGCCGCGCCCGCCGCGAACTTCGGTATGCCTGCCTGCTGATAGTTAAAAGGCTCGTTCGAGCCATCGGTTCGGGCCTGGCACCCGCAGTTCGATATTCCGCTAGTGCCTTCGTATGTGCCGTTGCCGATGAAGCAGGCTAAATAGGAATTCTGCACCACGGTGAACACCGCGCTTCCATCCTCAAGGCCCAAGCTGTGCGAAACCGCGTTCTTCTCTATGTCGTGCCTATATATGCCCGGCGTCAAGACGTGGCCGCCGGTATAGACTTTCCATCTGTTCAATTCCGGGACTCCTATGCAAGCGGTCGCTTCGGCTAGGCTCAAGGTTGCATTATATTTGCAGTCTTGCGCCGCACCCGCTTGGCAGGCACCGGGCAATGCGCAAGCTGTGCAAGTATAGTAGTTTGAAGATTGTGATTGAGTCGATATTAGGAGAAGCGCTAAAGCTATATACTTACCTGCCCCCCCCCGTACACTTTTTGTTCATATATGTCATTGTCGTCTTTCTCCTTTGGTTAGACTTTATGATTATATCACATGTGTCCTGTGAATCCAGAATAATTTGCTTCGCAAATAATTTCCGGATTCCACAGGGATAATAACAGAAAATATATGTAATATTTCTAGCACGACGGGAAATGCTACAATGACTGTTTCAACAAATTATATGCTGCGACGGCGGATTTGAAGCGCTCCTCGGACTCCTTGGAGCCGGCGTTCAGATCCGGGTGGTGGATTTTTACCTGTTTCTTATATGCCGATTTCAGCGTCGAGGCGGTAAAAGGATACTCTAGACACAAGGTCTTCAACGCCTCTCTTTGTGCCGGGGTCAACGCGGGCGCAAGAGCAGGTTTTCCCGCGGCTGGAGCGGCATGGCCCATCAAGCCCTCGAACAAGCCCAGCGGGTCGTCGATATGCCCGTCCTTTAGCATTTGCCCCAGGTTCAGGCCGAAGCGGAAAGTCTGCGAGCGCCAGATTTCGTCCGCCCTTATTTCGCACTCTATCTCGTCCGCGGACATGCCGTCGCAATAGTTCCACGACTTGTTATATTCGGCCGCGTGCTTTTGGCAGAAGCTATAATACTCCTTCAAGTTCCTGTCCTTGGGCGCGCGGTGGAGCCCCTCCTCCTTGCACCCGGGAAAGTCGCATTTTGGTGATTTCGATTTCTCGTACATAACCTTTCAATTATACAGGAAATATGGTATAATGCAACCATGATAAAGCAGTTCCTTGAAATGATGATGGCGGAGAGGGGCGCTTCGCTTGCCACATGCGCGGCGTACGGGCGCGACCTTGAGGAATTCGAGAAAACCGTGGCTGGAGGCGCAACGGCCGCGACGACCGAGGATGTGAAAGCGTGGCTTGGCATGCTTGCCGGTCGGGGCATTGCGGCGCGGTCGCAGGCGAGGAAGCTTTCCGCGCTTAAAGGCTATTTCAAGTTCCTGCTCGAGTCGCGGGCGATTGTGGCCAATCCAGCGGATGGCGTGTATCCGCCGAAGGCGGGACGTCCGCTTCCGAAATACCTATCTCCCTCGGAGGTGGACAAGCTTATCGAATCGGCGGAAAAGCGTGGAGCAGCGATAGGCGTCAGGCTTGACTTCATGCTTGAGCTTCTATACGGAACCGGGCTCCGGGTGTCCGAGCTTGTCAGCCTGCCGCTTGCATCTATTATAAAGGGCGAGACGCTTAGCGTAATGGGCAAAGGCAGCAAAGAGCGGCTTGTCCCCCTGAACCGTCGCATTATGGAAAAGCTTGGCAAATGGATGGTATTCAGGAAGCCGGAGGGGTCGAAGTTCCTCTTTCCCGGCAAGGGCGCAAGCAGACACCTGACGCGGAACGCGTTTCTCAAGGAGTTGAAAGACACGGCCGTTTCGGCCGGCCTTGACCCCGCGCGGGTGTCGCCGCACGTGTTTCGACACTCGTTCGCATCGCATGTGCTTGCGGGCGGAAGCGATCTGCGCGCAGTGCAAGCCATGCTTGGGCACAGCGACATTTCGACCACGCAGATCTATACCCACATACTGCCCGAACATCTGCGCGAGGCGGTCGAGGCCGGACATCCGCTTGGGAAAATGAAGCATTAGAGAAACCTGTGGAACCGTGCACAACTTTTAGATTGCACACCTTTCCACAGGACTCCCGAATGCTACTTCAACTTATAAAACTTGCGCGAAGCGTTTTCAAGGTATGACAAATCCGCCGCGGTTATGCCCGGAGTCGATATGGTTGAATAAGCGTGTATGGCGAATACTTCAGTGGCCGGCGGCGCCGACTTGTAAAACCTTATGGCTCCATTCGTACATACATTGGCGCTTGAAACGTACATCGGCTCGGCCAGGACGAATACATAACTTGTCGGAGTGTACCCGTATTGGCATGTCTCGACGTCTCTTCTCGCGTCTATCCTATATACTCCCGCGGCGAGCTGGAAAGTTTCCTGTGTATCGCCTTGCGAGCGGACAAGCTCCCAGTCGGCTTGAACGGGAACGCTTATGCAAGCGGTCGCTTCTGCTAGGCTCAAGGTTGCATTGTATTTGCAGTCTTGCGTGGCTCCGGCCTGACAAGCCCCTGGTAAGGCGCATGCGGTACAAGTGTAATAATTTGAAGATTGAGAGTTGTTGGCAGATAGTAAGAGAAGTGCGAATGCTATGTATTTAGCCTTTTGCCCCCCCCCGTACGTAATACGTTCTTATTCATTGTCGTCTTCTCCTTTGGTTAGACTTTATGATTATATCACATGTGCCCTGTGGAATCCAGAATAATTTGCGCAGCAAATAATTTCCGGATTCCACAGGGATAATAACAAAAGATTGTAATAATTTTATTTATTATTTTCGTCGTTGATGACGCCGTTTATGAGGTTCAGGTCGCTTGGCACGATGACCTTTATATCCGCTTTCCTGAAAATCGCAAGCGGCAGAACTGCACCGGCGCGGCCGCCGACCCACCATTTCGGATTGTGCGGAGTCAGTTGCTCAAGCTCCTCGTACTTCATGTCGAAAAACATGCGGCGGGTGCCCTCGATGAAATCCTCCAAACTCTCCTGAAACGGGTGGTTGGCGTCGGCAAACATCGTGTTCTTTTCCATCGGGTAGCCGACCAGTCGTTCGGCCCTAAGCTCGCCCGTAAAAAGCGCGAAGTCATAGTCCCTGTCGAATTCGACCTCCCTTATCGCGTTCGCGACGAAAGCCTCCATTTCCTCTATGCTTGCGCCGGAGTATGGTTCGTTCACCCTGGGCAGGAAAGCGGCGGTCAAGTCCGCGGCACCGAGGTTTATAAGCTGTGTTTGCGTAGAGCTGTCGCGGGCGACGGTCACTATTTCGGTAGTCTTGCCGCCCATGTTCACAATCATGACCTTCTTGGCGCCGTAGTCAAGCTCGGTCGCTTTCTTGAGGTAATATCCCTCCTGCTCGTGGCTTATTATATTGAAGTCCAAGCCAAGTTCGTCCACGAATTTCTGCTGTATCCAGACCTTTTGTTCTTCTGGAATATCGCGAAAGACGCCGGTGGCGTATGTGCTTGTATTATCTCGGGAGAGGCCGAATTCAGCCTTTATCCTTTCGAAATGGCTGAAAAGCGAGGCTAGACGATCGTCCGACAGACCGGTGCCGGGCGTGAAGCCGAGCTTCATATGAAGCGAGTTTTCATCCACCAAATCAAGCTTGCCGTCATCGTACCGGTATGTCTTGACCGTGGACGAGCCTATGTCGATGTAGTATTTCATAGTTCTAAATCTCCTATTTCAAGTTGGTATTTCGCCTCGTCCGAGAGCATGGAGAGCGTCCATGCAGGACTCCAGACAAGCCTTGCCTCCACGCGCCCCACCCCACCAAGACGGGCGACCGAATCGGCTACCATTTGCGGCATCTCCTCGGCCATCGGACAGGTCGGCGAGGTAAGCGTCATGTCTATCATGACATCGCCGTTGTCAAGCAAGTCTATGCTATAAATAAGCCCGAGGTTATAGACGTCGATATGCACGTCAGGGTCGAGGACAAGCTTTATCGCTTCGATTATGGTTTCCTTGTCCCTGAGCGGTTTTTGCCCTGCGGACAGAGGATTTCCCGCGGTCGCCGTGATGTCGGGAAGTTCGACTATGTCGCCGTCCAAAATTATTTTATCGGTGATCATTTAAGGATTTTTACCACCTTTTTAAGCGCTTCGATGAATTTATCGATGTCGTCCGAATCGTTATAGACCCCGAGCGAGACGCGGAGCGAGCCGGGCAGTCCGAGCGCCTTGTGCAATGGCTCGGCGCAGTGGAATCCGGCGCGAACGCAGATATTTTTTTTGCCCAGAATCGCGGCCACGTCGAACGGCGAGACGCCCTCTATGGAGAATGAAACGGTACCGTTCGCGATTGGCGAGCTTATCAACCTGCAACCATGGATTTCGGCCAATTTTTTGATTGCATAATGGGTCAAGTTCAGAGATTCGCGGGCGATATTTTCGAGCCCTACACTTTCCATAAAGTCGATTGCCAAACCAAGGCCGACAGCCTCGGCAAGCGGGGGTGTTCCGGCCTCGAACCTTTGCGGTGGTGGCATGAATCTTGCCCTTTCAAGCGTACAGGATTCGACCATATCGCCGCCATACTGGTATGGCGGAAGAGCCTCCAACAATGCCCTTTTACCATACAGAACGCCTATGCCGGTCGGGCCATAAACCTTGTGCCCGGAGAAAGCCAGAAAGTCGATGTCCAGGGCCTTGACGTCAATACTCGCATGTACGGCAAGCTGGGCTGCGTCGATGATGATTTTTGCGCCGACGGAGTGAACTATAGCCGCAGCCGCGCCTATATCCGTCTGCAATCCAAGCACGTTGCTTTGTCCGGTTATGGAGACGATTTTCGCGTGCGGACCTATATTTGCCGCCAGCCAGTCCAAGTCGAGCGAACAATCAGGCAGCACAGGGATTATTCTTAGCTTGGCAGGCGTGTTTTGCCATGGAAGCAGGTTGGAATGGTGTTCGGATGCGGATATGAAAACCTCGTCCTCCGATGTCAAGGAACGGCCGAAAACCGTGGCCAGAAGATTTATGCCGTCGGTAGTGCTGCGGGTAAAGACAACTTCGCCGACATCTGCGTTCAGGAACCTTGCGACCTTGGCGCGGGCCGAATCGTAGGCGGCGGTCGCCCTTTCGGCAAGCGGGTACAGGCCGCGGTGGATGTTGGCGTAATCGCGCGCGAGGAAATCCATCATCCCATCTATCATGGAGGCGGGCTTGTGCGCACTTGCCCCGCTGTCAAGATAGACCAGATCCGCATTGGCGGCGAAAATCGGGAAAGAATCCTTTAGTTTATTTTTCATTGCTTTTTCCTGCTTTTAATACTATATTGTAGTGCTGGATTTGACAAGGAGAAAAAATATGGCATTCACTAGCTTGACCCAAGAAAACTTCGACAAAACCATTCAAGGCGAGAAGCCGGTGTTCGTGGATTTTTGGGCCCAGTGGTGCGGGCCTTGCCGCCAATTCCTGCCTATCGTCGAGGAAGTATCGGGCGAAATGGGCGATTCCTGCGACTTCTTCAAGGTCAATGTCGACGAGGAGCCGGATCTTCCCGCCCGTTTCGGCATAACCGGAATTCCGACCGCCATACTATTCAAGAATGGCGAGATCCTGGCCCGGCACAGCGGCGCCATGGGCAAAACCTCGCTCATCGAGTTCATAAAGAAGCACATATAAGCATAGGAGAAAACGATGATGACCGGAGCGCACGGGAAAGCACTTCCTGAAATAGACCTGCCGAAAGGATACAAACCCTCTAAAAAAGAGGAGTATATGAACCCCATGCAGCTGGAGTATTTCCGGCGCAAGCTCCTCGCTTGGAAAGCCGACCTGATGAAAGAGTCGGAGGACACGCTCAAGGAAATAGTCGAGGAGACGGCGGACACGTACGGCTCGGCCGGGGATGACGTAGACCGCGCGAACGACGAGGCCATAAAGCAGCTCGAGCTTCGCGCGCGCGACCGGGAGCGCAAGCTTATCGCTCAAATCGACGCCGCCCTGCTGCGCATACAGGACGGGACTTTCGGCTACTGCGAGATTACTGGCGAGCCTATCGGCCTTGCGAGGCTTGAGGCGCGGCCGGTGGCCAAGCTTTCCGTCGAGGCGCAGGAAGAGCACGAGAATCGGGAAAAGATTTACAAGTAAGCAGCTTGTTTCAGTAGCCTGTGGAAAGCGAGGATAACTTTTCAAGTTATCTCCCGCTTACCACAGGAAAACAATAATAAAAAAGAAAATATTAAATATTATTGCAGCTTATACACGCTTGCGGAGCAAGGGGTTTGGATTTGGTTTGATGCAGGCGCGCCGGGTGCGAATTGGCCGTCATGCCAGAACCACCTATTGAAACCTACTCCGCCGTCGCCTCCATGATATACGTTCGCGTCGCCCAAGTTAGCAAGAGTCCACTTCTGCCCTCCACCGTCGGACTGCAGGAATGCGTCTTGGGTGTGGTCGATTGCAACCAAGGTAGAACCCCAGCCCTCGGCACGCCAAGCCTCTATCCTATATACTCCCGGTTGGAGGGGCACACTTTTGCTTTGAGCGGACTGCCCGCACCCGCTTATGGAATCGACAAGCGTCCATGTCGGATTCGCGCCGACGCAGGCAAGGCCTTCTTCGGCAGATGTGTGGCGGTTCAGGGGACAATCCCTGACGCTTCCGGCGGGGCAAGTTCCCGGTACCGGGCAAGCGGTGCAGGTGTAATAATTAGCAGATTGAGAGTTGTTAGTGGCTATCAGGAGAAGCGCTGTCGCTATATACTTAGCCTTCCGCCCCCCCCCGTACGCTTTTCGTTCATATTCATCGTTGTCTTCTCCTTTTGTTTAGACTATATCATAATATCATGACTCAACAGAGAAAACAACAAAAGAGTTGAAAGAGTTGCGCGTTCGATTATAATACCATCCATGAGGCTGAAGCACAGAATACTCGACAGATTCCTGGCCGCGCATTTCTTTCGCGCGTTCGGCCTTGTATTCTTCTGCATAGCGGGGATAATCCTTTTATTCTCGATAATCAAGTCGATGGCCGCGACCGGCGCGCAGGTGCCGTTCAGGGTTGTGGCGCAGCTTGCGTTCCTCGAGATACTGCGTACGCTTACGACCACTTTGCCGCTTTCTGTCCTTTTGGCCGGGAGCTTGGCGTTCTGGCGGCTGTCGCGGTCGAGCGAGCTTACGGTCATCCGTGGAGCGGGCGTGTCCGTGTGGGGGTTTTTAGCCCCAATGATAGGTGCATGCGTACTTATCGGCATTTTGGACATGACAATCTTGAGTCCTATCAACGCGGCCATGGACACGCGGATAAACAAGCTCAAGTACCGCCACTCGCTCTCGCGCAGGAATCCGATGTTGTTCTCGCAAAACGGACTTTGGCTTAAAGAAAAGACCGACCTGACGCAAAGTTTCCTTTACGCAGGGCGCGTGGTCAAGGAGGGGCAGACCCTTAAAGCCGAGAATGTCAGCATATTCACGACCGACCTTGAGAGCAACTTCCTGCGTCGGATAGAGGCGCGCTCGGCCACGCTTGAAAACCACAGCCTGCAAATGACGGACGTGAAGATGATAGATCCGCAGCTGCGCGAGGAGAGCTTTGCCACGTACGAGTATCCGACATCGTTATCGGGCGAGAAAATCGAGGAAAACTCGTCCGAGCCGGATGCGTTCTCGTTCTGGGAGCTGCCGGGGTTCATCAAGTTCTTCGAAGCGTCGGGGTTTTCGGCCAAGAATCACAGGCTTTACTTCTATACCCTTTTATTCATGCCGCTTATACTCTCGGCGATGTTGTTCATATCGGCGTTGTTCTCGATTTCGCCGTCGCGAGACCAGAAGAACCTTGTCCTCAAGCTTTCGGCCGGGGTGATGATTGGGTTTGGGGCATTCTTCCTCGACCAGATTGTACGCGCGATGGGTGCGGCGGGGCGGCTGCCTCTGCTTGGCTCGAGCCTGCTTGTCCCGATTACCGTGATACTTACGTGCGCGACGGTGTTTTTGTACCGCGAGGACGGATAATGGAGGTTTGAGGGGTTTGAGAAAGTTATTTATATTTCTGCTGCTTGCCGGTTTGCCTGTGTTCGCGGGCGAGACTTTGCGTTATGTCGCCCCGCCGTATTTGGCGGCTGTGGCCAAGTCGGCTATGGAGAAAATCTTCGACGGGACGGACGCAAGCGTTCGTTCGGTGCCTGCGGATTCATACAACAGCGCGTTGCAGTCCGCGATGATATACGACCCGAAAGGGAATACGAACGTGGATATATTCTTTGGCGCGACGTTCGACGAGAAAGTCCTTGACCGGCTTGACTTTATCCCCGTGCCGGCGGGTCGCGACTTTTTGTGCATAGCGGTCGAGGGCGCACGGCGCAAGGCGGCGAGTCCGGACGAGATGGCTTTCGCGCTTGCCAAGACAATGCGGCCGCTTGCGCTTATTGGCGTAAAACTACCGCTTGACGCGGGTGCGGCGGGTGTGGCGCGCGTCGATGAGGCCATGGTTGAAGTAGCGGAGAAAAGGGCTTTCCTTGTGGCGCCATGCGGCGCAATCGAGGATTTCCTCGCGCGTGCAAAGGGTCGGGCCGACCTTAAAACCGTGCAGGCGTACCGGTTCAAGAAAGCCGAAATATTGTACTTCGTCGCAATCAGCCGCTATGCGGAGGCTAAGCAGGTGTCGCTTGACGGCAAGAGTTATAGCCTTATGGATTTCATGGCGGAGAAGTTACAGTTGCGTTAGAGGCCTGTGGAAAGCGAGGATAACTTTTCAAGTTATCTCCCGCTTACCACAGGTATAATAATAACAAAAAATATTTTAATTTAATCTATAAATCGCCGTTTTGTGAGTGGAGCAATCGGCTGGCGCGAAGTCATCTTGGGTTATACCAGGAGTGTAGCTTTGCGAGTAGGCCGTACTATTTTGAGCCACTACCGTGTATGAAACGCTCGAGTATGTTGCATTGTTGCTGTCGAATACAACTCCGGCGCAGCCTGCGCAATTCCCCTCGGCGGGGAGCGAGCTGCTCCTCATAATGTATCCGGTATCCTTGGACATGGCCACGGTTTGCGATATTCTTAGGCAGCCGACGCTTGTGATGCCCGAGGCGTCGACTCTATATAGTCCCGGCGACAGAGTGCCAGGCTTGCTTCCATATTCCTCGAATGAATCGACAAGCGTCCAACGGGATTTTGCGGGCGTTCCTATGGCGGCGGTAGCCTCGGCAAGTGTGAGTGGGGCGTTGTACTTGTCAAAGTCCGTGCCTGCGCCTGCTTTGCATAGTTCAGGCACAGCACATGCCGAGCAGGTGTAGTAGTTTGCTGATTGAGAGTTATTGGCAGATAGTAAGAGAAGCGCGAATGCTAGGTATTTAGCCTTTTGCCCCCCCCCGTACGTTTATAGTTCCTTGTCATCGGTCTTCTCCTTTGGTTTGACACTCCTATTATACTACAAATCCCTAAACCAGTCAATCAGTAAATAAACCATCCCTTGATTTTGCCTGCCTGGTATGGTATACTAAGGATACTATGCTGACGCTTATGGACTTCATATTTATAGCGATGGTGGCTGCGTCCGCAGTATTCGGCTATAGCGGAGGCTTCATCGCCGGCGTGCTTTCGGTTGTATCGTGGATAGCCGCCGCCCTGCTTGCCAAGGCGTTCTCTCCAATGGCCGAGCCGATGTTCGCCGGAGTCTTCGGGCACAGCGCAATGCTGGTCAGCATAGCGTCATATATATCGGTCTTCGTTATCGTGATAATGCTTCTGAGCTTCATCGGCCACTGGTCCGGTACCCGCCTGCGCGAGACGAGCTTCGACGGCATAGACAAGTCCCTTGGCTTCCTGTTCGGGATAATGAGGGGCATATTGCTTATGGCGGCGGTGTATATTGGGATACTGTGGTTCATGCCCAACCCGGCCGAGCGTCCCGATTGGGTTCAGCAGGCGAAATCAAAGCCGGTGCTTCGCTCGAGTGCGCTGTTCGTAGCCATGCTGCTTCCGGACGACGGGGCTTTCAAGCCGGTGCACGAGCTTGTCCACAGCAATATCTCGGAATCCGAGCTTAAATTCGAAAGCCTGAACCGCCCGGATGTGGCGCCCCTAGAGGATGCGACCTCGGCGGACGAGGATGGCTATAAAGCCTCCGAAGTGCGCGACCTGGAACGGCAACTCAAGCAGCTTGAAAGCATGGAAAGCGAATTCCTGAAAGAGTGAAAAGCCAGTTTTCAGCCGGGTTTTTTGCAGCATTTCCCGGTGCGCTAGAAATATTACAATAATATTTTTTGTTATCATTGTCCTTGATTATATGGGTAAAGTATGATATAATATAAAGGTCAAACCAAAGGAGAAGACCGATGACAAGGAACGATATGCGTACGGGGGGGGGCAAATAAGTTATTCTTAGCTACTGCGCTTCTCTTATTATCTACTAACAAATCAAACTCTGCTAATTACTACACCTGTAGCGCGTGCACAATCGCGAAATTTTGCTCTGCTGGCGCGGTAAGCGAATACGCCAATCCTCCGGCCGAATGTCCGCCGCGCAAAGTTCTTTCGCTTGAGGAGGCGACAGCATGCATCGGCACGCCCGACAAGGCCAGGTGGACTATGGTCGTATCGGGCGAAGCGCTTGCCGAGGGACAATACTCTCAACCTAGAGGAACCCTGCCGCCGGGAATATACCGCTTCGACAACTATACCGGTGGCAATATGTACGACTCGCGCGTGGTGGTCGCGGACAGGGACATATCGTATCAACTGTACAACCAATATTCCGACCAATCGTGCACCATGATAGACTTCGACCATGCGACCTATACCACGGAGAGCACGCGCGTCACGGGATACCTAGACAAGGGCGTAAGAACACCTGGACTTGCCGAGGACGACATATACCATTACGGAACAAGGCTTGGCAGCGCGATTTATCGGCTGAACTAGCTTGGCCGGCTCCTTTCCTGGCGCAAGTGAGATTGGCGGGTTCGGCATAGGCAGATTCTCTCTGCCCTTTGGTTAGACGCTTTTGGATTCCGGAGACGGAATCTTTGCCCTCCGCCAATCTTTCTTGCGCCCGGGTATAAGATATTTGGTTCAGGAGACCATAGAAAGCCGGGACAACTTGACAAGTTGTCGCCGACTTTCCACAGGGGTGGCAGCAACAGAAATTTATTGGAGTTTGTATATATAGCTGCCGAAAGACTGGGCGGTTATGTCCTCCTTGCTCCAGCCAGGAGTCTGAAGCGTGTCTGCCGAGCAGTCCGCTGGACTATACACTCCCCAGGTAGTGCCGCTGAACACGGGGTTGTTCGTGTCTATCGTTATGCCGTCGGCAAGCAGGTTATAGCCAACTTCCCTGTCGAACACCGCCACCTGGGACGTGCAGCCTCCGGCGGACATGCTGGCATTGCCGCTTATCATGTAAGCTCCGGGCGAGAGAGTACCGCGCTTGTTGACGAAATGGCCACCATCTATAAGGCTCCATCTCGATTTTGAGGGCGTGCCGATTGCGGCGGTAGCTTCGGCAAGCGTAAGTGGAGTGTTGTACTTGTCAAAGTCTGCGTTTGCCCCGGCCTGACATGCTCCGGGTATGGCGCAGGCAGTACAGGTATAGTAATTTGAAGATTGAGAGTTAGTCGAAATCAGGAGAAGCGCAATAACTAAATACTTATTTGCCCCCCCCCGTACGCTTTTTGTTCATATATGTCATTGCCGTCTTTCTCCTTTGGTTAGACCTATATATAATAGCATGAATAAGGATATATGTCAAGCCTGTGGACAAGCAGGATAACTCTCCCGAGTTATCTCCGCTTGCCCACAGGGACAATAATAACAACAAAAAAAATAATCAAATAATGTTATTGTAATATTTCTAGTGCAGCGGGGATTATTACAAAAAAGCCGGTCGAAACCGGCTTTTTTTTCATTCTTGCGAGTGGTCGGCTAGTATATACAGCGGAAGCCGTATTCGCGCAAGCTTGCGCCGCGGGCGACTATGCGATAGTCGTCGTAGGTCGTCTGTTTGGTGACCTCGACCGAGGGGCGCTCGTAGAGGATTATCGCCTGCCGGCTGGCCTTGCCGCAGGTGCGCTTTATCACCGCGTCCGCCACATTGTCGAGCATTGCGGTAACCGAGCCGTCAGGATCGGAGTTCATATCCTGGCTTTGGACGAACTTCAGGCGCATTTCCTTGACATCCTGGTTGGTGCGGAGAACCTCGACGCGGACGTTGTTTCCGCGATAGTCCTCCCAGAACACGTTCTTTATGCCATTCTGCCACCGCTCGATGGAGGCAAGCTCATCCGGCGTCAGATCGTCGTCATAGGCCGCGGGCGCGTACATCTTGCGCTCGACCGGCTTGTCGGAGTAGCGGCGGGATTTGGGTTCCGGCTCCTTTTCGTAGGAAACGTATTTCGTCTCCTTTTCCTTTTTAGGGCTTGAGGCGCGCGCCTTGGGAGCACTCTCTTTCTTCTCGGCCATGTGGCCGCCGCCCTTCATATTTTCCTCGCGGTCGCGGCCGGCCCAGATGTCGGAGATTTCGTACACGACGGAATCAGGCGAGTGGCCGGGCATTTTCGCCTCCCTGTCCCTATCCTCCCAAGGATTGGAATTCACGTCCGCCGACACAGGCACGGCAAGGCCAAGCGCGGCCAAAACTGCGATACTTGCGATATTGAGCTTCATATCTCTCTCCTCGTTTGCTATTATTATACCATATTTTTAGGGGTCAAGCAATACAAAAAACAAGTTTTTTGTGTATTAGGAGATATGAGAAAAAATCCCGGGGAAACCCCGGGATTTTTCCAAGCCTTTTGGCCAGTATAGACTATTTCGCTTTCTTGGCGCCGAAAGCGGCGTTGAGATAGTATATGTTGCTATCCGTTCCGGTTATGGTCAAGTTGGCAATGCCGGCTACCTCCTCGGGCGTATAGTTGCGGCCGTAGAAGTCGCGGGTATAGCCGCTGTTGGACGTATCGACACCGGACGTTGCAAGTTTGCCAGCATAGGCGGTGGCATAGTCTCCGGTGGCCGCGCCCTCTATGCTCGTGAAGCCGCCGTTCGTGAAGTTGAACGTATAGAAGTTGTTGAACGCCAATTTAAGCGTTTCGGACGAGGTAGTGCCGGGAGTAAGGACAAGGTACGAGGTGCCGACAAGCTCCTGCTGCGCGCCGCTCAAGGCGGTGTTTGTCGCGCCGGGAGCGACGCCGTTTATGCCGCCGCCAGCGTGGCCCGAGAATGTCATAGCAGCGCCGGTCGTGGGAAGCAACGCGTCGTCAATCATGTGCGTCTCGAAGCCGCCGACGAACGGCTCGAACGTAGTGAACTGGGCGACAGCGCCTTGGTAAGCGGTCTTTTTCCAATAGCCGTACTCGACGAAAGCCATGCCCGTCTTGTCCGTAGTCGCGCCCATCAGCACCGGTGCAACGTCAAGCTTGATAAGGTCGAAATTATTAGCGTCGGAAGCCTCCGAAGTGGTCATGTACCCATCGACAAACTTGGCGTAAGAATCTCCGGAGGTGAAATTGAACGTTGTCTTGGCCGTCCAGTTGCCGTTGCCGTCCTTTATAAACTGCTTGGCCGGGATGAACCGTTCGACTTCTATCTCGTCATCCGGATCTGCAGCGTCCAGGTTCAGAATGGTACTGTACCAGAGGCCGATATTTTCGTTGTATGTGTTGGCCTCGTACTTGAGGATGTCGTACATTTCGGTATCGCCCTCAATCTGGACCAGCCCAAGCGGGAGGTCGTAGGCAAGGGTTACCATATCCTCGTTCGTGGGGGTATCTGTCTTGTACGACGGATTCTTTGAGCCTGTACCGGTACCAGTACCCGAGCCCGTGCCAGGATTGTCAACGCTCGGGCTATTGCTATCAGATCCTCCGCACGCGGCAAGCGCAAGAATCGCCAGAACCGATATCGACTTCATGAGTTTATGCATGACTTCCTCCTCCTAGGTATTGCCTTATGTCTGGGATTATTATACCACATTTTCGGCGTCTTGGCAATATGAAAAATATACTAGCAATCGAAAAGTCGCGCTCGCCTAGCGGCTCCGCTCTTTTTCGATTGGTTGTTTGAGAAAAAATCCCACGTACACGCCGTAAGGATTTTTTCGCTTTTATATAGAAATCATATATTGTTGACGAAAAGGGGATTTTGTGGTATCATATTGGCAAAGAGAGGAGCATTATGAAACACACTTCCCTTATAGCAATCATGCTTTGTCTTGGCGCGTGCGGGACGTCTTCGCCCAAGGAGGTGCATATTCCGGCCGAGAAAATTGTCACCCTTGCCGCCGAGCCTGTAACATACGACATAACCGGCATAAACTATAATGCGGTCAATCCCTCGTCTGGCGGGCAGGTAAAGTATTTTTTCAACGAAGACGGCAAAATCAACTATATATGGCACCAGTCGAGCGACCTTAAAGACGAGGTTGCATTCTCCGTGAACGACTTCTATATGAACAACTCGGGCTCGTATCAGGCGGACAAGACCATGAACCTACCGCTGTTCGGATACACGTCGTCCAGTGGAGACAAATACGAGGCGCGCAGCACAGAGTTGCTTATCTCCCAACTGAACCAATTAGGCATCCAATACGACAGAAGCAAGATAACCGCCATGAATCAGAGAATCGACGCTTCGATCGTGCTTGGCGGCGGGTCGCTCGGCATGCAGTATGCGGATTTCGGATACTGGAAGAGCGTGTCGCAGGTGTTCCTGAACGGCAAGCTTATCGCCGGGCCGCATCCGGAGTATGACCTCTTCATAACCGTGCCGCGGCCGGAGAGCCAGATTTTCGACACGAGTGCGACCAGAGACCAGCACCTTGGAAAAATAAACTTCTTCGGCAAGGCCTATGCGGTCGTGGGCAAGGACGGGACGGACGATTGGGCTGACTTTACCGGGCAATCCATATTCACCATCGAGCAGAACGGAAACGAGCAGCTCCAACTGAATTTCAAGGACACGTGGGGGTACAACATAACCTATAAGACCGACGGCACAATACGCATCCTGGGCAACAACAGCAAGTACTACATGTCCCAAGCAGAGAACGCCACGTGCGGGAACCCAAGCAGCGGGCAGTGCTATAACCACTCTTTCTTCGGTGAGGGTGGAATAATATCGGAAACCGCGGGAAATTTCTGGCTTGACAACACGGCGACGAATCAGCCGTTATCTGTATATGGTGTGTTTGGTGCTAAAAGGCAGTAGCCGGGCAATTGAAAAATACTTCCCCCGGGTAAAGCCCGGGGTCGTCTTTTTCAATTGGGAAATTTGAATGAAAAACCCACGTACATGCCGCGGGTTTTTCATAGCTTCAATTTGTTTAGCGGTCAGATTTTCTCGCCAAGCGGGATGACAATCTGTTTCTTGCGGCTCATCAGGCCGTCGACCCAAGCCTCGTGGTCGTTCAGGTCGGCGTGGAGCGCGGCGGCGACTTTCGCGTCGTCGTCCGAGAAGACGAACAGGCGGGAGCCCTCCCTCATTATATCCGTTATAAGGAATATCATGCCGAAGTAGCCTTTCTTGTTTTTCAGCTCCTCCAACCGTGCGCGAATCGCCGGAACCAGGCGGTCGGCCATGGATGCGTCGACAAGCTCAATCTGGCCGGTGCCGAACATCTTGCCGTTTATCTCTATTTCCTTGTAATCGCCGCCGATAAGGTCGTCGGCTGTCTTGTCCCCGATGGCGGACTTGACGCGGAGCATTTCCATGCCCAATGCATTATAGTCCTCTATGCCGGCAATTTTGGCAAGCTTCTCGGCCGCAGTTTTGTCAGCATCGGTCGTGGTCGGCGACTTGAACAGAACCGTATCCGAAAGTATGGCGCAGAGCATGGCGCCGGCGAGATTTACCGGGAGCTCCCTGCCCTCGCACTCGGCATAGTCGCGCAAAACAGTGGACGAGCAGCCCACGGGCATAAACCACCCCTCGAACGCGCCTCTTGTCTTCAAACCGCCCAAGTTATGGTGGTCGAAGACGTACTTGACGTTCGCCTCGGCAATATCGTCCGGCAGTTGGGAGGGCTCGGTCGTATCGACAAGCGCGACATCCGCACCAGCCACGGATTCCAGCCGTTTCGGCGTTTCCAAACCGAATTTTTCAAGCACGAATTCCGCCTCGGGCTGAATCTCGCCTTGGACGTACGGCTCGCCCCCTATCAGGTATGCGGCGGCGATGGCCGATACGACCGAATCGGTGTCCGGCGCGGAGTGTCCAAAAACCATAATGCTCATTTCTTGCGTCCTTTCAAAAGTTCGTTATAGCCCCATTTAAGCTTGTCTGAATCGGACAGGCCAAGCGCGGCGCCGAGGCTTACCAGGCGCGCGGCGGCCAAGTCCTTGTCGTCGGACATTATTTCCAGCTCGATAAAATCGCCTAGGTTCGCGACCGAGTCGAGGCAGGCCTCGACCTCCTCAAACCGCCAGATTTCGCGGGTCTTGTCGATTACGCAGATCTCGGCAAAGCCAAGCAGGTCAAGGATTTTCGTAGCGTTCGCAAGCGAGCCAGCGTCCGCTATGGCTACCTCGAATTCGGTAATTTTCCTGGCGTCAGACTCGTCCACGTCAACGCCTATATACTTCAGGTCGAGGCTTTGCGTTTTGCCGTCGGTCTCCCGAAGGCGGACATTGCCGACCATATCCGGCAGTATCGGCCATACCGTCTCGACCCTGTCGTCGTAGGCGCGCGGGATGTAATAGCGGTCGATTTGACGCTTGGTCTTCTCGTACCTAAAGCCCTGTTTTTCGAGGGCTTCCTTTAGCTTCGAGAGGTCGTGAACGCGGTGTTTGGTTTCGATTTCCATTATATAGCCTTTTGCAGTTATTTATATATCCAGGTTGACCACGTTCAGGGCGTTCTGCTGTATGAAATCGCGCCGGGGCTCGACTATGTCGCCCATGAGCATAGAGAATGTCTCGTCCGCCTCGGCCGCGTTGTCGGTCTTGACCTGGAGGAGCGTCCGGACGTTCGGATCCATGGTTGTTTCCCAGAGCTGCTCGGCGTTCATTTCGCCAAGACCTTTGTAACGGTTCATGGCGAGGCCCGATTTGCCGATTTCGAATATCATGTTCAAAAGCTCGACCGGCAGCGACGCGGAGTGGAGCTTGTCCTTCACGCGCAGTTTAAGGGGAGAGGCAAAAATATCCGCCATGTCCCCGACCATTTCGCCTAGCCTGCGCGCGTCAGAGGAGCCTATCGTCGAATGGCGAAGCACATGCTCCTCCTCAACACCCCTAATTTTCCGGCGGAAGACGACACCCGAGTCGGTATTTTCCGCAGTCCAACCACGGAGGCGAGGCAGCTCGGCCGAATTCATCCTAGCCACCGTTTTCTCGAGCATTGCCGTTATGTCCGCACCGTCCGCAAACAGGCCGGAGACGGCGGCGTTCTCGACTATTTTCAAGGGCGCATGCTTGGAGAGCGGCTCGACAAGCTTGGCAATCTTGCGGATGCGCGAAATCAGGTCGCGGAACTCGACACCCGCGATTTTACGGCCGCCCTCCAGCTCGAGAGAGCCCTCCTCGACAATCAGGTCGACGAGGTAATTATCGAACATGGAATCGTCCTTCATATACACCTCGGAGGAGCCGCGCTTGACCTTGTAAAGCGGTGGCTGGGCGATGTAGAGGTAGCCCTTTTCTATAATCTCGGGCATCTGGCGATAGAAGAAAGTCAGAAGCAGCGTGCGGATATGCGCGCCGTCGACATCCGCGTCGGTCATTATTATAATCTTGTGATAGCGGATTTTATTTACGTCGAATTCCTCGTTCCCGACGCCGCAGCCGAGGGCCAATATTATGGTGCCGATAGTCTCGCTTGAGAGCATTTTATCAAACCGCGTGCGCTCGACGTTCAGTATCTTGCCGCGCAGGGGGAGAATCGCCTGAGTCGCGCGGTTGCGCCCCTGTTTGGCCGAGCCGCCGGCGGAGTCGCCCTCGACTATGAAAAGCTCGGATTTGGCGGGGTCGCGCTCCTGGCAGTCGGCGAGCTTGCCGGGAAGAGATGAGATTTCAAGCGCGGATTTGCGACGCGTCAGTTCGCGCGCTTTCCTTGCAGCTTCGCGTGCGGTCGCGGCCTCGACCACCTTCTCTATGACCTTTTTCGCCTCGAGCGGGTGTTCGCCGAACCACTGTGAAAGCTTGTCCGCCACGACAGATTCCACAACAGGGCGGACTTCGCTCGAGACCAATTTATCCTTGGTCTGCGAGCTGAATTTCGGGTCGGGAACCTTGACCGAGAGGACGCAGGTCAAGCCCTCCCTCATATCCTCGGACGAGATTTCTACGTCCTTTTTCTTGAGCATATTATTCTCGGCCACGTAGGCGTTGACCGAGCGGGTGAGCGCTGCCCTAAAGCCTGCCAAATGCGTGCCGCCGTCCCTTTGCGGGATATTGTTGGTGAAGCAGAGCATATTCTCGTGGTAGCTATCGTTCCACTCGAGACTCAACTCGACCCCCATATTATCCTTGTCTCCGCTAAAGCTGACGGGCGCGGGGATAAGCGGATTCTTCGAGCGGTCGAGGAATTTCACGAATGCCTCGATACCGCCGTCGTAGAGGAACTCGACTACGTGTGGCTCGGCAGGACGGCGGTCGGAAAGGACTATACGGACGCCGGAATTCAGGAATGCCAGTTCGCGCAGGCGCGCCTCGATGGTTGTGAAGTCGAATTCTATAGTCGCGAAAGTCTCGGTCGAGGGGAAGAACGTGACCTCGGTTCCGGTCATGTCGGCGGCGACATCCTTGACCACGCGCAAATCCTCGGCCACGGCGCCGTCCTTGAACTTCATGGAATACTCGTGCCCGTCGCGCCACACGCGCACCTCGAGCCAGCTTGAGAGCGCGTTGACAACGGACACGCCGACACCGTGCAGACCGCCAGAGACCTTGTAGCTGTTCTGGTCGAACTTGCCTCCGGCGTGAAGCTCGGTCATTATAAGGTCTATGGCGCTGCGGCCGGTTTCCTTATTTATGCCTATCGGCATGCCGCGGCCGTTGTCCCTTACCGTCACGCTTCCGTCCGGGTTGATGGAAATTTCGACCAAGCTTGCCCAGCCGGCCAGAGCCTCGTCAATCGAGTTGTCCACCACCTCGTAGACCATGTGGTGCAGGCCGGTGCCGTCGTCCGTGTCGCCTATGTACATACCGGGGCGCTTGCGCACGGCGTCGAGGCCTTTCAGGTACTTTATACTGTCGGCGGAGTACTCCTCCTGCCCGCGCTTGATTTCGCCCAAATCCTTCAAGATTTCGCTCATATCGGCTCCTTCGTTTTCGATGGACAAATACTAGCAAAAGGGAGCGCCAAAAGCAAGGAAAAAAGCATGCCTAAACGCCTGTGGAATGCAGGACAACTCTGGCGAGTTGCCTTTGCATACCACAGGCATAAAAACAATAAAAAAGGTTGAAATATTTATCTATTTAGAGTTGGGCGCAAGAAAGATTGGCGGGAGGCGCTTAGCGTCTAACCAAAGCCCGTGCCGCCAATCTTCCCTGCACCCTGCCCTCTAGTTCAGTTTGTATATTGCGCCTGTTTTGCCAGTACGAATCATATCCGAAAGGGTTATGTTCGGCACGGCCTTGACCTGATAATTTCCTACGTCCGCCGTTTGCGTACCAGGTGCGTTATGCGTCAGCGCATCTTCGTTGTTCACATTGACTACTATGCGGTTGCAGCAGGATTCGCTGTTGGAGATGAAATCTTTGAACGCATACTTGACCTCGTGGTCGAATATTACTATGCCATAGCCGTATTTGTCGTCCGAATAATAGCCGTCGAACCGGTAGATTCCGGGCGTCAGACTGCCGGAGGAAACATTGCCCGCAGTATCGCCCAGCGAGTATTTGGCGACAAGCTGCCACCTGCTTTTGTCGGGCGAACCTATGCATGCAGCCACCATGTCCGCGTTGCCTTGATTGCCCGTCGCATATACATCGTTGTACCGGCTGCAGTCCGTTGTCGCCCCGGGTTGGCATGCTCCAGGTACGGTGCAGGCGGTACAGGTGTAATAATTGGCAGATTGAGAGTTGTTGGCTGAAACCAGAAGAAGCGCAGTAGCTATATACTTATTTGCCCCCCCCCGTACGTTTATAGTTCCTTGTCATCGGTCTTCTCCTTTGGTTTGACTATACCATTATACCAGAAACAGGTGGGCTTTACAACAATAAAATACTATGTTAAAATTCTCCGGTCAAAAAGGAGACGCAAATGAATTTCACCGAAACGTCGGCCTATGGCCAGCTTAAAAAGCACCAAGCCTATTTAAGCGACTATAAAATCACCGACCTGTTCGACCAAGAGCCGGAGCGGGCGGGCGAAATGAGCCTTGCCTTGGGCGACATAATGTTCGACTTTTCCAAGAATCTTGTGGATAAAAAAGCCCTCGGGTTCCTTGTAAAAATGGCGGAGCAGGCGGGTTTGGCCTCGGCAATCGAAGCGATGTTCGCTGGCAAGAAAATCAACTTCACCGAGAACCGCGCCGTTTTGCATGCCGCGCTTCGCAACATGGACGAAGACTTTACCGTGGACGGGCGCAATGTGTCCCTCGACATACGCGAGACTTTCGCGGCGACAAGCGAGTTTGCGGAGCGGGTAAGGGACGGACGTTTCACTGGTGCGAAGAAGGGGCGAATCCTCGACGTGGTGAATATAGGAATCGGCGGATCGTTCCTTGGGCCAAAAATGGCTATCCATGCCCTGCTTCCGTACAAGTCGCCGCTTGTCAATTTCCACTTCATCTCGAACGTCGACGGGACGGACACGGCTGAGGTTTTGCGGCGGCTGGAGCCGGAGTCGACCCTGTTCATAGTATCGTCGAAAACCTTCACCACGGACGAGACGATGACCAATGCCGCGACGTGCCGGAATTGGATTATCGAGAAGCTTGGCGCAAGCGCGGTCGCGCACCATTTCGCGGCGATTTCCACCAACGCGCGCCTTGCCAACGAGTTCGGTATTCCGACCGCACAGGTATTCCCCTTCGGCGACTATGTGGGCGGCCGCTATTCCATGTGGGGGCCAATCGGGCTTGCAATCATGATAGCTATCGGCACGGCAAACTTCAAGGCCATGCTTGCCGGCGCGGCGGAGGCCGATCGACACTTCCGCTCCACGGATTTCCGCCAAAATATCCCGATCATCATGGCGCTTATGGAAATATGGAATGCGAATTTTTTGGGCATGGACACGCTTGCCGTGTTGCCGTACGACCACTATCTCGCCTATCTGCCTTCATACCTGCAACAGCTTGTCATGGAGAGCAACGGGAAATACGTGGGTCGCGACGGCATGCCGGTCAAATACCAGACCTCGCCCGTGTTGTTCGGCGAGGAGGGCACGAACGGGCAGCACAGCTTCTATCAGCTTAT
The DNA here is from genome assembly GCA_031263095.1 of Rickettsiales bacterium. GTDB lineage: Bacteria > Pseudomonadota > Alphaproteobacteria > Rs-D84 > CACZYB01 > WQWV01. The sequence continues at coordinate 23,666 of JAISGI010000015.1, read as the reverse complement.
CCACCAGGGCACGAAGCCCATGATGTGCGACTTTATCATACCTGCGCTGTCACACAACGAGCTTGGCGAGCACCATATAAAGCTTGTCGCGAACGGTATTGCCCAGGCCGAGGCGCTTATGCGCGGGCGAGCCGCGGATTCGCCGGAGCTTGCGGGCGATTTATTGGCGCCGTTCAAGACGTTTGAGGGCAACCGGCCGAGCAATACTTTTTTGGTGCGGAAAATCACTCCTGCCTCGCTCGGCATGCTTGTCGCCCTGTACGAGCACAAGACGTTCGCCGAGGGGGTAATGTGGGACATAAACAGTTTCGACCAGTTCGGGGTGGAGCTTGGCAAAAAGCTTGCCTCGGCCGTGGTTGCCGACCTGAAAAGCGCGGACATTGCGGCGCATGATTCCTCGACCACCGCGCTTATCGCCGCGGTCAAGGAAATTAGGAAGAGCGTTTAAGATTCCTGAGGTTTCGGGCGCAAGGAAGATTGGCGGGAGGTATTTGCGTCTAACCAAAGCCCGTGCCGCCAATCTTCCCTGCGCCCTTTTCCTATTGAAGCCGATATATGGCGACATTCCTTGCGGCATGCTTCATGTCGTCAAGCGTTATGCCGGGCGTATATCTGGAATTCGTGGACGCAAGTATCATAAATTTGCAGTTCTCACCGTTACAGCCATTGAAAGCGCCGCAAGAATTGGTCCCCATATAAATCCTTACATTCAATCCAGGAGTAGGACTATCGTTCAGCCAAAGGGTATAATCCGTCGGCTTATCGAGCACGGCTATCTGCGAGCTGTAGGATTCCACCGAGTTGTATGCGTCAAGACGGTATATTCCGGTTGGAAGAGTGCCGCATTTTACTTGGTATGCGGTTGGCTGCTCGTCCACAAGCGTCCACCTGTTCGTTGCGGGTGTTCCTATGGCGGCGGTAGCCTCGGCAAGTGTGAGCGGAGCGTTGTACTTATTAAAATCTGTGCTTGCTCCGGCTTGGCAGACACCGGGCACGGCGCAAGCTGTGCAGGTATAATAATTGGCTGATTGAGAGTTGTTGGCTGATAGTAGGAGAAGCGTAAACGCTAGGTATTTAGCCTTTTGCCCCCCCCCGTACGTTTATAGTTCCTTGTCATCGGTCTTGTCCTTTGGTTTGACATTTATGACTATAACCCAAGTGCCCTATGGAATCAAGGATAACTTTTCAAGTTATCTCCTGATTCCACAGGGGCAATAATAACAAAAAGATTATAGATTTTCAGACAGATATTTTTCGAGCGTTTCGCGGGAGACGGCGGCGGAGTAGGCGGAGAATGTCGGGGCGGGCATATTATTCCAATCATCTATCCAGCGCACGGCGTCGGCCTTGTCCGGTTCGGCGTTCGTGGGTGCGGGACTGCCATCCCTCATAACCGCCGCCATAATCACCGTAATCGTATGGTGGTCTTCGTTGCGCCTTATATTGTTCTGGACGCCCATTACTTTGACATTGCGGACAAGGACTCCGGTTTCCTCGAGCGTTTCGCGCGCGGCGGCGATTTCCAGCTCCTCGAACTTCTCTATCCAGCCGCCGGGAAGGCACCATGTGTCGGGTGCGTGCTTGACATCCTTGCGGCGGTGGAGCATGAGAAACTGTTTCTTCTCGTTGAAGACCACTACTGCGCATCCGGCGCCGACATCGGTTTTGGGCATTATAGGCTCCTTTTGTTTGCTTGTTATATATCCAGCTCGACCCCGAACTTCGCCCCCTCCTGTATGAAGCGAAAGCGGAACTCGGCATTCTTGCCCATGAGGTTGGCGACAAGCTCGCGCGTGGCGGCGAAATCCTCGCGCCCCTCCTCGGTATGCGGAGGAATTTCCACGCGCAGCAGCTGGCGCGTTTTCGGATCCATTGTCGTTTCCTTGAGCTGTCCCGGCATCATTTCGCCAAGGCCCTTGAAGCGGGAGATTTCGACCTTTTTTCCTTTGAAATGCCTGGCGATTATAGCGTCCTTTTCCTGCTCGTCCATGGCGTAGTACGACGTGCGGCCGTCGGAGACCTTGAACAGCGGCGGAAGCGCCAGATACAGGTGGCCGTCGGCGATGAGCCCTGGCATCTGCTCGAAGAAGAACGTCATCAAAAGGCTTGCTATATGCGCGCCGTCGACGTCGGCGTCGGTCATGATTATTACCTTGTCGTAGCGGAGCTTGTCCTCGTTATAATCGCGTCCGGCGCCCGCGCCCAAGGCCTCGGTAATATCGCCAATCTCCTTGTTCGCGGAGAGCTTGTCGCTTGAGGCGGAGGCGACGTTGAGAATTTTTCCCCGCAGCGGGAGAATCGCCTGAGTCGCGCGGCTGCGAGCCTGTTTCGCGCTGCCACCCGCGGAGTCGCCCTCGACCAAAAAAAGCTCGGTTCCCGTGCGGTCGCGGTTGGAGCAGTCGGCCAATTTTCCCGGCAGGCGGAGTTTTTTCGTAGGCGACTTGCGAATCGTTTCCTTGAGCTTTTTAAGTTTAAGCCTTGCCTCGGCCTTTTCGATTATATAACCAAGCAAAAGATTAGATTGAGCCGGGTTTTGGGTCAAAAAGTAGTCGAAATAGTTCTTGAGCGCCGTGTCGATTAGGCGGGTCGCCTCGGCAGAGCTGAACTTCTCCTTGGTCTGACCCTGGAACTGCGGGTTCTTGTAAAAGAGCGAGAGCACCACCGCGGCATCGTCGAAAATATCCTCGGATATGACCTGGGCGAATTTCTTATTGCCAACCATGTCGGCGAAAGATTTGAGGCTTTTCGTGATGGCCGACTTGAACCCGGCCTCGTGCGTGCCGCCGTCGGGTGTCGGAATCGTATTGGCGTAAGAGCTTATGAACCCGCCGGTCGCGCCCTCCTCGCGCGTGGTATCTATCCACGACAGAGCTACCTCCACCCTGCCCTTGTCCTCGGCAAGCGGGGTTTCGGTATAGAAAATCTCGTCTATCACCTTAGGACGCGTTTCTATTGTTTCGGCCAAGAAGTCGGCGATGCCGTTTGGAAAATTGAGCGTAGCCTCAGCCGGCACGCCATCCACGGGAATCTGCGACTTCCAGTGTATTACCACGCCCTTGAAAAGGAACGCCTTGGAACGCGCCATGCGAAAGAGCCGCAGCGGTTTGAACACGTTTCCCTCGCCAAAAATCGTGGCGTCGGGCTTGAACTCGACCGTGGTGCCGGTCTTCTTGGATTTGCCGACGATTTCGAGTTTCGAAGTCGGCAGGCCGCGGGAATATTTCTGGCGGTAGATGTTGCCGCCGCGGGAGACCTCGACCGTCATTTCCTCAGAAAGCGCGTTCACGACCGAGGAGCCGACGCCGTGCAGGCCGCCGGAGGTCTGGTACACCTTGTCGCTGAACTTGCCGCCGGAGTGGAGCGTTGTGAGTATCACCTCGAGCGCGGATTTGCCCGGAAACTTGGGATGGTCGTCCACGGGAATGCCGCGGCCGTCGTCGGATATGCGGACGCGGCCGTCCTCCAAGATTTCCATAGAAATTTCGCGCGCGAAGCCGGCGCCGACCTCGTCCATAGCGTTATCAAGAATCTCGCTTGCCAGATGGTGGAGAGCGTTCGCGTCCACGCCGCCGATGTACATGCCGGGGCGCATGCGGACGGGCTCGAGCCCCTCCAAAACCTCGATGTCTTTCGCGCTGTATGAACTTTGAGCCATGTTTTCCTCTCAAGGGAGGATATATTATGGAACCTCAAGAATCAAGAAAGAATTTGATAGACTGTGGAGAGCGAGGATTGACAATAATAATAAAATTTGATATTATTACGGATAAAAAAGGAGGCTAGATATGAACGAAGATAGGATTGAAGCTTTGCTTAGGGGCATAAACAACAAGCTGAAAAACCGTAATATATTCACTTGGAAAGTACTGTTCGGCTGGCTGATTGCGATGCCGCTTGGGCTTATAGGCGCGGCCTTGTTCAAGAATGCGAGCGAGCTTATGGGATTTATTTTCATAGTGGCGGCAGCTTTATCCGTGATAATAAACCTTATCATCGGCGTCATGGCGCTCTATAAATCCACAAAAGACAGCAAATAGCGTCGGCTACTTATCCGCCTTTAGCATTTCCACCAGCACCCAGCCGCCGCGGGAGGAGAAGTTGCGTTCGAACGCCCAGGCGTCCTTGACCTCGCGTATGCTGTTCTCGTCCCCCTCTATAATCTTGCCCTTGGCGTCGGTAAGAAGCGCTGTCTGCTCGGTTATTATATGCACAACTATGCGCGCGGACTTGTCCGAAATGGCGATGTCCTCCATATAGACCTTTTTATACCTTACGATTTCGGTCGAGAGTTTGTGTTTCTTGGCGGCAAGCGCGGCCATCTGCTTTTCAAGCGATTTGGCAACCTTGGCCGAGACCAGCGGGCGGATTGCCTCGACATCCCCCTCCTCGAACGACTTCAGTATAATATCGAACGCCTGGCGGGCGGACTCCATGAACGCCTGCGGCTCGAACCCCTTGTCGCGGGAGGCAAGAGAGAGGACTTTCATCTCAAGGCTGTCCTCCTGCTTTACCGGCTCCGCTTTCTCAACCGGCTTTGCGGGCGCAAGGCTTATAAGCGGCTTTATGGGTTCGGCCGCGGTTTTGCCCGCCGCGGCGAGCGGCTCGGGTTTGTCCCCCTTGAACGTGCGCCAAGCGCAATAGCAGACGAACCCGAAGAACCCAAGCATGCATACGTCTATAGCACTCATAATCCACTCCTTAAAAAACTTGTTGCGTAGCGGCCATTATATCCTATAATGAGAGAAAAGCAAGCCAAACAAGGAGCAATAAATGGAAAACGTCCAGCCGAAGCCGGAATTCGAAATCCTGAACCAGTATATCAAAGACCTTTCGTTCGAGGCGCCGTCCAGTCCGCGCATATTCTTCGAGAAGCTTGAGGGCCAGCCAAAAATCGACATGAACCTTGAGGTCAAGACAGCCAAAATGGGAGATGAGCTTTACGAGGTCGTCATGAACCTGAAGATTACCAACACGCTTGCCGACAAGCCGCTGTTCGTAATCGAGCTTGCCTACGGTTCCATGGCCGCGGTGCATATAACCGAAGAGGAGGCCTTGAAGCGTCTGCTTACCAAGACCATCCCCTCGCATCTGTTCCCGTTCATACGCGCGGTCATCGCAGGTGTTACAGCGGATTCGGGATTCTCGCCTTTTGTCTTGAACCCAATAAACTTCGACAAGGTGGAGCTTAAATAGGAAGCTGGAGGAGTTTAAGGCCTGTGGAAAGCCAGAATAACTTTTCAAGTTATTTCCGGCATTCCCACAGGTTATAATAATAAAAAGGGAAAGTATGATTTACATAAAGCTTTTCTTCATGTTCATATGGGCGATTGTCGCCATGCCGATAATGTGGGCGGTGAGGTATGTGCCGGGGCTGCGGTGGCTGGCGCCGTCGTTCCATCGTTTTTACTTCAAAGTCTATTGCCTTTTCCTTGGCCTGCATTCGCGGGTCAGGCATGGACGGATTGTCGGGGGCAAGAAAGTCCTGCTGCTGTGCAACCACATGTCGTATCTTGACATCCTTGCCATAGGGCGGCTTCTCAAAATAAACTTTGTTGCGAAAGAGGATGTGGCCACCTGGCCGCTGTTCGGCGTTATCACGCGGCTTGGGAACACGGTCTTCATCTCGCGCAGGCGGATGGCGGCGGCGGGCGAAGTGAGCGTCATCGAGCAGGCGTTTGACGGCCGGCGCATACCCTTGCTTATCTTTCCCGAGGGAACCAGCGGCGACGGGGCAAGCATTTTGTCCTTCAAAAGCTCGATGTTTTCCATATTCGAGGGCGGCGGCGCGGCGGATATAATCGTACAGCCCATGGCGATTGCATATACGCGGCGCGGGCGGAGGCGGATGACGCTTGCCGAGAGGCAGCTTTATTCCTGGTATCTGCCGGAGCAGACTCTTGCCCAGCATTTCGGCGCAATACGCGACAAATTTCCCGTGTCGGCCGAGATCTCGATAGGCGAGCCGCTCGACCTGGCGAAATATGCGAATCGCAAGGAAATGGCGGCTGCGGCGCATGCGGCGGTCGAGAGGGAATTCAATAGGCTGGTCGAGGAGTGAGGAGGTTTTTATGATAGGCATGGGAATCGGGCTTGGCGGGAGCAGCGCGCCTAGGCGGCACGTTTCGATGATGCGGCGGCGGATAACAATCGCAATAAGCGCAAGCGTGCTTGTCTTCCTTTCGCTTTGGCAGGCGCCGATACGAATCAAGACCGAATCGGTCAAGATAGAAGCGCCCAAAGCTGTAGAAAGGAAATAAGTTCGCCTGTGGAATAACAATAAAATTATTTGTTTATAAAAAAGGAGGCTTGCGAGCCTCCTTTTTCCTTACGAGCAGGTATATGTATTGTTCGAATTATACGAGCAGTTCGGGCGAGCCTTTTTCTCGGCGTCGCAGTCGCCGGTCGGGCAGACCTCGATGAACTTGCCGGCGTCGCAGGTGCCGCAGGCCTCAAGCGCGCTTGAGGCCGGGTCGCTCCAGGCATTGGCTGGGCAAGCGATGCAGGCAAGCGCCGTCGAGTTCGTCGCGTCAGAGTACGAGCCAGGCGCGCACGGTATCGCAGTCTGCATGCCGGTATTAGGGCAGATATATCCAGCGCCGCAGTTGTTCTTGGTCGTCACGTTGGAACATACGTATCCGACCGGGCAACTTACTCCAGCGGCGTTATCTGCGAACGTGCGCGCCGGGCAGTAGTCGCCAGCACTACATTCCGTAATAGTCTTGGCGTCAGTGGTGCACCATGAACCGGCCGTACAGTCGGGATTCGCCGTAGTCATGCCTATCGGGCAGTACGAACCGGGCGAGCACTGGGAAATGCTTGCCGCATTCAGGCAGTAGCGTCCGGCGGGACAGCTTTGCCTGCCGGCGGAAGCCTCTACCACAGCCTGACCCACGTAGGAGCCAGCAGGGCAGTATTCGCCGGAGGCGCACTCGGTATAGCTTGACGCGGCAGCCGAACATTCGTATCCCGCAGGACATTGGTGGCGGCCTATGTCGGTGCCGGAGCTGCCCATTTTGCCCACGTTTGAACCCGCCAAACAAAGCTGTCCAGATTCGCACGGCTCGATAGCGGCCGCGTCGTCAGTACACTCATAGCCTGCCGGGCATGTCTGGCGTCCGGTAGAGCCCGGGACAACAGGCTGTCCGACGTAGGTACCCTCGTTGCAATACTCGCCTGCGGTGCATTTCGTAATGGAAGACGCGTCAGCGGCGCACACGTGTCCCGCGGGGCAACGCTGCTCACCGGAAGAGCCAGAGACTATCGGCTGAGTGTCATATGTTCCGGCTAAGCAGAGCCAGCCCTCGTCACACTTGGACCTTGTGTCCGCCTCTTTGGAGCATTTATAACCGGCCTGGCAGGTTGCCGCGGCGCTCGAGGCCTCGGGACAGTACTGTCCAGCGACGCATGCTTGTATGACCTTAGAAGTGGAGCAGTACGAGCCAGCAGGGCAATACTGCCACGTGGTAGAGCCGGCGGAGCAGTACCAACCCTCGGTCTCGCACTCGGTTATAGTCTTGGTGTCGGTGGAGCAATAGTACCCTGCGGGGCATTCCTGCCGTCCACTTACCGCGGATACCACGGTTTGGCCATAGTAGGTGCCGGGAGGGCAGAACTCGCCCGAGTCGCATGTATCGGTTATGGTCTTGGTGTCGGCGGAGCAAACATCGCCCCCGGCGCAGAGCCTGTCGCTACGTTCGACCGAGGTGTAGGTTCCACCCTCAGGGCAGTATTCGCCCGCCTGGCAGGTTCCCCTTATGCCGTTGAAGCAGAAGTGGCCGGCGGGGCAGGATGTCGAATCGGGCACTATCACCGAGCAGGCCTGACAGGACGAGCAGACCTCGACACGGCCGTCCGAACCGCTCGGGTTTGCGACGTCCGCGGGCGAAGTACCCTCGCCGCAGGCAAAACCGGCGGGGCAGCATGTATTGTTCGCGGTCGCCGGGGTAGTGCCAACGTCGCACACTTTTCCGGCAGGGCAATAGCCGACGTTGCCGCTTACGCTTGAAACATCGTTCGGGGTCGCGCCCTCGCCGCAGACCAAACCAGCCGGACACTGCGTATCCTGAGCCGTGGCCGGAGTGGTGCCGTAGCCGCAGACGTAGCCCGCGGGACACTTGGTATTGTTGGCAGTCGCGGGCGAAGTACCCTCGGGGCATACGAATCCGGCGTAGCAGGAAGTGGCCGTCTTGGTCGCGGGCGTCGTGCCGGCATCGCAGATATATCCGGCCGGGCACGGGTGGACATGCGTGCTGTCCGTGAGCAAGGTCGAACCCTCGTCGCAATATTTGCCAGCCGGGCAGAGCGCTATCGTCGCCGGGGTCTCGCAGTAGGAACCAGCAGGGCAAGGCTGGGTAAATACGCTTCCGGCCGGGCAGTACTGGCCGCTTGCGCATGGCGTCTGGGTCTTGGCGTCCGAGGAGCAATAGCTTCCCGCGGCGCAACTATCCGGGGTCGTGCTGCCTTCCGGGCAATACATGGTCGATACGCACCCAACCTTGTCAGTCGTGTCGGCGCAGTACCAGCCGGCGGGACACTGGCGGTTTGCGGAATTCTGCTCGCTAGTTCCAAGCGGACAGTATTCGCCAAGGTCGCAGGGCAAAGGAGGCGAGGTAGTATCGGTACAGTAATTGCCCGCTGGACATTTCCTTTTCTCCGGGTCGGATTCGGTAGTACCCGCCTGGCAATACTCGCCAGAGCCGCAGGGCTTCTTGGTAAGCGTATCGGACGTGCACCACGAGCCTGCGGGACAAAGCCTGCTTGTCCTATCGGGTGCGAAAGTGCCGGCGGGGCAGTATTCGCCGGGCAGGCAGTTGGCTATCAAAGTGGTGGTGGAGCAGAACGAACCTGCGTCGCATAATCTATCCTGAATTGTCGCTCCGGTCGTGCCGGCAGGGCAATACTCGCCAAGGGCGCAGTCGTCCTTGGTCGCCGGCGTCGTGCAGAAAGACCCGCCCGGGCAGGTTATCTTCGCCGCGGAATTCTCGGGGCAATAGTCGCCGGGCACGCAGGGTACGGAGCTTGTCGAACCCTGCGGGCAATAGGTGCCCGCCACGCAGACGGCGCAGCTGTAGGGTCCCTCGGAATAAGTTATCCCGTTTATAGTCCTTGCCGCAAAGGCGCCATTCGCCATGACAAAAGCGGCAAGGAAAAGAAGTACTTTTCTCATAATACTCTCCTGTATCCAGAATATTTTACACTGAATCTGTGTATTTGTAAAGCGGATAGTTGACATATAAGACGTGAGAGTGGTAGGCTTGAACCATGGCGCTTGACAGAACATTCATAGAACTTCTTAAATCCAGGCTTTCGATATCCGAGGTCATAGGCAAATACGTGCCCTTGAGCGCAAAGGGCCGCCAATACTGGGGCTGCTGTCCTTTCCACAAGGAGAAGACGCCCTCTTTCTCGGTATCCGAGGACAAGGGATTCTTCCACTGCTTCGGCTGCGGCGCGCACGGCGGGGTCATAGATTTCGTCATGCAGCACCAGCACATGAGCTTTCCCGAGGCGGTGGAGAAGCTTGCCATGGAGGCCGGGCTCGAGGTGCCGAAATTCACGCCCGCCGAGGCTGCCAAGGCCAAGGAGGCCAAGAACCTCTATGACATACTTTTGATGGCGGCGGAATATTTCGCGCGCGAGCTTTACGAGCCGGAGGGAGCGGAGGGCTTGGCATATCTCCGCCGCCGGGGACTCACGGACGAGATTATCGCCAATTTCAAGCTTGGCTTTGCGCCGCCGGGGAACAAGCTTGTCCGTTTCCTTACCAACAAGGGCATAGAGCCCAAGCAAATCATGGCCGCAGGGCTTGCCAGGAAAAGCGACAAAGACGGCTCGGCGTACGACTATTTCCGTTCGCGTGTGATGTTCCCAATTACCGATCCGCGCGGACGCATAATAGCATTCGGCGGACGCGTGCTCGACAACAGCGAACCCAAGTACCTCAACTCGCCCGAGAACATGATGTTCGTCAAGGGCGCGAACCTATACGCCCTTGCGCTTTCGCGCGCGAACACGGATACGGAGCACCCAATAATCGCGTGCGAGGGGTATATGGACACAATCTCCTTGCACAAGTTCGGATTCACCACCGCTATCGCGCCGCTTGGCACGGCCATGACCGAGAAGCAGATTGAAATAATCTGGAAAATCTCGGCCGAGCCGATATTGTGTTTCGACAACGACACCGCGGGGCGGAATGCCTCGGCGAGGGCGGCATTGCGAGCTTTGCCAATCTTGAAACCAGGGAAATCCTTGCGCTTCTGCCTTATCAAGGACGCGAAAGACCCGGACGAATTCCTGAACGCGTTCGGCGCGGAGAAGTTCAAGGCGCTGCTTGACAAATCGCTTCCGCTGTCGGATGTGCTTTGGAGCTATTTCACCGAGGGGAGGCAGGTCAGGACGCCGGAGCAGCGCGCTGGCCTAAAAGCGGACATCACGCGGGAAATCGGGCGCATTGCGGACGAGTCCGTGCGCACTTTCTATACCGAGGAGTTCAACCGGCGGGAGAAAGCCTCGTTCTCGAAAATCCCGACCGCGAAAATACCAGTCGCACCGAAAGCCAACCCCGAGAACGGGAACGAGCGGATGATTCTCGCCTTTGCCATATCGTACCCGAACAAGTTTGCCAAGCTTGTCGAGGGCGGGCTCCGCGTCAATCTTACGAACGCGAAGTTCAAGCGGATATTCGAGGCGGTAGCGGCGGAAACCTCGACCCAGCCGCATACGCGCGATACAATCTGCGCCTTTTTGTCCGCCAAGGGTTTCGACGCGCGAAGCGCGCTCAAATTCGAGATGGACTCGCTTGCCGCTTCGCCCGATACGGCAGAGGGCATAATGCGCGAGAAAGCGGCCCGGCTTTCGCGCGAGAACCTTGCGGCCGAGATACGCGAGCTAAACACCAAGCTCCTTACCGCCTCGCTCGACCTGGAGGTGGAGCGGCTGCGCGCGCGGATTTCCGCTTTGCAGGAGGAGCTTGCCAAAACGGATGAAATCATAGGGGATATGTTTTGATGTTGCATTTATGAAAGACTGTGGAATAATAAAACAGGAGATGAAATGATAACGCCGAAAAACCTTGAAAAGATACTCCACTTCTTCGAAGACCAAATCGGGGACAAGAAGTCCGAGCTTAGATACACGACCCCGTTCACTTTCGCGATAGCGGTGCTGCTGTCCGCCCAATCGACCGACAAGGGTGTCAACATCGCCACGGCCGAGCTGTTCAAGGATGCGGACACGCCGCAAAAAATGCTTGCCTTGGGTGAGCGGCGGCTGTCTGAAATCATAAAAAGAACCGGGTTTTTCAATGTAAAGGCCAAGCACATCCTTGCGCTTTGCGAGATACTTATCGAACGGTTCGGGAGCGAGCTTCCGAAGACCAGGGACGAACTTGAGGAGCTGCCGGGCATTGGGCGCAAGTCGGCGAACGTCATCATGAACGAAATCTACAACGCGCCGTACATAGGAGTCGATACGCATGTCATGCGGTTGGTGCGGCGGCTTGACCTTGTGCCGGGCGGTACCGTGACCCCGGTCGATATAGAAGAGTCGCTCGAGCAAACCATACCCGAAAAGTACAAGCCCTATATCTCGAACTGGCTTGTCCTCTATGGCCGCTATGTATGCACCGCGGTCAAGCCGCACTGTCTCGATTGCAAGATAATAAGGTACTGCAAAGAGCCGTATAAGAATCTCAAAAGGACTTATTAGCTTCCCACAGGTTGACAATAATAATAAAATAGAGTATTATAAGGTTTGTCTAACCAAAGGAGAAGACATAGATGTATATGAACAAAGTGCGTACGGGGGGGGGCAAATAAGTTATTCTTAGCTACTGCGCTTCTCCTAATATCAGCTAACTCTCAATCTTCAAATTATTATACTTGTACCGCCTGTGCTGTGCCGGCCTTATGTAATGCCGGGGCAACGGGTGATGCAAGTGCTGCCTGTACCGCCGACACAATGATTGTGTCTCCGGGGGCATGCATTCAAACAATCGACATAAGCAAGTTCGAGGTGGTCGATACCATCACAAGCACTGTTGCGGGCGAGACACACACCGGCACGCTTGCGCCCGGCAATCTATACCTTATATGGATAAAGGGCGGGGACGACCATGGCTTGTTCAATCAAATAAACGGCAACTGCGTGCAGGGGATTTTCCGTGTATCGCAGCCGCGCGAATACACAATATTCGGCAGGCACGACTCCGGTACTGCGGCCGCTGGTCTTTCACTGCCCGGCGTAGATAATGGTTTCAACTCGGACAACAGAGGCTCGGGCTTCATGTCCAAAGAGGCCTGCCGCGCCGGGATAGCGCAGAACACCGCCACTCTATATAGGTTGAAATAAGCATTTGCGTTGCCTGTGGAATCCGTGCATAACCCTTTGGGTTACACACCTTTCCACAGGGATAATAACAGCAAAAAAGATAAAGATAGTGGATTTACAATATAAACGGCATGAGGGCGACGGCGAAGAGGAAGCTGTCGAACCTGTCAAGCACTCCGCCGTGGCCGGGGATAAGCGTGCTCGAGTCCTTGACGCCGACAATCCTTTTGACCTTACTTTCGAACAGGTCGCCGACGGAGGCCGCAAGGCTTAGCACCACGCTTGCCAGCGCAAAGCCATAGACATTGCCACCCATGTCCATATTGCCACTCCACATCACGCACAGGATATAGGCCGTCGCGCAGACGAACGCAAGCAGCGTTCCGCCCACGAAGCCCGTCCAAGTCTTGTTCGGACTTATGCTTGGCGCCAGTTTCGGTCCGCCGAGCCAGCGGCCGAATATCATTCCGCCCGTGTCGGTCGCAACCGTTATTAGCAACAGATATATGACCGCGCTTGTCGATGCGGTCTCGACAATATTCATGAACGCGAGCACGGGAAGTCCAACATACACCGGCGCAAGGTTCGGAAGAATATAACGCTCGTCCCCGACGCTCCTTAAAATATCCACGCCGAAGAGCATTATCATGCCGGCGGCGAATATAGAGAAGTTCGCGGGGCAAAAGCCATAGCCCAGCCAAAGCGCGGATATGGCCGCGACGTCGAACCACGGATTCCTGCTCCACAGCCGGCAATACTCCCACACCATTGCGGCGCCGAGGACTATACCAAGCCCCATAAGCCACCAGCCGCCCATATAGAGCGTGAACGCGGCGGAGGCGAGCATGACCGCGGCGGCGGGAAGCTTCTTGCTTTCGAATTTAAGCTTTTCGGTCATTTTACTTTCCCAAACCTGCGGTCGCGGCGTGAATATTCCTCGACACATTCCCTAAGCCGTGCCTCGTTGAAATCGGGAAAGTGGAATTTTGGAAAGTACAGCTCGGCATACTCGGCCTGCCACAGCATAAAGCCCGAGAGCCTCTGCTCGCCGCTGGTCCTTATAATCAAATCGGGCGGCGGTTGATCCCCTGTATAGAGCCGCCGTTCAAGCTCGGCCGCGGTTATCGGCGCATTGTCGGCGACAAGCCGCTCCACCGCCTGAAGCAGATCCGCCCTGCCCCCGTAATTGAAGCAGCAGTTGAAGCAGAAGTCGTCGAAGTGCGCGGTCTCGCGCTCGATAGCGTCGACATCCTTGACAAATGCCTCGGGCAGGCGGTCGCGCCCACCCAAAAGGCGGAAGCGAACCTTGTTCTTGATAAACTTGCTCTTCTGGCTTTTCAAAAACCTATGGGCGAGGAACATTATATAGTCGACCTCGGCCTTTGGACGCGCCCAATTCTCGGTCGAGAAGAACCAGCCGGTGAGCGTGCCTATGCCAAGCTTGCGGCAGGCGCGCAGCAGGCGCGAGAGGGCGCGGGCGCCGGCCAGGTGCCCCTGGCTCCTTGACAGGCCGCGCATTTCGGCCCAGCGGCCGTTGCCGTCGGCGATTACCGCTATGTGGCGCGGGATTTTCAGTTCGGGCGCAGGTGTGCCGGACATCAAGCGCTCCTTCCGACCATATAGTCGGCAAGGCCATTCAGCTGCTCCATATGCCCCTTGTCCAGTCCCATCAAAGGCACAAGCGAGCGGGCCTTGGCGGCGTATTTTTCCAATTCCCCCTCGGCATAGGCAAGCGAGCCCGAATCCTTTAACATCGCGCGGAGGCGGGAAAGGCCGTCCATAGTCAAATCCTCGCGCCCATAGAGGCCTAGGAACTCCTCCTTGGCCGTGGGATTGGCATTCGCGACGAAGTGGACGGAGAGCAGCGTACGCTTGCCCTCGCGCGCGTCGGATAGGGCCGATTTGCCTATCTCGGCCTCCTCGCCGTACATGCCGATTATATCGTCCTTTATCTGGAACGCGGTGCCAAGCGCCATGCCAAAATCCTCGAGCATGGTGTCATTGTTACGAGCTCCGGCCAATGCCCGGCCAACCATAAGCGGTCCGGTGATTGTATAGAGCGCGGTCTTTAGCCTTATTATGCCAAGGACATCATCGACCGTACATTTTTCAAGCGAAGGCAGGTCATATTCCTTCACCTCGCCCGCCATTGTGCCAAGCATCATGTCGTCGAACATGATCCGCGCGCGGAGGCACACGTCGGGCGCAAAATCCGACTCGGATATGAAAAGCCCGGCTGCGACTATGCCAATGTCGCCGATGCAAATTGTGCGGGAGATGCCGCCCAAGCCGCCGCCAAGCTCGACCCACATGCTTGGCTTGAACCGCCGCACCTCGCTGCGGTCGATTATATCGTCATGTGCAAGCACTGCCGTCTGAAAAACCTCGATTGCCAAGCTTGGCTCGAGCACCTTGTCCATTTCCTTGCCGCCGCCGATTTCATAGCCAAGGCGAACAAGGTAAGCGCGGAGCCTTTTACCACCCTGGCAATGCCTTATGAACATGTCTATATAGCCGTCCATGCCCGAGGCGCCCAGATGGCGGAGCAGGAAATCGCGGCAGAAGCCTGCGGAGAGCCTTTCGTCCACAAGACCCTTGTATGCCCGCAAAGATTCGAGAAACGCAGACATACTAGGAAATACTCATTATATCGGCCTGCTTGGCCTTGAAGTGTTCGTCTATGGCGGCGGTGTACCTGTCGGTAAGCTTTTGAACCTCGTCCTTGTCCGCGCGCTCCTCATCCTCGGAAATCAGCTTGTCTTTCTTGAGCTGCTCGACACCCTCGATTGCCGAATGGCGGACGTGGCGGACGGACTGCTTCGCGTTCTCGGCATAGCCGCCCGCAACCTTGACAAGCTCCTTCCTGCGTTCCTCGGTAAGAGAGGGCAACGGAATGCGTATAAGCGTGCCGTCGGAGGCTGGGTTCAGGCCGAGGTCGCTCTCGCGTATGGCCTTTTCCACCGCGGCCGTATTGCCCTTGTCCCAAACGGAAACGCTTATGGTGCGCGCGTCGGGGGTGGAAAGGCTTGCAACCTGGTTTATTGGCGTGGGCTGGCCATAGGCAAGCACCATTATATTATCCAAAAGGCCTATCGAGGCGCGCCCGGTGCGCAGTCCGGCCAAGTCCTTTTTAAGCACGTCCATGGCCTTTGCCATCTTGGATTCGGACTCCTGTTTGATTTCGCTAAAACTCGAGTATGACATATAAAGCTCCTTTATGTATGGGAATTTAGCATGCCGAGGTTTGGAAGTCAAGAGCGGTTGTTCACAAAGCCTGTGGAATTCGTGCACAACTCTCCTGAGTTGCACGTATCCCACAGGTATATAATAAAAAATAATCGAATTATATTGTTGTAATAATTCTAGTCCAGCTTGTACACAGCGGAAGTGCATGGGGTCGCCAGCATATTTGAAAGCGATACGCCGGGAGTCTTCATGCCAGAGTTCTGATGTATCCTGTCGCCGTCTGAAGAATTCGTCTCTTCGTTCATCATAATGACGGCGACAGTACCGCTTCCATTATTGCCGAACAGTATGTAGCTCGTTTCTCTGTCAACCGCCATCACGGCCGAGCTATGCCCGGAATCATCGCCATTCTTGTATGCGTCAAGCCTGTACACCCCCGGCTGCAATTTGGTTATGCCGTTTCTTAAGCCATTGCTACAGTTGGCAGTCGCATAACTGTCTATCAAAGTCCACCTGCTCGCCGCGGGTGTGCCTAGACATGCGCCAGCCTGCTCAAGGGTCAAGGTTGCATTGTATTTGCAATCTTGGGCCGCACCAGCTTGGCAGGCACCGGGCACGGCGCAAGCTGTACAAGTATAGTAGTTTGAAGATTGAGAATTGTTGGTAGATAATAGGAGAAGCGCTAAAGCCAGATACTTATTTGCCCCCCCCCGTACACTTTTTGTTCATATATATCATTATTGTCTTTCTCCTTTGGTTAGACATGTACATGATAACATATTTTGCCTGTGGAATCAAGGATAACTTTTTCAAGTTATCTCCTGATTCCACAGGGACAATAATAAATATGTTGACTAGATTAGGTTACAAATGATAGAATATTTAGCGAACGAAATGAACAACAATTTAGACTGGCTTTCGAAATTAAACCCCGAGCAGCGGGCGGCGGTCGAGGAGACCGAAGGGCCCCTGCTTGTCCTATCGGGCGCGGGCACGGGCAAGACGCGCGTTTTGACCTCGAAAATCGCATATATCCTATACAAGGGCTTGGCGCGGCCGTGGGAAATCCTTGCCGTCACTTTCACGAACAAGGCCGCGAACGAAATGAAGAGCCGCGTGCGCCAAATTATAGGCGAGGCGGCGGATTCGCTTTGGATAGGAACTTTCCACTCCATCGGGTTGCGCATTTTGAAGAAACATGTGGAATTAGCCGGGCTCAAGCCGAATTTTCTGATTTTCGCCGAGGACGACCAGCGCGTCCTTATCAAAAAAGTAATGGAAGAAGACCTTAAAATCGACACCAAGACTTGGACTCCGTCGATGGTTTTGGAGAGCGTTTCCCGGCTTAAAGACAAGGGATTTTACTTCGACTCGGACATCCCGCTTGCGGATGTGGAGACGATAAACGGCCGGCTTTTCGAGATTTACAAGCGTTATCAGGAGCGACTCCGCGAGCTGAATGCGGTTGATTTCGGCGACCTGCTCCTGTACCCGCTTATGATTTTAGAGAAAAACCCGGCTGTTTTGCATGAATTCCAGCAAAAGTTCCATTACATTCTGGTCGACGAATACCAGGACACGAATGCCGTGCAGTACAAGCTTTTGAAGCTACTCTCGGAAGGACACCGCAACATCGCCTGCGTCGGAGACGACGACCAATCCATATACTCGTGGCGGGGCGCGGAAATCGAGAACATACTGCGGTTTGAAAAAGATTTCAAGGGAGCTAAAATCATCCGGCTTGAGACCAACTATCGCTCGACCCCGCATATCTTGCGCGCGGCGTCGCACCTTATCGCGCACAATCGCGACCGGCTTGGCAAGGAGCTGCGCCCGTGCGAGAACCTTGCCGACGACCCGGATTCATGCAAGGTTTTCGTGCGTGGAGTGTGGAACGGAGAGGAGGAGGCTCATCAAATCGTCGACGAAATCGAATACCGGCAGAGGAAGGGCGTGCCGCTTGCCGAGATGGCGGTGCTTGTACGCGCGGGCTATCAGACGCGGTTATTCGAGGAGCGGTTCATACGTGCGGGCATACCCTACCGTATCATAGGAGGGCTCCGGTTCTATGAGCGGCAGGAGATAAAGGATATCATCGCGTACCTGCGGTTGCTACTTTATCCGCAGGACAACCTTTCGTTCGAGCGGATAATAAACGTGCCAAGGCGCGGTATGGGGGACAAGGCTATTTCGGAGCTAAACTCACTTGCGCGGGTGGGGCGGATTTCCATGCTGGACGCCCTTAAAAAGGCTATTTCGACCGGGTTATTCAAAGGCAAGACTGCAGAAGCCGGGCGAAAATTCGCGGATGATTTCGACCGGTGGCGCTCGATTCTGGGTGGCACTTCGGCCGATCCTGCGGACGGGAAAATCGCCGACCATTCGGAGCTTGTCAAGCGCATGCTCGAGGAGTCGGGCTATATCGACATGTGGAAGAATTCGAAGAAAGTCGAGGCGGAGGCCAAGCTCCAGAACATAATGGAATTCCTTGGCATACTCAAATCGGACTTCGAGTCGCTTGCCGAGTTCCTAGAGTACATAGCGCTCTTCACAGAGAGCAATGAAGCCTCGATGGAGAACAGCGAGTATGTGTCGCTTATGACCCTGCATGCGGCAAAGGGGCTCGAGTTCGAGGTCGTGTTCCTGCCGGGATGGGAGATGGGGATTTTTCCGAACGACAAGACCACACAGGAGGGTGCAAGCGGGCTTGAGGAAGAGCGGCGGCTTGCGTACGTCGGGCTTACGCGCGCGAAGAAAGTTGCGCTTATCTACTATGCCGGTTCGCGTCAAGTGTTCGGGCAGTGGCAGCAGAACGTGCCGTCGGTGTTCCTTACCGAGCTGCCAAACGAGAATGTAGAGCACACCAGCTTTTCGAAGGCATTTGGGTAATCTGCGGGAAGCAGGATTGACAATAGTAATGAAATGTAGTATTATGGTCTTGTCTAACCAAAGGAGAAGACAATAATGTTATATATGAACAAAAAGTGTACGGGGGGGGCAAATAAGTATTTAGTTATTGCGCTTCTCCTAATCTCGGCTCAATCCCAATCTTCAAATTATTATACTTGTACCGCCTGCGCGGTGCCGGGTGCTTGTCAAGCTGGGGCCGTGGCGGATTGCGTTTATGGAGACAAGAAGATGAGCCTTGGGGAGGCGGAGGCCTGTCTTGGCGTCCCGCCCAAGAACAAATGGGCACTTATCGACGAGGTCGTCGGCGCGGCGAATGTTGTCAAGACTGAGAAGACGGGGACGCTACCCTCGGCCGGAGTATATCGAGTAGATCTGTATTACAGTGCGTCGTCATACTCGTCCGCGGTGTTCGCGGTGAAGCAACCCATTAAGTACTTGCTGACGGCTTTCGACTATGACCCCGGACATCGCTACACCGTATTCTCGTTTCCGGATATCGACGGCAGCGGGAGGCTGCATTCAGCCGACAGCGTAATGCTGACCCCTGGTATTACGCTTGCCGATATGGAAAAAGTGCCATATTCGGCGCACTTGTATAGACTCGATTAGCGAACGGAATTCGGGATTCACTGTGGAATCCGTGCATAACCCTTTGGGTTACACACTGATTCCACAGGCAAAATAACGACAAGACATTATTCAATCATCTCAATAATCTTTTCGGCGGCGGTGGAAAGCGGGAGGGATTCGGGCAAAACCCGGTCGATTCCGCTATATTTCATTTCCACTATGCCAGCGGCAATGTTCTTGTCCGACAAAATCGCACGTATCGGCGCGCCAAGAAGGTCGGCGTCGGCGAATTTCGAACCGGCGCGAGCGTCGGTCGCGTCGATTATCGCCTCGACCCCGGCCCTAGTCAGCGTGTCGTAGAGCTTTTCCGCCTCGGCCGCGGTATCGCCCAAGGCGATTACATGCACCTTGTACGGCGCGACGGCGAGGTTGAATACCGCCCTGCCCTCCTCGCCCGAGCTTTCCAGAATGCAGCCGAAAAGCCGGCCGATTCCTATGCCATAGGCGCCCATGAACGGCGTCTTTTCCGTTCCGTCCCGGTCGGAAAAGCGCATTTTCATCGGGCCGGTGAATTTCTGCCCCTGACGGAATATATTGCCGACCTCGACTCCGCGCTTTTTCTCGAGCTTGTCGCCGCATTCCGAGCATACCGATACGTCGGGCGCGTCCTTGTCCCCGCCGGTCAGGATTTCCTTGTTCGCGCGGAAGCCGCACTTGTCGCATATGTAGAAGAAATCCTCGCCGACCTCGGAAATCCATTGGAATTCGTGGCTGTACTCGTCCGCCATGTCGCCGCCGGAGGCTTTTACGTCAAAGACACCCTTCAAGCCGGCCTTTTCAAATATAGTAAAATACGCGCTTCGGAAGCGTTCGTACGTTTCGTCCAAGCTTTTTTCATCTGCGTTGAAGGAATATGCGTCCTTCATAGTGAACTCCCGGCACCGTATAAGTCCGGCACGAGGGCGGAGCTCGTCCCTATATTTGGTCTGGAACTGATAGAGCATAAGCGGCAGTTGGCGATAGCTTTGCAGCGCGCCGCGGGCGTAATCGACCACGACCTCCTCGTGGCTCAAATTCAGCACCATGTCCGTGCCGGAGTGGGTCTTGATTTTAAGCAGTATGTCGATATTGTCGCGGCCGGTTTCTTTCCACAGTGCCTCTGGCGAGAGGACGGGCATGGAAACCTCCTGACACCCGAACGAGTCGAGTTCCTGCCTTATAATCTCCATTATATTGCGGCAGGCCTTGAGCCCGATAGATGAAAGCGTATATATGCCAGCCGCGGTCTGGTGCGCGTAGCCACCCCTCAGCATAAGCCGGTGGCCCGTGGTCTTGACGTCGGCCGGCACGTCCTGAACCCTGTGCAGGAACAGTTTTTCTATTCTCATTTTCTTGTCCTTTGTAAGTCCGCCTCGCGGACATGCTATTGAATTATAGTTGAAATTGCGCTTAAAAGCAAGGCGACAGACACTACCCCTTGCGGGGAGGGAAAAACATGGCGGCTATTTCGAACAGCTTTGACATGAAAGGAATTATACCCTAGAGGAATCGGGATGTCAATATGATATGTCTAGCCCTGTGGAAAGCGAGGATAACTCTATGAGTTATCTCCCGCTTACCACAGTTATAATAATAACAAAAAATATTTCAATTCAGCTTATACAGATACACCATGCCTGAAGTCCTGTCCAAGTCGGCAAGCGAGAGGCCGGGCGTGGCCATAACTCCGCCGTTGGGGGTATTCTGATTCACTTCTCCGCCAGATGCCAAGCGATTTTCGCCGGTTTCGGTATATGGAGATTTGAAAAAGTCCATTATCGTGCATGCGTTGCCCGCGCAATATCCTGCATTCAACAGCGAATATATCCGGGCGGAGAACGACTGGTTCAATACGACGACATTCGATCTATAATTATTCTCGGCCACATAAGTGTCAACGCGATAGATTCCGGGAGCATGCGTCCTATCTGCGGATGGACCTACGTACGTTCCGGGCCCGGGACTCTGAAAGACGACCTGCCAGCGGGCCTTGTCAGGCGTGCCGATTGCGGCGGTAGCCTCGGCAAGCGTAAGCGGAGTGTTGTACTTGTCAAAGTCCGTGCTTGCCCCAGCTTGGCATGCTCCGGGTATGGCGCAGGCGGTACAGGTGTAATAGTTGGAAGCTTTGGTTTGGGCGGAAATCAGGAGAAGCGCAGTAGCTATATACTTACCTGCCCCCCCCCGTACACTTTTTGTTCATATATAACATTATTGTCTTTCTCCTTTGGTTAGACGATTATATGATAGCATAATTTGCCTGTGGAATCAAGGATAACTTTTCAAGTTATCTCCTGATTCCACAGGGACAATAATAACAAAAAATAAAAATGGGGAATGTAATGTATAGCTAGAGAGCTTCTTTCTGGAGCCCCTGCTTGTCCTTATATCTGAACGTTATGCGGCCCTTGGTCAGGTCGTAGGGCGTCATCTCGACGTTCACCATGTCGCCGACCATTACCCATATCCGGAACTTCCTCATCTTGCCGGCGGTGTGGGCCATGACCTCGTGCCCGTTCTCAAGCTTGACCCGGAACATCGCGTTCGGGAGCTTCTCGACCACCTGGCCCTTGAACTCAAGCAATTCCTCTTTATCCATAAGGATTACCTTTTTTGTTGATTTAACACACGGCTATATTATAATCGCTATGGACAAAAAGCAAGAGAATTCAAATGCAAGCATTCGAGCGTTTCGGCTACTCATCCGAGCCGTTTCCCGCAGAGGGAGAGGGCCACTTCAACAACGGGCGCGGAGTCGGCAAGATTATCGAGCGCGCGGTGCTTGTCGCACGGTTCAGGCCCGGCGCAATGCTTATTTTCGGCAAGGAGGGCGTCGGCAAGACAGAAGCCCTTTCGCGCATAGCCGAGCGTCTTGCCAACGGGAGCCTGGTCATCCAGATAAACGCCGCGCACACGGGCGACATAGTACGGGCAATATCGGAATCGCTCGGCATGGGCAAGCGCAAGGCCGGTGCGGACGACATCCTCGCCTTTGCGCTTGACGAATATGCGCATGGGAAGAACGTATTTTTCCTTGTCGACGACATAGACCGGCTTGAGGACTCGGAGCTTGCGGGGCTTGCGTTTTTCACGCAAAAGATACCGAATTCGCGTCTTATCGCCACCGTGCGCGAGCATAGAGTTGTAAAAAAACTCAAAAAGAGCAGGGTTATTGTTGATATTTTGGAAAAATTCAACATACGGAGGCTGTCGTTCTTCGGCGGGATTTATTATGTGCGCGAACAGTCGGAGGAGAGCCTGTCCCTGTCTTCGACCAAAAATCCCATCAGTTTGGGCGCAGCGGTCGTTTTGTCGCTGTGTGCGAACCGGAATATACGGAATCTGAACAAGCTTGCCTCGGAAACGCTTGGCGTCGCGGCGAAAGAGGGGCTGCCGCGGGCGGGAATCAAAAGCGCGATAACAGCTGCCGGTCGGCACAAAAAGGTCGCGCGGGAGAACCTTTATTTCAAGGCGCAGAAGACTTTCATATATCTTATGTTCGCAATATCGGCGTATTTCGTGTTGAAGATGTTCTCGGACAGGCACTGGTTCATACAGGAGCTTGAGGTGCGAGATTCGATAAAGGAGCAGGAGGCGAAGCTGGGGTAATTGAAAAATCAGCGCTACGCTCGCTTTTTCAATTGGAAGTATGAGTAAAAACCCTACGGAAACCGCAGGATTTTTACAGCTTTTATCTTATTGGGGTTCATAAATTAAACCAAAAACCCGGCTGAATCGAACAAAATAGAATCAAATATGGCTGAGTGCCCTACCCTTCGAATCCGTGCTCGAGCCGGCGTTCGATGTCGCGGCGGGTAAGCGAGTCGTTCCAATCG
This sequence comes from Rickettsiales bacterium, assembly GCA_031263095.1. Lineage (GTDB taxonomy): Bacteria > Pseudomonadota > Alphaproteobacteria > Rs-D84 > CACZYB01 > WQWV01. The sequence goes on along the minus strand of JAISGI010000015.1, from coordinate 798 downwards.
CCGGAGCCGAAGAACTCGAGCGCCTTGCCCCATTCGAACCGTGCCTCGTCGTATCGTCCAAGGCTCCAATATACGCTTGCCAAATGGTCGATTATGACCGGATTCTTCGGGCTTAGCGCGCGGGCGTATTCAAGCATTTTCAGCGCGCGGGTCCGATCGCCCTTTTTGAAGAATGCCCAGCCGTAGGAGTCAAGGTAGTACGGGTTCGCCGGGTCGGCGGCCATCGCCCGCTCGATAAGGCCGAACGCCTTGTCTTCGTCGCCTTGGCCGCTTATCAGAAAATAGCCGTAATAGTTCAAAACAACCGGGTTTCGCGGCAATAGCTCGACCGCCTTATCCAAATCCAGACCGGCCGCTTCGCGGTCGCCCATGGCATCCCTTGCCCCGGCGCGGGAGAAGTACAGGTCGCCCATGATAGAGTCAGCCCCGCCGTGCTCGATACCAGCGGTATAAACCTTGAGCGCCTTTTCGTATTCCTTTTTACCTTTATAATAATCGCCAAGAATGCTGTAGGCTTGAAGAATGTCGGGCTCGGCCTTTATAATACCCTCAAGACGGACGATGGATTTTGCCTCGGCGCCCTTGGACTTGATAGAATTTTGAGCAAGCTGAAGCTCGGCGAACGGACGCAGGTAGCTTGAGGCCGGGATTTTGGACGCGGTTTCCTCGAACCTTTCCATATCGCCCGAGCGGCGGTACGCGTCCGCGCGCATTAAAAGCGCTATGTCCATGTCCGGCTCCAAGGAGAGCGCCATGTCGAGGTAGAGCGCGTATACGTCTGCCGTGTCGAACCGGTTC